>CAZFUQ010000096.1:0-13337 GCA_964521905.1 uncultured Cellulosimicrobium sp.
GGAGCGGGACGGTGGCGCGCGCTCGGTTATGAACTCCTACGCCGAGGTCGACGGCGTGCCCGTCGCGTCGAGCCCGGAGCTCCTGACCGACGTGCTGCGGGGCACGTGGGGGTTCGACGGCGTCGTGGTCGCCGACTACTTCGCCGTCGCGTTCCTCGAGGTCATGCACCGCGTCGCGGCCGACCGCGGCGAGGCCGCGGCGCTCGCGCTGGAGGCGGGGATCGACGTCGAGCTGCCGACGGGCGACGCGTACCTCGCCCCGCTCGCCGAGCGCGTGCGCTCGGGCGCGCTCGACGAGGCGTGGGTGGACCGCGCCGTCCTGCGCGTCCTGGGCCAGAAGGAGGAGCTCGGTCTGCTCGACCCGGGCGCCTACGCCCACGAGCCGCCGACGGCGGTCGACCTCGACACCCCGCGGCAGCGCGCGACCGCGCGGCACCTCGCCCAGGAGTCGCTCGTGCTGCTCTCGAACGACGGCGTGCTGCCGTTCGGCGCGACCGCGGACCGCGCCGCACCGCGGCGCGTGGCCGTCCTCGGGCCGAACGCCGACTCGCCCGAGGCGCTCATGGGCTGCTACTCGTTCGTCAACCACGTCCTCGCGCACCACCCGGGCACGCCGGCGGGCATCGAGCTGCCGACGGTGCTGGAATCGCTCCGGGAGGCCCTGCCGGGGACGGAGGTCGTGCACGCCCGGGGCTGCGCGGTCGAGGGCGAGGACACGTCGGGTCTCGCCGCGGCGGTCGAGGCCGCGCGGGACGCGGACGTCGCGGTCGTCGTCGTGGGCGACGAGGCAGGCCTGTTCGGCCGCGGCACGGTCGGCGAGGGCAACGACGTGGAGTCGCTCGACCTGCCCGGCATCCAGCGCCGCCTCGTCGAGGAGGCCGTCGCGACGGGCACGCCCGTCGTCCTCGTGCTCCTCACGGGCCGCCCGTACGCGATCGGGTGGGCGCTCGACGACCGCCCGGGCGAGGCGTCCGGGAGGCGCGGCGACGCGCCCGGGCGACCGGCCGCCGTCGTGCAGGGCTTCTTCCCGGGAGAGGAGGGCGGTCGCGCGGTCGCGGACGTGCTCACCGGGGCCGTGAACCCGTCCGGCCGCCTGCCCGTGTCGCTGCCGCGCGCGGCCGGCGCCCAGCCGTACTCCTACCTGCACCCCGTGCTCGGGAGCGCGTCCGACGTGACGTCCGCCGACCCGACGCCCGTGCGGCCGTTCGGGTTCGGCCTGTCGTACACGACGTTCGCGTACGCCGACCTGGAGGTCGACGCGGACGTCGCCGCGGGCGGCACGTTCGCCGCGGCGGTCACGGTGTCGAACACCGGGGACGTCGCGGGGACGGACGTCGTCCAGCTCTACGCGCACGACGTCGTCGGGTCCGTGCCGCGCCCGGTCGCCCAGCTCCTCGGGTACGTGCGCGTGGACCTCGCCGCGGGCGAGTCCCGCCGCGTGACGTTCCGCGTCCCGACGACGCGCCTCGCCTTCTCCGACCGCCGCCTCGTGCGCGTGGTCGAGCCGGGCGACGTCGAGGTGTGGGTCGGCGCGCACGCGGGGGCCGTGGACGCGGCCCCGCGGCCGGACGACCTCGGCGCGACGACGGGCGGCGCCATCGTCAACGAGTCCGGCCCGGCGGAGCGTCGCGTCGTGCCCGGCGCGGCGACGTCGCGCGCGCGGCTCGCGGTGACCGGTCCGGTCCACGCGGTGACCGCGGCCGACGACCGCCTCGTCGCCGTCCAGGTCTCCGGCCCGGTCGAGGCGGAGGAGCGCGCGTGAGCCGGGTGCCGAACCCGGTCCTGCCGGGGTGCTTCCCCGACCCGTCCGTCTGCCGCGTCGGGGACGACTACTACCTCGTCACGTCGACGTTCGAGTACCTGCCCGGGCTGCCGGTGCTGCACAGCCGCGACCTCGCGACGTGGGAGCACGTGGGGGACGTCGTCGACCGGTCGGGGCAGCTCGACTACGACGGCGTCCGCTCGTCCGGCGGCCTGTACGCGCCCACCCTGCGTCACCACGACGGCACGTTCTGGGTCGTGTGCACGCTCGTGGGTGCGCCCGACGGCGCGCCCGGCGGCAACTTCGTCATGACCGCGACGGACCCGGCCGGCCCGTGGTCGGACCCGGTGTGGCTGCGCGACGAGACCGGTGCGCACGTGGCGGGGATCGACCCGTCGATCTTCTTCGACGACGACGGGCGCGCGTGGCTGCACGGCACGCGCCTCGCGACCGAGCCGGAGTGGGACCAGCAGACCGAGGTGTGGGTGCGCGAGCTGGACCTCGCGACGTTCTCCCTGGTGGGCCCGGAGCACGTCGTGTGGACCGGCGCGGTGCGCGGCGCGGTGTGGGCCGAGGGCCCGCACCTGTACCGGGTCGACGGCACGTACTACCTGCTCGCGGCCGAGGGCGGGACGGGCTTCCACCACGCGGTGTCCGTGGCGCGGGCGTCGTCGGTGACCGGACCGTACGAGGGGAACAAGGCCAACCCGGTGCTCACGCACCGGCACCTCGGGCGCGGTCAGGACGTCGTCGGCGTGGGTCATGCGGACCTCGTCGAGGCGCCCGACGGTTCGTGGTGGGCGGTGCTGCTCGGCATGCGCCCCTACGGCGGCTACCACTACCCGCTGGGCCGAGAGACGTTCCTCGTGCCGGTCGTCTGGGAGGACGGCTGGCCGGTCCTCGCGCCCGGCGAGGGGCGCGTGCCCGACGCCGTGCAGGTCCCGTTCGCGTCCGCCGCACCCCGGTCGGCGGTCCAGGGCGGGGTGAGCGGCGTCGTCCGGCCCGACGACCCGCGCTGGTGCGCTGTCCGGGCGGTCCCGCGCGACGTCGCGACGCCCGCGGGCGAGGGCTGGGACCTGCCCGTGCGCCCGACGACGCTCGCCGAGCAGCGCGCGCCCGCGTTCCTCGGCGTGCGTCAGCAGCACCGGGACGTCGACGTGAGCGTGACCCTGCACCCGCCGGTCGTGGCAGGGGAGCGGGCGGGCGTCGTCGTGCGCCAGTCCGAGCAGGACCACGTGCGGCTCCTCGTGGAGGGCGGGCCGCAGGACGTGCGGCGCGTCGTCGCGGTGCACCGGCGCGGCGGGACGGACCAGGTCGTCGGCGAGACCACGGTGCGCACCGCGCCCGGGGACCCGGTCGTCGTCGGGCTGCGCGTGCGCGGGCAGGACTACGGGCTCGTCGCCGGTCCGGCGGGCGACGACCCGGTCCCCGTCGCGACCGTCGACGGGCGCACGCTCGACTCCGCCGCGACCGGCGGGTTCCTCGGGCTGTGGCTCGGCGTGCACGCGACGAGCGAGGGCCGCCCGACGACGTCCGTCGTGCGGGTGGACCGGTTCGAGTACGTGCCGGTCGGCTGAGGCCGGTTCGGCACCGGGCACCCCGCGGCGATACGGTCGGGGCATGTCGCCGAGCGCCCGGACGCGGACCGAGGAAGACCTGCTGGGGACCAGGGAGGTGCCGGCGGACGCCTACTACGGGGTGCACACCGTGCGGGCGACGGAGAACTTCCGGATCTCGGGGACGACGATCAGCGACGTCCCCGAGATGGTCCGGGGCATGGTGCTCGTCAAGAAGGCGTCGGCGCTCGCGAACCGCGAGCTGCGCACCATCCAGCGCGACGTCGCCGACGCCATCGTGGCGGCGTGCGACGAGATCCTCGTGCGCGGGCGCTGCCTCGACCAGTTCCCCGTCGACGTGTTCCAGGGCGGCGCCGGGACGAGCGTCAACATGAACACCAACGAGGTGGTCGCGAACCTCGCGCTCGAGCTCGCCGGGTTCGAGCGGGGACGCTACGACGTCATCAACCCGAACGACCACGTCAACCGCTCGCAGTCGACGAACGACGCCTACCCCACGGGCTTCCGCCTCGCGGTGCACGAGCTCGTCCAGCACCTGCAGGGCGAGGTGCTGCTGCTCGAGCGCGCGTTCGACGAGAAGGCGGCCGAGTTCGCCGACGTCCTGAAGATGGGCCGCACACAGCTCCAGGACGCGGTCCCCATGAGCCTGGGCCAGGAGTTCGCCGGGTTCGCCGTGAACGTCGGCGAGGAGATCCGGCGCCTGGAGGTCGCGGGCGAGCTGCTGCTCGAGGTCAACCTGGGTGCGACCGCGATCGGCACCGGGCTGAACACGCCGCCCGGCTACCCGGAGGTCGCGACCCGGTGGCTCGGCGAGGTGAGCGGGCTGCCCGCGGTCCCGGCCGCCAACCTCGTCGAGGCGACGTACGACAACGGGGCCTACCTCGCCGTCCACTCCGCCCTCAAGCGCCTCGCGGCCAAGCTGTCGAAGATCTGCAACGACCTGCGCCTGCTGTCCTCCGGCCCGCGCACCGGGCTCGGGGAGATCAACCTTCCCGAGCTGCAGGCCGGGTCGTCGATCATGCCGGCCAAGGTCAACCCGGTGATCCCCGAGGTCGTCAACCAGGTGTGCTTCAAGGTCATGGGCAACGACGTGACGATCACGCACGCCGCCGAGGCCGGGCAGCTCCAGCTCAACGTCATGGAGCCGGTGCTCGCGCAGGCGATGTTCGAGTCGCTGCGCCTGCTCACCAACGCGTGCGAGGCGCTGCGCACCAAGTGCGTCACCGGTATCACCGCGAACGTCGAGGTGTGCCGCCGCCACGTGCTCGACTCCATCGGCATCGTCACCTACCTCAACGAGATCATCGGGCACCGCAACGGCGACCTCGTGGGCGCCGAGGCGGCCAGGACCGGTGCGTCGGTGCGCGACGTCGTCGTGGCGCGCGGGCTGCTCACGGCCGAGGAGGTCGACGCCGTGCTGACGACCGAGAACTTCCTGCGCCCGCGCTACACCGGCCGGTACTACGCCCCCGAAGATCGCGGCATCCCCGAGCCGGGCGGCGCGGGCGAGTCGTCGCGCGTCGTCGAGTCCGACGACGCGGTCGGGGCGCCCTCCGACCCGGAGCCGGAGGACTGACGAGGGTCTCGTACCGCGCCGTCGTCGACCAGGATGCGCCGGGCGCGGGCGAGCATGCCCGCAGCAGCTCGACGGCGCGGTGGCAGCGGCTGAGGCGGGGACGCCGACGACCTGGGCCGCCTCGGTGAGGCTGAACCCGTCCCGGCGGACCGTGCGGACCAGCTCGGCGAGGTCGGGGCCCGCCCGGTGCCCGCGGCGTCGGTCCCGGGCGGTACAGTTCCGCCCGGTACCTCACGCCGGTCGACGACGCCCGGCGCGCGCGGTGCCGCAGGGCAGGCTTCGGTCACGGCGAGGACGGCGGGTGCAGGGGTGGTAGCAGGAGGAGCGGCAGGGCGACGGTCGTCGCGTGCCGCGGTGGTGATCGGGCTCGCGTGCACGGCGGTCCTCGGCGCGCCGACGGCGGCGGGCGCGGACCCCGGCGACGGGCTGTCCGAGACGTCGCACACGCGCTACGAGCTCGACGGCGCCGGGCCGGTGCGCGTCAGCGTCACGCTGACCCTGCGCAACGACAAGGCGGACAGCGGTGGGTACTCCTACTACTGGGACTCCTACGGCATCGCGATCCCCGCCGGGGCGACGGACCTGGTCGCCACGAGCGGCGGGAGCGCGCTGCGGGTGGACGTCGAGCCGTCCGAGGACCCGTCGACGGTCTTCGCGACCGCGTCCTTCGCGCCGCTCAACCAGGGCCGCGAGCGCACCGTCGACTGGACCTACACCATCCCCGGCGACCCCATCCGCTCCGACGGGTACACGCGCGTCGGCCCCGGGTACGCGACGTTCGCCGTGAACGGCCCCGGGGATCCCGGTCAGGTCACCGTCGAGGTCGTCACGCCGTCGTCCATGTCCTTCGACAGCACCTCGGACGTCTTCGAGCCGATCCTCGAGGGGACGACGCGCACGCACCGCGCGACCGAGAGCACCGACGAGTACGGCATCTGGTCGTTCGTCTCCGCCCGTGACCCCGGGCAGGTCGACGAGACGCAGATCGAGGTCGGCGGCACGGAGCTCACGCTCGCGAGCTTCCCGGGCGACGCCGAGTGGAGCACCTTCGTCCAGGAGCAGGTCACCGCCGGCCTGCCCCTGCTCGAGCGCACCGTGGGGCACGAGTGGCCGGGCGGGCTCGAGACGATCCGTGAGGACGTCTCGCCCGAGGTCCTCGGGTACGCGTGGTTCGACTCCGCCTCGGGCGAGATCGTCATCCCGGAGGACCTCGACGCGGGCCTGCTCTTCCACGAGCTGAGCCACGCGTGGTTCGACGGCTCGAGCTTCGAGGGTCGCTGGCTCTACGAGGGCCTCGCCGAGCTCGTCGGCCAGCGCGTCGCCGAGGCCACGGGCGGGTACCGCGAGCCGCGCGAGGTCCCGGCCCGCGACGCGGCCGACGCGCTGGCGCTCACCGCGTGGCAGGAGGTCGACCTGGAGGGTGGCGTGGACGCCGCCGAGGAGTACGCCTACGCGGCGTCGGCGACGGCCATGACCGACCTCCTCGGGGACCTCGACGACGAGGCGCTCGCCGCGGTCGTCTCGGGTGCCTACGCGGGGGAGAGCGCCTACGAGGTGCCGGGCTCGGGCACCGCGAACGAGGGCCGCACCGACTGGCAGCGGTTCCTCGACCTCGCCGAGGTACGTGGCGGCGTCGCCGACGCGGCGGACACGTACCGCGCCTGGGTCGTGGACGGCGAGCAGGCGCCGCTGCTCGACGAGCGGGCCACGGCCCGCGAGGCGTACGTCGCCCTCGACGAGGCCGACGGCGCGTGGCAGCCCCCGGTCGGGCTGCGGACCGCGATGACGGACTGGGCGTTCGCGGACGCGGCGGTGGTCCGCGACGCGCTCGGGTCCGACGTCGCCGCCGACGCCGGCGCGGTGCAGCGTGCCGCCGAGGCGGCGGGCCTGCCGGCGCCGGCCGCCGTGCGCGAGCAGTACGAGGGTGCCGCGGCCGCCGAGGAGTACGCGGCGCTCGCGACCGTGCTCCCGCGCGCGACCGAGGTCGTCGGCGCGGTGGGTGAGGCCTCGCAGGCGGCCGCGCGCGACCGCGACCCGTTCTCCGACCTGGGCGAGGCCCTGCTCGGCGTCGACAGGTCCGCCGCCGCCGCCCGGGCCTCCCTCGACGCCGGGGAGCTCGACGCCGCGGCCGCGGGCGCCGAAACCTCGCTCACCCGGTCCGGCCTCGCGCCGTGGGCGGGCGCGGGCGTCGTCGTCCTCGTGCTCGCGGCGCTCGCAGGAGCGGTGCTGGCCGTGCTGCGCGCCCGGCGTCGTCGAGCGGTCGCCGCGGCCGAGAGCACCGGGGGCCAGGCCGAGCCCGAGCACCCCGCCGAGCCGGAGCACCCCGCCGAGCCCGAGCGCTCGGCCGAGCCCGAGCCGGGTGCGCGTCCGGCGGTGGAGGTCCCGGCGGAGCAGTAGGTGCGGGACCTCAGCGCGCGGTGCGCGTCGAGTCGCGGACGACCAGCTCGGGCTGGAACGTCACCTGCTGACGCCCGGCGCCGTCGGCGCCCGCGCCCGCCTCGGCGAGCAGGAGGTCCATCGCCGTGTAGCCGATGAGCGTGGCGGGCTGGCGGACCGAGGAGAGCGGGACGACGGCGGCGGACGCGAAGTCGATGTCGTCGTACCCGACGAGCGCGACGTCGTCGGGCACCCGCACGGACCCGTGCATCATGAGCGCCTGCAGGACGCCGAGGGCGAGGAGGTCGTTCGCGGCGAAGACGGCGTCCGGGCGCTCCGCGGCGGGGCGGTCGCGCAGGCGTTCGCCGGCCGTGCGCCCCTGGTCGACGGTGAGGGCGTCGGTGGTCACCGGCTCGAGCGTGGCCCCGGGGACCTCGGCCGTCGCCCGGCGCGCGCCCGCCAGCCGGTCGGCGACCTGCTGGATCGCGAGCGGGCCGCCGACGAAGGCGATCCGTCGTCGCCCGGTCTCGAGCAGGTGGCGCACGGCGATCTCACCGCCGGCCACGTCGTCGACCGCGACGGAGGAGAACGAGTCGCCCGACGACGCGCGGTCGACGAGCACGACGGGGGTGCCGCGGTCGCGCAGGCGCTCGAGGTGCGAGACGTCGCCGCCGAGCGGGGCGACGAGGACGCCGTGGACGCGCTGCTCCTCGAAGAGGGCGAGGTAGGCGTCCTCGCGGGCCGCCTGCTCGTCGCTGTTGCCGAGGAGCACCGTGAGCCCGGCCTCCACGGCGCGGGTCTCGGCGCCGCGCGCCATGTCGGTGAAGAACGGGTTGCGGACGTCGAGGACGACGAGGCCGACCGACCGGCTGCGCCCGGCGCGCAGCTGGCGCGCGGCGTCGTTGCGGACGAACCCGAGGTCCTCGATCGCCGCGAGGACGCGCTCCACCGTGGCGGGCGCGACCTTCTCCGGCCGGTTGAGGACGTTGGACACCGTGCCGACCGAGACGGACGCCGCCGCCGCGACGTCCTTCACGCTGACTGTCATGCTCACCTCCGGACCGCTCCCGGTCCGGCCCGCGGCCCGCGTCGGCCCGCGGGACCGTCGCCGCACGTCGACCGTCGGTCGCACCCTACCCACTGGGGCGGTGGCTCGGCAGCGGGCGCGGCGCGCGGGCGGCCCGGAGGGAGGCCGCAGCGGGACCGCGGAGGGCCCGGAGAGGAAGGTTGACAGTGATATTGCCGTGTGGAAACATGGCGAACGTTCGGATCTGAAACGATTCATTCCCGAGCGGCCGCGATCGACGACGACCAGCGAGCAGGTTCAATGACGAACAGCACACCCACGGGACCTCGACCCGTTCTCGAGCTCCGGGACATCCGCAAGACCTTCGGCAGCGTCGTCGCGCTGTCCGCGGGCACGTTGACGGTGCTCCCGGGATCCATCCACGCGCTCGTCGGGGAGAACGGGGCGGGCAAGTCGACCCTCGTGACGATCGTCGCCGGCCTCTACCGGCGCGACGCCGGCGAGCTGCGCCTCGACGGGCGGGACGTCGACTTCCGCACGACGGCCGAGTCCAAGGCGGCGGGCGTCGCCGTCATCTATCACGAGCCCACGATCTTCCCCGACCTCTCGGTGACCGAGAACGTCTTCATGGGACGCCAGCCCGTCGGCCGCCTCGGACGTATCGACCGCCGGGCGATGCGCCGTGAGGTGGAGGAGCTGTTCGAGCGGCTCGGGGTGACGATCGATCCCGAGCGTCCCGCGGAGGGACTGTCCATCGCCGACCAGCAGGTCATCGAGATCGCCAAGGCGGTCTCGCTCGACGCGCGCCTCCTCGTCATGGACGAGCCGACCGCCGCGCTGTCCGGCGTCGAGGTCGAGCGGCTGTTCCAGATCGCGCGGAGCCTGCGCGACGAGGGCCGCGGTCTGGTCTTCATCTCCCACCGCTTCGACGAGGTGTTCGACCTCTGCGACACGGTCACGGTCATGCGCGACGGCGCGTACGTCGCCACGAGCGCGATCGCGAGCACGACCGAGGACGAGATCGTGCGCCGGATGGTCGGGCGCGAGGTGTCCGAGCTGTTCCCGAAGCAGCCCACGGAGGTGGGTGAGCCGCTGCTCGAGGTCGACGGGCTCACGAGCGCGGGCGTCTTCCACGACATCACGTTCACGGTCCGGGCGGGCGAGATCGTCGGGCTGGCCGGCCTCGTCGGCGCCGGGCGCAGCGAGGTCGCTCGCGCCGTCTTCGGCGTCGACGGCTACGACACGGGCTCGGTGCGTCTCGACGGCCGTCCGCTGCGTCGCAAGGACCCCGCTGCCGCGATGCGCGCCGGGCTCGCCCTCGTCCCCGAGGACCGGCGCAAGCAGGGCCTGGTCGTCGACTCGTCGCTCTCGCGGAACGTCACGCTGGCGATCCGCGACCGGCTCGCGCGTGCGGGCCTGATCTTCTCGCGCACCGAGAACCGGGCGGCGCGGACCTGGGCCAGCAGGCTCGAGGTCAAGGCCGGTGCCCTGGACGCGGTCGTCGGCACCCTGTCGGGCGGCAACCAGCAGAAGGTCGTGCTCGGCAAGTGGCTCGCGACCGAGCCGCGCGTCCTCGTCGTCGACGAGCCGACGCGCGGGATCGACGTCGGGACCAAGGCCGAGGTCCACCGGCTCCTGTCCGAGCTCGCCGGGCGCGGGATGGGGATCCTCATGATCTCGTCCGAGCTGCCCGAGGTGCTCGGCATGGCGGACCGGGTCCTCGTGATGCGCGAGGGACGGATCACCGCCGAGATCCCGCGCGCCGAGGCCACGTCCGAGGCCGTCATGTTCGCCGCCACCCACGCGGTCGGAGCACCCGCATGAGCGCCCCCGCCATCGCCCGGTCGGACGTCACCCGGCACCTGCGCAGCGTCGGCGCGGCCCGCGAGGTCGGGATCCTCCTCGCGCTGCTCGTCGTCGTCGCGCTCGCGACGATCTCGAACCCGAACTTCCTCTTCAGCGCCGACGGGTGGCGCGACCTGCTCCTCACGCCGTCGATCCTGGTGATCGTCGCCGTCGGGCAGGCGATCGTCATCATCACGCGCAACGTCGACCTGTCCGTCGGCTCCGTCCTCGGGCTGTCCGCCTACCTCACGGGCCGGCTGTTCATCGACCTCCAGGGGATCCCGGTGGTCGCGGTCCTCGTGCTCGTCGTCCTCTTCGGCGCGCTCCTCGGCCTGGTCAACGGGCTCCTCGTCGCGTTCGCCAAGGTGCCGGCCCTCGTCATCACGCTCGGCACGCTCTACGCGTACCGGGGCATCAACGTCCTGTGGGCGGGGAGCGACCGCGTGAACGCGTCCGACCTGCCCCGGGGCTTCCTCGCCCTGGGGACGCAGAAGGTCCTGTTCGTCCCCGTCCTGACGATCGTCGCGCTCGTCGTGCTGGTCGTCGCAGGTTGGGTGCTGCGCAACCTGCGCGCGGGCCGCGAGCTCTACGCCATCGGGTCGGACCCGGCGGCGGCCGAGCTCTACGGGCTCGCCGTCCGGCGCCGCGTGCTGAGCGCCTTCGTGCTCTCCGGCGCGCTGGCGGGCCTCGCCGGCGTCCTCTACGCCGCGCGCTACGGGACCGTGAGCTCGCAGGCCGGCGCCGGGTGGGAGCTCGACGCCGTCGGGGCCGCCGTCATCGGCGGGGTCGCGATCTTCGGCGGCAGCGGCACGGTGTGGGGGGCGGCGCTCGGCGCGGTGCTGCTCATGACCATCAACCGTGCGCTGCCCATCCTCGGGATCCCCGACTTCTGGCAGCGCGCCGTCGTGGGCGTCCTCATCATCGGCGCGATCGTCCTGGACCGCGTGCTCGCGGTCCGGCAGAAGCGCAGCCTGCTCGAAGCGAGGGAGGACGCCTGATGGCGACCATGACCGAGAGCCCGGCCGCCGCGCGACGGTACGCGGAGCACTCCCGCCCGGCGTGGCGCCGGCTGCTCCTCACCCAGGAGTCCGCCGTCGTCCTCCTGCTCGTCGCCGTCGCGGTCGTCGCGGCGGCCGTGGTGCCCGGGTTCGGCCAGCCCATCACGCTCACGTACCTGCTGCTCGACGTGACGCCGATCCTGCTCGTCGCGCTGCCGATGACGCTCGTCATCGTCACGGGGGAGATCGACCTGTCCGTGGCGAGCGTGGTGGGGCTCGCGAGCGTGCTCACGGGCGTGCTGACCCAGGCCGGGTGGTCGTTCGAGCTCGCGGCGCTCGTCGCCCTGCTGGTCGGGGCGCTCGGCGGGGCCCTCAACGGGTTCCTCGTCACCGTCGTCGGGCTGCCCTCGCTGGCCGTGACCATCGGCACGCTGGCCCTGTTCCGCGGCCTCGCGGTGGGCCTCCTGGGGACGACGGCGGTGACCGACTTCCCCGAGTTCTGGACCGACCTGGCCCGGTCGCGCATCGGTGTCTCGAACGTCCCGACGGTGACGGTCCTCCTCGTCGTCCTGATCCTCGCGTTCGTCGTGCTGCTGCACCTCACGCCGTTCGGGCGCGGGCTGTACGCGATCGGCCTGTCCCCGGAGGCCGCGCGCTTCTCCGGCGTCCGGGTCGAGCGCTCGAAGCTCGTCCTCTTCGTCCTCGCGGGGCTGGTCTCCGCCCTCGCCGGGATCTACTACACGCTGCGCTACGGCAGCGCGCGCGGCGACAACGCCACGGGGCTCGAGCTCCAGGTCATCGCCGCCGTGCTGCTCGGTGGTGTCTCGATCTTCGGCGGCCGCGGGGCCCTGCACGGCGTGGTCGCCGGCGTCCTCCTCATCGGCGTCCTGTCCAGCGCGCTGCGCGTCGCCGGGGTCACGTCCGACGTCATCAACATCATCACGGGCGTCCTGCTCGTGCTGTCCGTCGTCCTGTCCGCCGCCCTGGCGAGGACGCGCAAGAGACGGCGTGCGCGTTCCGCGGCGCCCACCGACACGGTCGCCGCCGCAGGCGCATGACCGTCACCATCCGGCGGGCGGCCCGACCAGGCCGTCGTCAGACGAAGGGAAAGAAACGATGAAGTCTCTGCCCATGCGGGTCGGCGGTCTCGCCGCGCTCGCGCTGAGCCTCAGCCTCGTCGCCTCGGCGTGCACCGTCGAGGGGTCCGGCGACGACAGCACCGGGGGCGGCGGGGAGGGGAGCGGCGACCTGTCGATCACCTTCCTGCCCAAGAACCTCGGCAACCCCTACTTCGACACGTCGTCCACCGGCGCGGAGGAGGCGATCGGGGAGTTCGACGGCACGTTCGCCGAGGTCGGCCCGACCGAGGCCACGCCGGACGCGCAGGTCAGCTACATCAACACGCTGACCCAGCAGGGCGTGGGCGCGATCGCCGCCTCGGCGAACGACCCCCAGGCCATCTGCGACGCCCTCGACGAGGCGCGCGACGCCGGGGTCAAGGTCGTCACGTTCGACTCGGACACCAACCCCGAGTGCCGCGACGTGTTCGTCAACCAGGCCGACGCCGACGGCATCGCCAAGGTCCAGGTCGACCTGATCGCCGAGCAGATCGGCGGTGCGGGCGAGATCGCGATCCTGTCCGCCTCGGCCAACGCGACGAACCAGAACGCCTGGATCGAGCTCATGAAGGAGTACCTCGCGAGCGACTACCCGGACATCACGCTCGTCGAGACCGTCTACGGCGACGACGACGACCAGACGTCGTTCGACAAGACGGCGGCGCTCCTGCAGACCCACCCGGACCTCAAGGGGATCGTCTCGCCGACGACCGTGGGCATCGCCGCCGCGGCACGCTACCTGTCGACGTCGGAGCGCCACGGCGCCCTGGTGCTCACGGGTCTCGGCACCCCCAACCAGATGCGCGAGTACGTCGAGGACGGCACCGTCACGGCCTTCGCGCTGTGGAACCCGGCCGACCTCGGCTACCTCACGGCCTTCACCGCGAAGGCCCTGATCGAGGGTGACATCACCGGTGAGGAGGGAGACACCTTCGAGGCAGGCCGTCTCGGCGAGTACGAGGTCGGCGCCGACGGCGTCGTGCTCCTCGGCGACCCGTTCGTGTTCGACACGGACAACATCGCGGACTTCGACTTCTGACCCGCGCGGGTCCGGCTCC
>CAZFUQ010000097.1:0-12973 GCA_964521905.1 uncultured Cellulosimicrobium sp.
GCTCGGGCGCCCAGCGCTGCTCGGCGTAGACGACGCCGTCGCGCGCGAGGTCGAGCACGGCCTCCCGGGCGACGCGCGCGAGCGCGTCGCGCGTCTGCATGACGGCGATCGTGTGGTCGAACGTCTCGAGGTAGCGCACGAGCGAGCCGGAGTCGGCGGACTCGGCGAACCAGGCGCCGAGGGACTCGGCGTCGCCGGCGGGAAGCTGGTGCCCGACGTCGGCGGCGAGATCGAGGATGGTGGCGGGACGCAGTCCGCCGTCGAGGTGGTCGTGCAGCACGACCTTGGGCAGCGAGCGGATGACGTCGACGGTCAGCAGCGCGTTCTCGGTGGTCATGCGCTCACGGTACCGGCCGGTACGGGTGCGTTCGCGCCGAGCGTCCCCGCGGACCCGGCCCGCCCTCAGGCGTAGTCGTCCTCGCCGCCCGGGACCGCGGACGCCTGCTCGACGACGTCGGCCTCGTCCGCCTCGCCGTCGAGGTCGGGGCGCGCGGTGCGGGGTCGGTACTCGTCGCGCTCGTGCTCGGTGTCCGCCACGCCCGGACCGTCGTCCGCCGTCTCCTCGGCCAGGCTCACGACGTCCTCGTCGCGCGCGACCAGACCGGCGTCCCGCCAGGCGTCGTCCCCGGGCACGGTGCTCATCGCGACTCCTCACCTCTCGGCTCGACTCCGCACCTCGTGCGCGGCGCCTACGCCCATCCTCGCGCCGGGCCGCGACGCTCGCCAGCCCTGCCGGCGGGCAGGAGCGCCCAGCACACGTGGGGCCAGCCGCCCAGGGCGCGGCGCGCGGCGGCGTCCGTCGCACCCGCGACCAGGTCGTGCGCCGCGAGGCGGTGCACCGTGCCCGACGACGGCTCGTAGACCCAGCACCGACGCGGCCCCCGTGCGTCCCCGGCACGAGCGACCCCGCCCGCGGGGTCGTCGGGGGCCGCAGGGTCCGCGGCCGTGAGCAGGACGACGTGCCGCGGCACCGCCGTCGCGACGCCGCGTCCCAGGTCGCCGCCGGTGAACAACGGCACCGGGACCCCGCGGGCCGCGGAGGTGAGCGCCGCCGCGACGAGCGGGGAACCGAGGACGCCGTCGCCGACGACCCGGTCGACGTAGCGGACGTCGGCGTAGCGTGCGACGCGCGCGGCTCCCCACGGTGGCGTCCCGATCGCGTCCGGCCAGGCGAACGGGCCGAGCGCGCGGCGGTTGGTGCGCGCCTTGACGACGCGCTGGAGGGTCCGGAAGCGCTCGGCGGCGCCTCGCCCCCGCCCGTGGTCCCGCTCCCCCGGCGGCTCACCGGGCCGCAGCCCGGCCACGAGCCAGAGCGAGAGCACCGGGTCACCGGACGCGGCGAGCAGTCCCAGGACGCTCGAGCCGCACGTCGTGCCGTCCGTCTGGCGCGCACGCGCCCCGCCGAGCGAGAGGGGCCGCACCGGGAGCCTGCGCCGTCGCCCGGCGAGATCGGCGCGGCGGCCCAGCGGGTCGAGCACCTCCTCGCGCACGGTGGCGTCGAGCGCGCGGAGCGTGGTCACGAGACCGCGTACGACGTCCTCGGCGTGACCGGCGCGGCGGGCGAGGTCGAGCACGTGGTGCGGGCCGCCGTCGGGCAGCGGGTACACCCCGTGCGGGGGCGCCGCCGGCAGCGCTCGAGCGGGCGCGAGCCGGGCGAGACTGGTGAGCCGGAGCCCGCCGAGCGTGCTCACGCGGCCCCCAGCACGCGGCCCAGGGACCAGGCCGCGCCGACCAGCGCCAGGGACACGACCAGGCCGGCGACGCGCACGAGGAACGACCACGAGTACAGCCTCCCGTCCCGCGGGAGGCCTCCGGTGGGCGGGCGCAGCACCGCGGGGACGAGCGCGAGCACGCCCACCGCGACCGCGGCGCACACGGTGACGACGGAGCCGGCGCGCAGCCCCGCCGCCGCGAGCAGGAGCGACCCGACGACGACCCCGAGGACGGTCCGCTGCCACGCGAGCGCCGTGCGCTCGGGCTGGAGACCCTCGTCCCGCGGGGCGGGGCCCGCGGGACGGTGGTCGGGCGAGGCGCTCACCCGCCGACCGCCGCCCCGAGGGCGTAGCCCGCGAGGACCAGCGCCAGGACGACGACGCCCGCGACGAGGACGGGTAGCCCGCTCGGCGCCGGGAGGCGCTGCCGCAACCGCAGCGCGCGCTCGTTGCGCCGCCACGACACGAGCGCGTACCCCGCGAACCCGGCGCCCACGAGGCACGCCCCGCCCGCGACGACGTCGAGGGCGCCGCTGAGGTCCGCGAACGTCGCGAACGACGTCAGCGCGACCCCGCCGGCGACGAGGCCGAGGCCCGTGCGGACCCACGCGAGCGCGGTGCGCTCGTTCGCGAGGCTGAACCGCGCGTCGGGCTCGGTCCCGACCCCGTACACGGACCGGGGCCGACGGGTGTCGGGGACCTCCGCGCCGGGCTCCTCCTGCGCCACGGTCAGGAGATGCGGTCGAGCACGACGGGCGTGCGCTCGACGGGCGTGCCCGGCTCCGCGATGCCCCACGCGCCGTCGAGCGCCTGCACCGCACGCTCGAACCGCTCCGGGGTGTCCGTGTGCAGGGTCATGAGGTGCTGCCCCTTGCGCACGACGTCGCCGGGCTTGGCGAAGAGCTCGACGCCCGCTCCCGCCTGCACCGGGTCCTCCCTGCGCGCACGACCCGCGCCGAGCCGCCACGCGGCGACGCCCACGGCGTAGGCGTCGAGGCGCTCGAGGACGCCGTCGCGCTCCGCGACCACGTGCTCCTTCTCGCGCGCCACCGGCAGCGGGGCGCGCGGGTCGCCGCCCTGCTCCGCGATCATCGCGCGCCACTTGTCGAACGCCCGTCCACCGACGAGCGCGTGCCGCACGTCGCCCTCGTCCTGCGGCCGGCCGGCGCCGGCGAGCATCTCGAGCGCGAGCGCGACCGTGAGGTCGACGACGTCCTGCGGCCCCTCGCCCTTCATCACCTCGACGGACTCGCGCACCTCGAGGGCGTTGCCCGCCGTGAGGCCGAGGGGCGTCGACATGTCGGTGAGGAGCGCGACCGTGCGCACCCCCGCGTCGGTGCCGAGGTCGACCATGGTCCGCGCGAGCTCGCGCGCCTGGTCGAGCTCCTTCATGAAGGCGCCCGAGCCGACCTTGACGTCGAGCACGAGCGCGCCCGTCCCCTCGGCGATCTTCTTGCTCATGATCGAGCTCGCGATGAGCGGGATGGACTCGACCGTTCCCGTCACGTCGCGCAGCGCGTACAGCAGGCGGTCGGCGGGAGCGAGACCCGAACCGGCCTGGCAGATGACCGCGCCCACGTGCTCGAGCGCGTTCATCATCTGCTCGTTGGTGAGCGCCGCGCGCCAGCCGGGGATCGCCTCGAGCTTGTCGAGGGTGCCTCCCGTGTGCCCGAGCCCGCGCCCGGACAGCTGCGGGACCGCCACGCCGTAGACCGCGACGAGCGGCGCGAGCGGCAGGGTGATCTTGTCCCCGACGCCCCCGGTCGAGTGCTTGTCCGCCGTCGGGCGCGACAGGCCCGAGAAGTCCATGCGCTCGCCCGACGCGATCATGGCCTGGGTCCAGCGCCCGATCTCGGTGCGGTCCATGCCGTTGAGGTAGATCGCCATGGCGAGCGCGGCCATCTGCTCCTCGGCCACGACCCCGCGCGTGTAGGCGTCGATCACCCAGTCGATCTGGGCGGGATCGAGCCGCTGCCCGTCGCGCTTGGTCCGGATGACGTCGACCGCGTCGAAGGGCTCCGGCGCGGTCGCCGCGTCGTCACCGCCCGTCGCGTCGGCCGTCGCCCCGCCGCCGTCCTGCTCCTCGGTCCCGCCGTCCTGCGCGGCCACGTCGTCGCTGCTCACGAGCGCTCCTTGAGATTCTCGGGCCCGAAGGCGTCGGGCAGCACGTCCCTCATCGTCTTGATACCACGCACCGTGTCCACCAGCAGGTCGGGGCCGCCGTGCTCCCAGAGGAGCTGACGGCACCGGCCGCAGGGCATGAGCGTCTCGCCGCGGCCGTCGACGCACGCGAACGCCACGAGGCGCCCGCCACCCGTCCCGACGAGCAGGCTCACGAGCGAGCACTCGGCGCACAGCGTCACGCCGTACGCGGCGTTCTCCACGTTGGCACCGACGACGACGCGACCGTCGTCGACGAGCGCCGCGGCCCCGACGGGGTAGCCGGAGTAGGGCGCGTAGGCGCGCGTCATGATCTCGCGCGCGGCCTCCCGCAGGGCGTCCCAGTCGACGTCGGGAACGGGGGTCATGGTGTCCTCACTCGTCGCGCTCACTTGACGTAGGGGATGCCCTCGGCGGCCGGTGGGCGCACGCGCCCGACGAGGCCGGCGACGGCGAAGATCGTCACGACGTACGGCGTCATGAGCATGATCTGGCTGGGGATCGGCGTCCCGACGATGCCGAGCACCGTCTGGAGGTTGTCGGAGAACCCGAACAGCAGCGCCGCGACGAGCGCGCCGACCGGGTTCCAGCGACCGAGGATCATGGCTGCGAGGGCGATGAAGCCCTTGCCGCCCGTCATCTCCTTGCCGAACGCGAGCCCCGCGGCGACCGTGAAGAACGCGCCACCCAGACCGGCGACCGCGCCACCCAGGATCGTGTTGCGCACGCGCGTCGCGTTGACCTTGATGCCGACCGTGTCCGCGGCCTTGGGGTGCTCGCCGACGGCACGCAGGCGCAGGCCCCACCTGCTCCGGAAGAGGAAGACCTGCAGCAGGATCACGACGACGTACATGATGTAGACGAGCAGCGTCTGCCGGAACAGCACGGGCCCGACGACGGGGATCTGGGACAGGACCGGGATCTCGAGGACCGGCAGCGGGTTGCGCGCGTTCCAGGTCGCGGGGTCCTCCGTGAGGACCGTCGAGTACAGGTAGCTCGTCACTCCGACGACGAGGACGTTGAGCACGACGCCGACGATGATCTGGTTGACCCAGTACTTCACGGAGAAGATCACGAGCAGCACACCCACGAGGGCGCCCGCGATCGGGGCGGCGATGAGGCCGGCGTACGCGGAGGACGTCAACGAGGCCACGACCGCGGCGAGGAACGCCCCGGCGAGGAGCTGGCCCTCGATCGCGATGTTGATGATGCCGACGCGCTCGCACAGCACGCCGGAGAGCGCGCCGAACACGAGCGGCACCGCGAGGAACAGCGAGCCCTGGAGGAGACCGGTCAGCGGGATCGCCGACTTGCCCGCCCCGGCCCAGCACAGGAACGCGAAGACGACCGCGACGCCGAAGACGATCGGCAGCCACACGCCGACCTTGCGTCGGTCGGCCGCGGCCCAGGACGACAGCCCCGCGAGCAGGAGGGCGAGGATCGACAGGAACATCGCGGCACCCGTGGAGCTCACGGTGACCGGCGCGATCTGGAAGAAGTCGTTCGCGGTCGACAGTCGGAAGGTCGTCTGGTGGCCGCTCGCCGGCAGGAGCGCGAAGAACACGAGCGACAGCAGCCCGATGACCGCGTAGGCGATCGGGCCGCGCCAGCTGATCGGTGGCAGCGGCTTGGCCGCACGCTCCGGCGCCGCGGCGGGTGCCGGCGTGGTGGTCGCGGTGCTCATGCGCCCGCCTCCTGGGTCGTCGTCGGGGTCTGGAGCGCCTTCTCCCGCTTGCGGGCCGCGTTGCGCTCCGCGCGCGAGGGGCCGCCCGGCGTGGGCAGCCGGAAGATGGCCCGCACGAGCGGCGGGGCGGCGATGAACAGCACGATGAGGGACTGCACGACGAGGACGATGTCGATCGGCGTACCGGTCCGCGCCTGCATCGCGAAGCCCCCCGCACGCAGCGCGCCGAAGAGGAGGCCCGCGAGGACGGTGCCGAGCGGGCGCGAGCGGCCGAGCAGGGCCACCGTGATGGCGTCGAAGCCGAAGCTCGCCGCGACCCCCGCGGTGAGCACCTTCTCAGTGCCGAGCACCTGGGCGCTGCCCGCGAGGCCGGCGAGCGCACCGGCGATCGCCATGACCCACACCGTGGTCCACGCGACCGACATCCCCGCCGTGCGCGCCGCGTTCGGGTTCTCGCCGACCGCCCGGAACCGGAAGCCGAGGGTCGAGCGCTCCATGAGCCACCACACGCCGACCGCCGCGACGAGCGCGAGGAGGAACCCGAGGTGGAGCCGGAAGCCGCCGCCGAGGAGCAGCGGGAAGGTCGCGCTGCCCGGGATCGGCGGGCTGATCGGGTTCGAGCTGCCCGGCCGCTGGAACGCGTCGGTCGTGAGCAGGTAGGCGACGAGGTAGATCGCGATGTTGTTGAGCATGATCGTGACGATCACCTCGTGCGCGCCGGTCCGTGCCTTGAGGACACCGGCGATGCTGGCCCAGATCGCCCCGCCGAGCGCGGCACCGAGCACCGCGAGCAGGAGGTGCAGGCCGGGCGGCAGGGAGAACGTGAAGCCGATGAACCCGGCGAAGACGCCGCCCAGGATGATCTGCCCCTGCGCACCGATGTTGAACAGGCCGGCGCGGAAGCCGATGCCGAGGCCGAGGCCCGCGAGGATGAGCGGGGTCGAGACGGTCATCGTCTCGGTGAGCGGGCGCAGCGCACGCGCGAGGTCCGGCGCCTGGAAGTTGACGACCGAGCCCTGGAACAGCGCGCTGTACGCGCCGAACACCGCGGTCCACACCGCCTCGAAGAAGTCCGAGGGTCGGGCGAAGAGGTAGGTCGCGGCCTGCTGGACCTCGGGGTCCGCCGCCGCGATGAGGACGCCGCCGAGGATGAGCGCGGCGACGATCGCGAGGAACGAGACGAGCCAGCTGCTCTCGAGCATCTCGCGCAGGACGCCCCGGCCCGCGGGCTCGTCCGGCTTCTCGACGTCGCTCGGGGGCGCGGGCGTCGGCGGGAGCGCCGCCGCGTCGTCGGGCGTTGCCTGCTGGGTCACTGGATCTCCTCCTCGCGGGCGACGGCCGCGTCCGTGTCGTCGACGGCTCCCGTGCCTGACGGCGCGTCCTCCGCCTCGAGGTCGGCCTCGCCGAGTGTCGTGTGGTGCTCGGCGGCCTGCACGACCGCCTCCTCGAGCGGGACCCCGGCCATCATCAGACCGAGCACGTCGCGGTCCGTGTCGCCCGGCACGACGCCGACGACACGACCGCGGTACATCACCGCGATGCGGTCGGCGAGCGCGAGCACCTCGTCGAGCTCGGTGGACACGATGATCACGGGCGTGCCCTTGTCCCGCTCCGAGACGATGCGCTGGTGCACGAACTCGATCGACCCGACGTCGAGACCGCGCGTGGGCTGCGACGCGATGAGCAGCCGCAGCGGGCGGGACATCTCGCGCGCGAGCACGACCTTCTGCTGGTTGCCGCCCGAGAGCGTGCCCGCGGGCGTCTCGACGGACTGCGTGCGGACGTCGAACTCGACGATGCGCTGCTCGGCGTTGTCGCGGATCGTGCCGCGGGCGAGCGCGCCGCCGCGCGAGTACGGGGCCGACGTCACGAGGTCGAGGACGAGGTTCTCCTCGACCGAGAACGTCCCGATGATGCCGTCGGTGCTGCGGTCCTCCGGGACGTACCCCACCCCGGCCTCCAGGACCTGGGAGACGCTGCGGCCCACGAGCTCCCTCTCGTCGAGCAGGACCGAGCCGGCGACGGGCTTGCGCAGCCCGACGATGGTCTCCGTGAGCTCGGTCTGGCCGTTGCCCTGCACGCCGGCGACGACGAGGATCTCGCCGCGCGCGACGTCGAGGCTCACGCGGTCGACGACGGCCGTGCCGGCGTCGTCCATGACCGTGAGGTCGTCCACCCGGAACGTGGCGTCGCCCGGCTCGGCGGGCGCCTTGTCCACCCCGAGCGAGACGGACCGACCGACCATGAGGGACGCGAGCTCCGTCTCGCTCGTGCTCGGGTCGGCCGTGCCCACGACCCTGCCGCGGCGGATGACCGTGATGCGGTCGGCGACCGCGCGCACCTCGCGCAGCTTGTGGGTGATGAAGACGATCGACGTCCCCGCGGCCTTGAGCTGGCGCATGATCGCGATGAGCTCGTCGGTCTCCTGAGGGGTGAGGACCGCCGTCGGCTCGTCGAGGATGAGCACGCGCGCGTCGCGCGAGAGCGCCTTGATGATCTCGACGCGCTGCTGGACGCCGACGGGGATGTCCTCGACCATCGCGTCGGGGTTGACCTCGAACCCGAACCGGTCGGAGATCTCCTGCACGAGCCGGCGTGCGCGCCGTGCGTCGATGAGCCCCGCACCCTTGACGGGCTCGTGGCCCAGCGCCACGTTCTCCGCGACGGAGAAGACCGGCACGAGCATGAAGTGCTGGTGCACCATGCCGATGCCGGCCGCCATCGCGTCACCGGGGCCGGTGAAGTGCACCGGGACGTCGTCGACGAGGATCTCGCCGTCGTCGGGGTCGTAGAGGCCGTACAGCACGTTCATGAGCGTGCTCTTGCCCGCGCCGTTCTCGCCGAGCAGGGCATGGATCTCGCCCGGCTCGATGACCAGGTCGATGTGGTCGTTGGCGACCAGGGACCCGAAGATCTTCGTGATCCCGCGCAGCTCCAGCTTCACCGGTCTGCCTCTCCTCGTGCTCGCAGTACTCGCGCTCGGTACCCGTCGATCCATCGAACCGCACTCGGTGGAGCGCGGCGCGTCGTGGGTGTCGTCGCAGATGCTGACGACCTCGGCGTCGTCATGACGGTGGCCCGGGCAGGTGCCCGGGCCACCGGTGCCGGGCCGCCGCGCGAGGCGGCGGGCCGACGGTGTTCAGCGTCGCGTCACGGCGCGTTCGGCGACTCGACGACGAGGTCGCCCGCGATGATCTGCTCCTGGTACTGCGCGAGCTGGTCCTGGAGCTCGACCGGGACCGCGTCCTCGAAGTCGTGGAACGGTGCCAGGCCGACGCCCTCGTTCTCCAGCGTGCCGACGTAGGCCTCGCTCGAGAAGTTGCCGTCCGCGGCCTCGCTGACGGTGTCGAAGACCGCCGGGCCGATCTGCTTCATGACCGACGTGAGGATGAGGCTCCCGTAGTCGGTGGTGAGGAAGCCGTCCGAGTCGACCCAGATGATCTTCGCGCCACCGGACTCGGCGGCCGCCGCGGCGCCCAGGCCGACCGGCCCGGCGACGGGCATGATGATGTCCGCACCCTGGTCGATGAAGCCCTGCGTGACGTTCTGGCCGTTCGCCTGGTTGTCGAAGTCGCCGGTGAAGGTGCCCGTCTGGGCCTCCTTGTCCCAGCCGAGGACCTTGACGTCGGTGCCGTTGTCCTCGTTGTACTGCGCGACGCCGTCGACGTAGCCGTCCATGAAGATCGCCACGGACGGGATCTGGATGCCGCCGAACGTCGCGACCGTGCCCGTCTCCGTCATGCCCGCCGCGAGGTAGCCGGCGAGGAACGCCGCCTCCGCGGTGTTGAAGAGGATCGGCTTGGCGTTGTCGATCTCGACCGGGTTGAAGTCCGCGTCGGAGAACGCCGAGTCGATGAGCGCGAACTCGGTCTCGGGGTTCGCCTCGGCGGCGGTCTGGATCGGGTCCTCGAGGAGGAAGCCGACGCCGATGACGAGGTTGCAGCCCTGCTGGACCAGGCTGTCGATGTTGGGCGCGTAGTCCGTGTCCGCCTGGGACTCGACCGAGTGGATCGTGACCCCGAGCTCGTCCTCGGCCTGCTCGAGGCCCTCGAACCCGGACTGGTTGAAGGACTGGTCGTCGAACCCGCCGGCGTCGGACACCATGCACGCGGAGAAGTCGGAGTTGCCGCCCGCGGTGTCGTCACCGCTGCCGGTCGTCTCGTCGTCCTCGGGTGCGGCGCCGCACGCGGCCAGCGCGAGCGCGGCGACCGCCGCGAGCGCGGTGGCCTGAGTCGCTCTCTTCACCTGTAGCTCCTGTCGTTCTCGTAGCAGGGCCGCGCAGGGAAGGACCCCTGGGCCCTCCCGAGCGTCGTTGCACGGGAGGACCGGTCCGTCGGCCTCTATAGGACCGAAGACTAATCAGCCTGATGGGTCCTGCACGTTACTTGCCGGTAACGCGCCCGCTTCGTTATGCAAGCGTCACTTTGCGTCTGAGGCGTGACACACGCCTGTCCACGGTTCGGGACCGTGTCATCCGTCCTGACCGGCGGCGACGCGCGCGAGCAGCCGCATCCCCGCGGCGACCGCGCGCTCGTCGACCTGCAGGTCGCCCTGGTGGATGTCGTAGCTGCGCCCTCCGGGCGTCCGCGTGCCGAGCCGGGCCATCGCGCCCGGCACCTTGGTGAGGTACCACGCGAAGTCCTCGCCGCCCAGCGACTGCTCCGTGAGCAGGACCGAGTCCGGCCCGAGCACGTCGCGCGCCGCCGCCTCGAGCAGCCCCGTGCAGCGCTCGTCGTTCTCCACGGGCGGGACGCCGCGCGTGTGGTGCACGGTCACCTCGACCTCGTAGGGCGCGACGACCTGCTCGACCGCGTCGTGCAGGACCTGGCCCGCGAACTCCCACGCGCGCACGTCCAGGCACCGCAGCGTGCCGCGCACGGTCCCCGTGCTCGGGATCGCGTTGTGCGCGGAACCCGCGTGCACCGCCCCCCACGTGAGGTTGACGCCGGAGCGCGGGTCGAGGCGGCGCCCGAGCACCGCGGGCACCTGCGTGATGACCTGGCCGAGCGCGTACACGACGTCGCCCGTGAGGTGCGGGCGGGACGTGTGGCCGCCCGGCGAGGCGATCGTCACGGACACCTCGTCCGACGCCGACGTGATGGGGCCGATGCGCGTCCCGATCCGGCCCACGTCGACCTTCGGGTCGCAGTGCACGGCGAAGATCTCCTCGACCCCGTCCATCGCGCCCGCGGCGAGCACGTCGAGCGAGCCGCCCGGCTGCACCTCCTCGGCCGGCTGGAACACCAGCCGGACGCCGCGGCTCAGCTCGCCCTGGGCGTGCAGGTCCGCGAGCACCAGGCCCGCGCCGAGCACCACGGCCGTGTGGACGTCGTGCCCGCACGCGTGCGCGACGCCTGGGACCGTCGACGCCCACGGGAGGTCGCAGCGGTCCTGCAGCGGCAGCGCGTCGATGTCCGCGCGCAGGGCGACGCGCCCCCGCGCCGGCGACGACGCGCCGTCGGGCACGGGCGCGCCCGGCACGACGCCCGCCGGCCCGACGTCGCACACGAGACCGGTGCCCGGCAGGAGCCGGGGCTCCAGCCCGGCGGCACGCAGCCGGTCGGCCAGCAGCGCGGTGGTCCGCGTCTCGGCGCGCGAGACCTCGGGGTGCGCGTGGATGTCCCGGCGGATCGCCACGACCTCGTCCACGTGGCGCGCGACGGCGGCGCCGATGCGCGCGGCCAGGGTCACGTCCGCGGTCACAGCAGCTCGTCCATCCCGAGCTCGCGCACCGTGTCGACCATCGTCTTGACCTGCTGCGCGCGGGCGCGCGTCGTGACGAGCAGCGCGTCCGGCGTGTCGACGACGACGACGTCGTCCAGGCCCAGCACGGTGACCACCCGGTCGCTCGCCGGGACGACCACCGAGCCGGCGCTGTCGCGGCGCACGACCCTGCCCGCGTCCCCGAGCACCTTCGACCCGGCGCCGTCGACCGACGGCAGGAGCGCGGCGAGGGAGTTGAAGTCGCCGACGTCGTCCCAGCCGAACGTCCCCGGGACGACGGCGACCCCGCCCACCGCGGCCACCGGCTCGGCCACGGCGTGGTCGATCGCGATCTTCTCCAGCGCGGGCCAGCGCTCGGCGAGGACGCGGTCGCGGTCGGGCCCGTCCCAGGCGGCGGCGACGGCCTGCAGGCCGTCGTGCAGCTCGGGGCGCTGGTCCGCGAGGTGCCCCAGGAGCACCGACGAGCGCACGATGAACATCCCCGCGTTCCAGCGGTACTCCCCCGAGGCGAGGTAGCGCTGCGCGGTCGCCGCGTCGGGCTTCTCCGTGAACCCGAGCACGTGCTGCGCGCTCGGCGCACCCTCGACGCCCAGCGGCTCGCCGCTGTGCACGTAGCCGAACGCCGTCGAGGGGCGCGACGCCGCGATGCCGATCGTCACGACGTAGCCCGCGCGGGCGGCCGCCACGGCCTCGTGCACCGACGACTCGAACGCGTCCCGACCCGTGATCACCTGGTCGGCGGCGAAGGACCCCACGACGACGTCGCCGTGGCGCCGCTCCAGGACCGCGGCCGCCAGCCCGATCGCCGCCATCGAGTCCCGCGGGGACGGCTCGGCGAGCACGTTCTCCGCGGGGACGCCCGGGAGCTGGGTGCGTGCCGCGGCGACGTGCCGGTCGCCCGTGACGAGGACGATCCCGTCCTCGCCGGCCAGCGGCGTCAGCCGGTCGACCGTGGCCTGGAGCAGCGTGCGGCCCGACCCCGTGAGGTCGAGCAGGAACTTGGGCGACCCGGCGCGCGAGAGCGGCCACAACCTCGTGCCGGCACCCCCCGCGGGGACGACGGCGTGGAACCCGGGGATCGGCGACGAGGCCGGCGCGGACGGACGAGGAGGCGAAGGTGCCATGGGGGCAGCATAGTGAGCCCGGGAGTTCCCCGGCGGGCTGTGGGATCAGTCACAAACCGGCCGCGCAGGGCCGCCCGACGCCCCTCGGCGGTCCGCATCATGACGCCGATGTCACTATGGTGGAAGCCCAGAGACCGATGCCGACGACGGTCCCGCGGTCCGGACTGACGAAGCTCCGGCCATGACCAGAACCCGACATCTCCCCCTGATCTCGCCCACAGGAGGCCCCCAAAGTGCCCAGTGCACCAGCCGGCACGCTCTACCGCGGCCGCGAAGGCATGTGGTCGTGGGTCGCGCATCGCGTGACCGGCGTGCTCATCTTCTTCTTCCTGCTCGTCCACGTGCTCGACACCGCGCTGGTACGGGTCTCGCCCGAGGCGTACAACGCCGTGATCGGGACGTACCAGACGCCGATCATGGGCCTCGGCGAGGCAGGGCTGGTGGCCGCGATCGTGTTCCACGCGTTCAACGGCATCCGCATCATCCTCGTCGACTTCTGGGCCAAGGGCCCGAAGTACCAGCGCACGATGCTGTGGGTCGTCGTCGGTCTGTTCGTCGTGACGATGGCC
>CAZFUQ010000097.1:12983-13322 GCA_964521905.1 uncultured Cellulosimicrobium sp.
GGGCACTGATGGCCACGACGGCAACGGCAGGTTCGGCGGTCGCGAACCCGCGCGATCCCTACACGCGCCGCAAGACCACGCGGAGCAACTACGAGCTGTACGGCTGGATCTTCATGCGCGCGTCCGGCGTCGTGCTGATCGTCCTCATCTTCGGGCACCTGTTCGTCAACCTCATGGTGGGCGAGGGCGTGCACGCGATCGACTTCGGCTTCGTCGCCGGCAAGTGGGCCTCGCCGTTCTGGCAGATCTGGGACCTGCTCATGCTGTGGCTGGCCATGTTCCACGGCACCAACGGCGTGCGCACCAGTTGCGCGTCGAAGATGCTCGACACCTTCATTG
>CAZFUQ010000098.1:0-6460 GCA_964521905.1 uncultured Cellulosimicrobium sp.
GTGGCCGGTGCCACCGGGGCCGGCAAGTCGAGCTTCGTGAACTCGATGATCGTCTCGCTGCTCATGCGCGCGACGCCCGACGAGGTCCGCATGATCCTCGTGGACCCCAAGCGCGTCGAGCTCACCGTGTACGAGGGCATCCCGCACCTCATCACGCCCATCATCACGAACCCCAAGAAGGCCGCCGAGGCGCTCGAGTGGGTCGTGCGCGAGATGGAGTCGCGCTACGACGACCTCGCGGCCTTCGGCTTCAAGCACATCGACGACTTCAACGCCGCCGTGCGCTCGGGCAAGGTCAAGCCGCTGCCGGGGTCCGAGCGCAAGATCGCGCCGTACCCGTACCTGCTCGTGGTCGTCGACGAGCTCGCCGACCTCATGATGGTCGCCCCGCGCGACGTCGAGGCGTCGATCCAGCGCATCACCCAGCTCGCCCGTGCCGCCGGCATCCACCTCGTGCTGGCGACCCAGCGCCCGTCGGTCGACGTCGTCACGGGCCTCATCAAGGCGAACGTCCCCTCCCGGCTGGCGTTCGCGACGTCGTCCCTCGCGGACTCGCGCGTCGTGCTCGACCAGCCGGGCGCGGAGAAGCTCATCGGTCAGGGCGACGCGCTGTTCCTGCCCATGGGGGCGGCCAAGCCGATGCGCGTCCAGGGCGCGTGGGTCTCCGAGTCCGAGGTCCACTCCGTCGTCGAGCACGTCAAGGCCCAGCTCAAGCCGGTCTACCGCGAGGACGTCACGGTGACGGCCGCGAAGAAGCAGGTCGACGAGGACATCGGGGACGACCTCGACCTGCTCCTGCAGGCCGCGGAGCTCGTCGTGACGTCGCAGTTCGGCTCGACCTCGATGCTGCAGCGCAAGCTGCGCGTCGGGTTCGCCAAGGCCGGGCGCCTCATGGACCTCCTCGAGTCGCGCGAGATCGTCGGGCCGTCCGAGGGGTCCAAGGCGCGCGAGGTGCTCGTGACGCCCGAGGAGCTGCCGTCGGCGCTCGCGCTCCTCCGGGGCGAGCCGCCGCGCGAGGTCTTCGACGGGCAGGCGGACGCGGATCCCGGTGCGCCGGCCCCCACCGGCGGTGCGTCGGGCGGCCGGGACTACTCCGAGGGCACGGACGGCCACCTGCCGCCGGTCGCGAAGGACTACCACGACGGTGCGGACGCGGAGGCCGGCTGGCGCTGAGCCGCCCGGCGCCGTCCGCGTCCGCCCGTCGGCGCGACCTGGGCACGGTGCTCGACCCTCTAGGCTGGAGCCGTGGTCACCGCCGTCCCCTCGCCGTGGAACTCCGCGAACATCGTCACCATGGCCAGGATCCTCCTCGTCCCGTTCTTCGCGTGGGCGCTCCTCGCCGACGGCGGGGACTCGGTCACCTGGCGCCTCGTGGCGACGGGGATCTTCGTCCTGGCCGCGGCGTCGGACCGCCTCGACGGCTACCTCGCCCGTCGCTACGACCTGGTCACCGATCTCGGCAAGCTCCTCGACCCGATCGCCGACAAGCTCCTCGTGGGCGTCGCCCTCGTGCTCCTCGCGTGGCCCCTCGGCGAGCTGCCGTGGTGGGTCCCCGTCGTGATCCTCGTGCGCGAGCTCGGGATCACGCTCATGCGGTTCGCGGTCCTCAAGTACGCCGTCATGCCGGCCTCGCGCGGCGGCAAGCTCAAGACCGTGCTGCAGACCGTGGCGATCTCGCTGTTCGTGCTCCCGCTCTCGTACCTGCCGGCATGGATCGGGGTCGTGGCCTGGGTCGTCCTCGGCGCGGCGATCGTCGTCACGGTCGTGACGGGGCTGGAGTACGCCTACCAGGGCTGGCGGCTGCGCCGCGACGCGATCCGGTCCGCACGGCCCGCGCGCGACGCCTCCGACGCGTCGGCGTCGTGACCGACGCGCGGGGCGACGGCGCGGCCGGCCTCCTCGCGTCGCTCGAGGTACGGGGCTGGACGCTCGCGACCGCGGAGTCGCTCACCGGTGGCCTGCTCTGCGCCACGATCGTCGACGTGCCGGGAGCCTCGCGCGTCCTGCGCGGGGCCGTGGTCGCGTACGCGACGGACGTCAAGGCCTCGGTGCTCGGGGTCGACGGCGAGCTCCTCGCCGTTCAGGGCGCGGTCCACCCCGAGGTCGCGCGCCAGATGGCCGAGCGGGTGCGGAGCGTGCTGGGTGCCGACGTCGGGCTCGCCACGACGGGCGTCGCCGGCCCCGACCCCCAGGACGGTCACGCCCCCGGCACCGTGTTCCTCGGCGCGAGCGGACCCACCGGGACCGAGGTCCGCGCGCTGCGCCTCGTGGGCGACAGGGCGGCGGTGCGCGACGGTGCGGTGGTCGGTGCGCTCGAGCTCGCCCGGGCGCTGGTCGACCGCGTCCCGGGTGAGCTCGGCGGGTGATCCTCCCGGCGCGGAGCCCGCGCTCGCGCCCCGTTCGGGAGCGCTCCGTGGAGAGGTCGTGAACGTGCGGGACGAGCGCCGCCAGGCGTGCGCGGGCGGGAACAACGCCCCCCGTCGGCACGTTGCACAGCACGTGATCGCCAACAGGACCGCCAGCAGAACGGTAGGCCGGACGGACGGTGTCCCCACGTCGCCGCCGGCGCGCCGCGCAGGAGACGTGAGCGGACCGCGAGCGGGGTACGGTAGGACGACCCCGCCTCGCGGGGCAGTGAACAGGAAGACCGGTACGAGCAGTTCGCGCACCCCGGTGGAGGCCTCCGGGAGCGCACGGGACACGGGAGGGGGTCGCCAGATGATTGTTCTTCGACGGGAGATCGGGGACGTGCTACGAGACGCTCGTCAGCGCCAGGGGCGCACCCTGCGAGAGGTGTCCTCCGCCGCACGCGTCTCGCTGGGCTACCTCAGCGAGGTCGAGCGTGGGCAGAAGGAAGCGTCGTCGGAGCTCCTCGGCTCGATCTGCGAAGCCCTCGACATCCCCATGTCGCTGGTGCTCCGTGAGGTCAGCGACCGAGTGGCCGTCGCCGAGGGTCTGCTCATCCCGGACACCATCCCGGCCGACTTCGCGACGGCCGTCCTCGGACGCCAGAACCCCGAGGGCACCGCGCGCCGCGAGGACCTGCAGCCGGTCGGCTGAGGGTCCGGCCGCCGGGGCCGTCGACGGGGGCACGGCCGCCCGCCGTCATCGGCTCCCCGGCGGACGCTGGCACGAGGGACACCAGAAGATCGGACGCCGGTACGGCGGCTCGCCTGCCGTACCTTCCGCGACGGGCGTGCCGCAGACGTGGCACGCCCGTCGCGCGCGCCCGTGCACGTGCCGCGCGACGCCTGCCCGCGGGTCGTACCCGTGCGTCACGGTCTGCTGCATGAGTGCGCGAGCGCGCCGGAGCACGGCCTCCAGGTCCGCGACGTCGCGGACCGCCGTCCAGGGGTGGACCCGCTCGGCGAAGAGCGACTCGGCGGTGTAGATGGTGCCGATCCCCGCGACGAGGTGCTGGTCGAGCAGCGCCTCCGCGACCGGCACGCCCGACACCTGCCGCTCCGGGCGGTGCCGGTGACCCGTGCCTCCGGCGGCGTCGTCGGCACGGAGACGGTCGACGGCCTCTGCCAGTCCGGTCGCGGGGAAGTCGTCCGCCAGCACGTCGGGTCCGAGCGGTCCCGTGACGACCCGTTCGTCGGTGGTGCGCAGGACGTGGAGCATCCCGATCCGGTGCCCGATCACGGTCCACCACTCGTCGGCGAGGACGACCCGCACGTCCGGGGCGGCGCCACGTGCCTCGCCCGTGCCCGTGCGCGCGACGCGCCACGACCCGTCCATGCGCAGGTGCGTGTGCAGCGAGCGACCGTCGTCGAGACGCGTGAACAGGTGCTTGCCGTAGGGGACGTTCGCGACGACGGTCCGTCCCGTGAGGTCGACGTCCGCGGCGCGCGGCCAGCGCAGGTCGGCCCGGACGAGTACCCGCCCCGCGAGCGCCTCGTCCAGCCGCGCCGCGACGAGACGCAGGACGTCACCCTCGGGCACGGCCGAGCCCCCGGGCGCGGAGCCCGCACCGCCCGCGGCGGCTCCCGACCGCGGGTGCCGTCCCGGTACCCGTCACGTCACGCCGCCCGCAGCCCGCGCGGGGTGGGGCGGAACCCGGCGTCGAGCAGCGCCTGCACGGGCGCGTCGGCGGCCGTCGACGCGGTCCCGGCGGCGGCGAGCGCCTCGACCCCGTCGACGCGCTGCACGACGACCTTCCCGATCCGGCCGGCGCGGACCGCTCGCACGAGCTCGGCGCTCGCCTCCGCGAGCCGGGGGCCGTCCACGAACGACAGCACCGAGCGCCCACCACGCTCGACGTACAGCGCGAGGTCGCCGTCGCTGAGCACGACGACCGCGCCCGCCTTGCGCCCGGGCCGGTGCCCGCGCTGGGCCTCGACCGCCGCGCCGGCGCCGGCGTCCGGCCCGGTGTCGGTCCCGGGTCCGGCGGGCCGGGTCGGCCACGGCAGCGCCGCGCCGAACGGGTTCGCGGGGTCGGTCGCGGCGAGGAGGACGGCTCCCGGCCGCGGGCCCCCGCGCGGGCCGGGCACCGTGTCGTCGGGCCCGCGCGCGGGCCCGAGGCCGTCCACCCCGGCCGGGCCGCCGTCGGCGTCGATCGCCCGCTCCCGGTCCTGGGAGTCGGTCCGGAGCTGGTCGACGGCGCCCGGCAGCGCGAACTGGGAGCCGCCGAGGTGCTCGACGAAGTAGCCGCGCCGCGCGGCGCCGGTCGCCTCGAGCTCGCTCAGGACCCGGTAGACGGCGCGGAAGGACCCCGCGACTCCCTCTGCCGGGGCGACGGCCCGCGTGAGCACGCCGTGCCGGTCGAGCAGGACGCGCGTGAGCGCGTGCGCCCGGCGCGTCGGGTCCTCCTCGCGCGCGGGCAGGGCCGACCACCGACCCGCGCCGCCGCGCGGCGTCGTGTCGGGAGAGGTCGGGGGGCGCAGCCCGGCGAACCGTCCCCGCCCGATCGGTCGTGCCCGGGCGGGCGCCCGGGGGGCGCGGTGCGCACCGCCCGCCGTGCCGAGCCGGCTGCGCAGCGCGCCGAGCCCGTCGTTCGTCACGTGGCCCGACCAGACGAGGTCCCACAGCGCGTCGAGCGTCGCGGAGACCTCGGCGCCGGCCCGCTCGGCGAGGCGCGGGAGGAAGTACCCGCCCGAGCCCTCGAGGAGGTCGAGCAGGGCCGCCGGCAGCGCGCCGTCGGGCAGCGGGCCGGGCTCGGGGAGCGTGAGCGGGGCCCACTCGGCGAGGTGCAGGCTCACGAGCCCGTCGCCCCCGCCCGACCCGGGCAGCGACGCGTGCCCGCACCACACGACCTCGCCGGTGGTGGTGAGCTCGTCGAGCATCGTCGGCACGTAGTCGGTGACGCGCGCGGGCAGGACGAGCGTCTCGAGCGCGGACGCGGGGACGGCGGCCCCCGAGAGCTGCTCCACGACGCGCAGGAGGCCGTCCGTACCGCGCAGCGTGCCGAGGCCCTGCCAGCGCGGGAGGAAGACCCCGAGCGTCTCCGCGGGGACCGGCTCGACCTCCGCGCGCAGCGCCGCGAGCGAGCGGCGGCGCAGGACGCGCAGCACCTCGGCGTCGCACCAGTCGTCCCCGGTCCCGCCGATCGACTCCGGCCGCAGCCGTCCGCGCACGACGAGCCGTGCCGCCTCGAGCCGCTCGAGCACGTGCAGCACGACCGCGACCCCCACGCCGAGGCGCGCCGCGACGCCGTGCGCGGTGAACGGGCCGTGCGTGCGCGCGTGGCGTCGCACGAGGTCGCCGAGCGGGTCCGGCACGGGTTCGGTGAAGACCTCGGGGATGCCCACGGGCAGCGCGACCCCGAGCGCGTCGCGCAGGCGTCCCGCGTCCTCGACGACGGACCACTGCTGCGCGCGCTCGGGCTCGACCCCCGCGAGCCGGACGCGGATCACGCGCCGGGCCGCCTCGAGCTCGCCCAGCCAGCCCTCGGCGTCGGCGCGCACGTCCTCGCGCGTCCGCGCCGCGACCTCGGCGGCCGTGAGCGGCCCGAGGCGCCGCAGCACGTCCCACACGTCCTCGGCGTGGCGGGCCTGCCGCTCCGGGGCGAGCGCGCCGAGCTCGGCCTCGGTGCGCTCGATCTGCGCCGGGTCGAGCAGGTCCGCGAGCTGCGCCGCGACGCCGTCACCGCCCAGCAGCTCCGCGAGCAGCGTCGGGTCGAGCGAGAGCGCGGCCGCCCGGCGCTCGGCGAGGGGCGCGTCGCCGTCGTAGAGGAACTGCGCGGTGTACCCGAACAGGAGCGACTGGGCGAAGGGCGACGGCGTGGGCGTCGTGACCTCGACGAGCCGCACGCGCCCCGCGGCGAGATCGCGCATGAGGTCGGTGAGCGCGGCGACGTCGAAGTCGTCCTGGAGGCACTCGCGCGCGGCCTCGAGCACGATGGGGAACTCGGGGTACTGCGACGCGACCGACAGGAGCTGTGCCGAGCGCTGGCGCTGCTGCCACAGCGGCTGGCGGCGGTCCGGCCGGCGCCGCGGGAGCAGGAGCGCCCGGGCGGCGG
>CAZFUQ010000098.1:6470-12995 GCA_964521905.1 uncultured Cellulosimicrobium sp.
CGTCGCGCACCGCGTCGAGGACGTCGTCGGGGTCGAGGAGCAGGTCCTCGACCGGCACGACGGGCGCGTCGCCACCGAGCCCGCCCGTCCCGTCGCCCGCCCCCTCCAGCCACGAGTCCCCGGTGTCCGGCAGGCGCAGGACGATGCCGTCGTCGGCGTGCATCGCGGCGGCGTCCACGCCGTACCGCTCTCGTAGCCGGGCCGCGAGAACGAGCGCCCACGGCGCGTGCACCTTGGCGCCGTACGGCGAGTGCACGACGACGCGCCAGTCGCCGAGCTCGTCGCGGAACCGCTCGACGACGACGGTCCGGTCGTCGGGGACGCGGCCCGTGGCCGTGCGCTGCTCGGCGAGGTACGCGAGGAGGTTGTCGCTCGCCCACGCGTCGAGGCCGGCGGAGCGCAGCCGGTCGTCCGCCGCGCCGGGGTCGCTCGCCGCGAGCGTGTCCGTCTCGCGCACCCAGGCGCCGGGCGCGCGCCCGAGCTCGGCCGGGCGGCCGGGGGAGTCCCCCTTCCAGAACGGGAGGCGCCCGGGGATCCCGGGGGCGGGCGTCACGAGCACGCGGTCGGGCGTGATGTCCTCGATGCGCCACGTGCTCGACCCGAGCGTGAACGTGTCGCCGACGCGCGACTCGTAGACCATCTCCTCGTCGAGCTCGCCGACGCGCTTGCCCCCGCGCGGCGCGCGCCCGCCCGCGGTGTCGGGATCGCCCGCGACGCCGCCCGCGGCGGAGTCCGTCGCGAGGAAGACGCCGTACATCCCCCGGTCGGGGATCGTCCCGCCGCTCGTCGCGGCGAGGCGCAGCGCCCCGGGCCGCCCGGTCAGGCGGCCCGACGCGCGGTCCCACACGATGCGCGCGCGCAGCTCGCCGAAGTCCTCGCTCGGGTAGCGCCCGGCGAGCATGTCGAGCACCGCTTGCAGGGACGCGTCGCCGAGGTGCGCGTACGGCGCGCTGCGCCGCACGAGGCTCGCGAGCTCGGCCACGGTCCACTCGTCGACCGCGACCATGGCCACGACCTGCTGCGCGAGCACGTCGAGCGGGTTCGCGAGCACGTGCAGCTCCTCGATGCCGCCCGTGCGCATGCGCTCGGCGACGACCGCCGACGGCACGAGGTCCCCCCGGTGGGTGGGGAACACGACCCCGTGCGACACCGCGCCCACCTGGTGCCCGGCGCGCCCGATGCGCTGCAGGCCCGAGGCGACCGACGGGGGAGCGCCCACCTGCACCACGAGGTCCACCGCGCCCATGTCGATGCCGAGCTCGAGGCTCGACGTCGCGACGACGGCGGGCAGCCGCCCGTCCTTGAGCTCGGTCTCCGTGCGCGTGCGCTCGGCCCGGCTCATCGACCCGTGGTGGGCGCGGGCGATCACGGGCTCGATCCCCACGCTCGCGCCCGACTGCGCCTGGACCTGCGCGGCGGTGACCGTCGCCGGGTCGAGCACGTCCTCGCCCTGGCGCTGCGCCCACAGCTCGTTCATCCGCGCGGTGAGCCGCTCCGCCCCGCGCCGGGAGTTGGTGAAGACGAGCGTCGAGCGGTGCTCGGCGACGAGGTCGACGACGCGCTCCTCGACGTGCGGCCACACCGACGGCCGCGGGGGCCGCGGACCGGAGGCGGTCGACGGCCGCGACGTCGCGGGCCCCGTCAGGTCCGGTTCGCCCGGCGGCAGCGGGAGCAGCCCGCCGTCGGCAGCGGGCACCGGACCGGGCCCGCGTGCGCCGTCCCGACCGGGCCGGGCGCCGCCGTCGGGCACGAGCGCGGCCGTGCCGAGGTCCGCGAGGTCCGGGACGGGCACCACGACGTCGACCTCGAGGCGCTTGGTCGCCGGCGGCTGCACGACGGCCACCTCGCGCCCTCCCTCGGCCTCGGGCCGGTGCCCGCCGAGGAACGCCGCGACGGCGTCCACGGGCCGGACCGTCGCCGACAGCCCCACGCGCTGCGCGGGCGGGCGCTCGTGCGCCTCGAGCAGCGCGTCGAGCCGCTCGAGCGACACCGCGAGGTGCGCGCCGCGCTTGGTGCCCGCGACGGCGTGGATCTCGTCGACGATCACGGTCTCCACGCCGACGAGACCCGCGCGGGCCTGCGACGTGAGGACGAGGAACAAGGACTCGGGCGTCGTGATGAGGATGTCCGGCGGGTGGGTCGCCAGGCGGCGGCGCTCGGACGTCGGCGTGTCGCCCGTCCGGGTGCCGACGACGACGTCCGGCACGTCGAGGCCCAGGCGCCCCGCGGCCTGGCGGATGCCCGCGAGCGGCGAGCGCAGGTTGCGCTCGACGTCCGCCGCGAGCGCCTTGAGCGGGGAGACGTAGACGACGCGGCACCGCTGCTCACGCTCGGGCACCGGCTCCGCCATGATGCGGTCGAGCGACCACAGGAACGCCGCGAGCGTCTTGCCCGAGCCGGTCGGCGCGACGACGAGCGCGTGCCGGTCGCCCGACACCGCGTCCCACGCGCCCGCCTGCGCGGCCGTCGGGGCGTCGAAGGCGCCGGAGAACCACGCGCGCGTGGGGGCGGCGAAGTGCTCGAGCGGGTCGGGGGTCACCCGCCCATTCTCGCCACGACCACCCACACGCGCCGGGCGACCGCCCGTCGACCCCCGCGGGCGTGGCAGGCTGGCCCCGTGCGCTACCGCGAGTTCTCCGATCTGGTCGACGAGGTCTTCGGCGAGGCCCTGGGCCGCGCCTACGTGCGGGAGCAGGTGCTGTCCGCGCTCGACGACCGCACGGCGGCGCAGGCGCTCGAGGACGGCGTGGAGCCGCGCGTCGTCTGGCACGCCCTGTGCGACGCGCTCGACGTGCCCGAGACGCAGCGCTGGGGCCACGACGAGCACCGCCAGGCGCCGCCCGCCCGCTGACGCCGGCCGGCCGCGGGGGCGCCCGCGTGCGCCGCGTCCGGGGGGCGCCGCGCACGCGGCACGACCATGATGGCGGCATGAGCTCTCCGGCCGACCGCCGCACCGCGCACGGCCCGCGCGTCACGGCGGCAGACGTGCGCGGCGCGGCGTGGTCGCTCGTCTCGACGGCCGCGGGGCTCGGGCTGGCGATCTGGGTCGTCCCGGGCGTGGAGGTGACGAACCTCTGGTCGCTCGCCCTCGCGGCGCTCGCCGTCGGTGTCGGCGACGTGCTCCTGCGGCCCGTGCTGCGCCGCCTGGCGCGACGCTTCGGCGTGGTCGGCGCGCTCGTCTCGGGCGTCGCCGCCCAGCTGGTCGTCGCGTGGGCCGCGCTCACCTACCTCCCGGGCTTCCGCAGCGGTTCCTGGGCCGACGTGCTCGTGGTGCTCGTGCTCGCGGCGGTCCTCATGGCGGTCGGACGCTGGGTCGTCGGGGCGAGCGACAACGAGTACGTCCTCGGTGACGTCCTGCGGCGGGCCCGTCGCCAGGCGGGGGTCCGCGGCGGCGACGCCGCGGGCGCGGGGCCGGGCCGGGCCGCGGGCCTGCTCGTCGTCATGCTCGACGGCGTCGCGCGCCCCACGCTCGACTACGCGCTGCAGGCGGGCCTCGCCCCGACGCTCGCGCGCTGGCTCGGCACCGGCAGCCACCGCCTCGCGACGTGGTGGGCCCGGGTGCCCGCGACGACGCCCGCGTCCACGATCGGTCTCCTGCACGGGTCGACGGAGCACGTCCCGGCGTTCCGGTGGTGGTCGCGGGACCTGGGCCGGCTCGTCGTGACCAACCGCCCGGCCGACGCCGCGGCGGTCGAGGTGCGCACGAGCGACGGCGCGGGGCTGCTCGCGGGCGGCGGGGTCGCCGTGTCGACGATGTTCTCGGGCGACGCCGCGACGAACCTCCTGGTGATGAGCCGCGCGAGCCAGGGCCTGGGTCCCGGGCAGATGTTCGTGCACTTCTTCGCGAGTCCCTTCGTGCTCGTCCGTGCGGTCCTCGTCGCGCTGGGGGAGCTCGTCAAGGAGCTCTACCAGGGCTGGCAGCAGGCGGTGCGCGGGGTCGAGCCGCGCGTGTCGCGCCTCGGCTGGTACCCCGTCCTGCGCGCGGTGACGAACGTCGTGCTGCGCGACCTCAACACGACCCTCGTCGCCGAGCAGCTCGTGCGCGGGGCGCCGGTCGTGTGCGTCGACCTCGTCGACCACGACGAGATCGCGCACCACGCGGGCCCGCTGCGCCCCGAGTCGCTGCGCGCGCTCGAGGGGCTCGACCGCGTGGTCGGGCTCTGGGAGCAGGTCGCCGCCGTCGCGCCGCGGCGGTACGACGTCGTCGTGCTCTCCGACCACGGGCAGTCGCTCGGGTCGACGTTCGACCAGGTCGTGGGCCGGTCCTTCCTCGACGAGGTCCGTCGGCTCATGGCGCTCGACGAGGAGGTGGGGCCGGGTGCTCGCGGCGGGGCGCGTCGTCGGGCGACGGCCCCGGACAGCGAGGCGTGGGGTCCCGCGAACACCGCGCTCAACGCGCTGCGCCCGGGCCAGCAGGGCGGCCCGCGGGACGACGCCGGCGCGATGATGGTCGGGCCGGACCGGCGCGAGCGCGCGGGGCGGGGCGCGGGCGGCGGGGCGGGGCCCGGCGGGCTCCGCCCCGAGCTCCCCGAGGTCGCGGTCGTCGGGTCCGGCAACCTGGGCATGGTGTGGTTCCCGCGCACGCCGCGCCGGCTCACGGGCGACGAGATCCGCGCGCGGTGGCCCGCGCTCGTGCCGGGGCTGGTCGCGAACCCGGCCGTCGGCGTCGTCCTCGAACGGGGCGCCGACGGGGCGGTCCGGGTGCACGGCCACGGCGGCTCGCGCGACCTGCGGACCGGCGAGGTGGTCGGCACCGACCCGCTCGCCGCGTACGGGTCGCGCGCCGCGGCGGACCTCCTGCGCGTCGCCCGGCTCGACGACGCGGGGGACCTCGTGCTCGTCTCGCGCGTCGACGACATGGGGATGGTGCACGCGTTCGAGGGCCTCGTCGGGTCCCACGGCGGTCTCGGGGGAGCGCAGAACCAGGCGCTGCTGGTCCACCCCGCGCACCTCGCGGTGCCGGACGACGAGCTCGAGGACGTCGACGGCGAGCGCGTGCTCGTGGGTGCCGAGGCGGTGCACCGCCGGCTCGTCGCGTGGCTCGAGGAGCTCGGTGCGCGCCCTCCCGCGCGGGCCACGGACGACGCGCCGGCCCGGGACGTGCCGTGAGCGTGCGCGTGACGTGGCTGGGGCACTCCACGGCCGTCCTCGACGTCGCCCCCGCCGGCGACGACGGGCCGAGGGTGCGCCTCGTGACGGACCCGCTCCTGCGCCGGCACGCGGGCGTGCTGCGCCGCCGCGGTGCACGGCCGGCGCAGGCGTGGCGGGGGAGCGACGCGGTCCTGCTCTCCCACCTGCACCACGACCATGCCGAGCTGGGCTCGCTGCGGCTGCTCGGCGACGTGCCGGTGCTCACCGCGCCCGCGAACGCGCGCTGGCTGCGCGGCCGGGGGCTGCGCGGCGTCGGTCTCGACGACGCGTGGCAAACGGTCGGTGACGTGGCCGCGGGCGTCGAGGTGCGTCTCGTGCCCGCCGTGCACGGCCACCGCCCGATGCCGCACCGGCCCAACGCCGCGAACGGGCACCTCGTGCGGACCGCCGGGCCGGGCGGGGTGCGGGTGTGGGCCGTCGGGGACACCGAGCGCTTCCCCGGCATGGTCCACCTGCCGGCGTTCGCGGGCGGGCCCGTCGACGTGGCGCTCGTGCCCGTGGGCGGCTGGGGGCCGCGGCTGTCGCGCGGTCACCTCGGCCCCGTGCAGGCGGCGCGCGTGTGCGCCGAGGTGGGGGTCGGCGTCGCGGTCCCCGTGCACTGGGGGACGCTGCACGCGCCCGGTGGGCGGCACCTGCCGCGCGGGTGGATGGACCACGCGGGGGCGGCGTTCGAGGCCGCCGCGCAGCGCGAGGCGCCGGGGACGCGGGTCGTGGTGCTGCACCCCGGAGAGTCGTGGTCGTCGGACGACGGCGCGTGAGCCGCGCTCGCGGTGACACGCCGGGCGCGGGTTCCGGGATCGAACACGTGTTCGGCTAGAGTTGTGCACAGGGCCCGCCGCGGCGGGCCCAGGACGCCGGGCCGGCACGACGATCCACAGGCTCGCGGGTCGCCGGCGCCGTGTGTCGGTGGCTGCCCGTAGCGTCGGGCCACAACGAACAGATGAACGTCGAACCGAAGGTGGACTGACATGCCCGCACCCGCAGACCGCGAGAAGGCGCTCGAGGCAGCCCTCGCCCAGATCGACCGGAACTTCGGCAAGGGTTCCGTCATGCGACTCGGGGAGGAGGGGCGCGCCCCGGTCGACGTGATCCCCACGGGATCCATCGCGCTCGACGTCGCGCTCGGCATCGGTGGCCTGCCTCGCGGGCGCGTCGTCGAGGTGTACGGCCCCGAGTCCTCCGGCAAGACGACCGTCGCGCTGCACGCCGTCGCGAGCGCGCAGCGTGCCGGGGGCATCGCGGCGTTCATCGACGCCGAGCACGCGCTCGACCCCGACTACGCCAAGAAGCTGGGTGTGGACACGGACGCCCTGCTCGTGTCCCAGCCGGACACGGGGGAGCAGGCGCTCGAGATCATGGACATGCTGATCCGCT
>CAZFUQ010000099.1:0-12948 GCA_964521905.1 uncultured Cellulosimicrobium sp.
CCGGTGCCTGCGTCACATCACGACTGCTCCCCGCCTACCCGCGCGATCTCTAAGATTGAAACAGCTCGTCGCAGTAGCGGTGAGAAGTGAACCCGAGACCCTTCCGGACGGTTGCGGCGCTCGGGTTTCGCGCTGTCTAGAGCCGCACGACGTCAGCGACCAGCGGTTCGGCGCGACGACGCGCGTCACCACCTCGCGCCCAGGCCCACGCGATCGCGTCCGGGATCGCCAGCAGCGGCTCGACGGCCGCGGTCGCGTGGTCGTACGCCAACGAGTCCCGGCACCCACGCCGGCCCGTCTCGCGATACAGCAGCCGCCGGTCGCGCTCTTCCTCTCCCTGCTCGCTCTCAAGCATCAGCCGGGCGCAGCCCGCCGTGGCGATGTCCTCGACGAGCCGCTCAAGGCAGGCTCCGCGCCGCTCGATGTTCGTGCGATACCCGGCGCCGGCCTGATAGATCGTGACCTGTGCGCCGAGCGTTGCGAGCGTCGAGAGGATCGTGTGCTGACGCGCCGGAGACTCTTTGACCATGTGCAGTCGGCGCTGCCCGGGCTTCTGCAGGCCACGCACCGTCTTGCGCGCGAGCGCGAGCTCGCCGGGGATGATCACCGCGGCGACGAGCAAGTAGTCCTACTTCTTGCTCTCGTCGACGAACACGTGACCGCCTCGCAGGGAGCGGTCCGACACACTGGAAGGCACCACGCAAGGGTACGGACGCCGAACCACACGCCTGCGTGCTCAGCCCGACGGGTGCACCTCGAGTATCAGGACGAGCCCGCGCCCCACCTGTCCGAGTCCCGCACGCGCTTCACCCCGAGAGTCTCCAGGTAGCGGCCCGGGTGATCATCGTTCCGGCTCTCCTCGAGATCGTGCACGAGGCACGCGACGGAGACCTCGAAGTCGGTGACTTCGTGTCGCACGTCGGGGATGGGGATCGTGCCGTGACCGCCGTCGACGCGGCAGAGCTCCACGCGGTCGACCAGCGCGTTGTTCCAGAAGAAGTCGACCCAGAAAAGGCGCACGACAGGGTTGACGAAGTCCTTGGCCCAGTCGAAGTGCGGCTCGTTGCGCTCCTCGCGGCTGTAGGGAGTCATCCCCCACGACATCGTCAGGCTCACCTCTTCTCGGCAGACCGCGCGACTGTGGTGCTCGTCGCTGATGTTGCTGTATGCGCCGCCAGGCCCGCTGCCGTAGTCCCACCGGTAGTGAAACGACGGACCCGCGACCTTGAGCCGATACCAAGCGTCCGCCGTGCGATCGGCGACGAGCTCGTGCTGGATCTTGAACAGGTCCACGTAGGCCTCCAAGTCGTAGGTGACCACGAGCGTAGGGCGAGCCGCTGACAGGTGAGGGCTGCCGCTTGTCGAAACTCCACAAGGTTGTCGGACGCCGCAGAACCGACCGTTTGTCGGGCGTCGCAAAACCTGGTTGTGCGACGCCCGACAACCTGTACGTATTTGTCCAGAGGGTCGCGTGGTTCTTGGCGGGTTCGAAGAGAGGTGCCGCAAGTGAGGATGGCGTCATCGAAGGTCTTCGGCGATCGTCGAAGCCATCGCGCGCAGGGCAGGCGCGGTGAGGCCTTCCGGGGCTTCACCGCGCCTGTGCCTGGTTGCGTCCGGTCAGGACCGTCCGACTGAGGCCGTTCCGCCTGCCGTGAGCCATAGCGAGGTGTACACGGTCTCGGAGCCTCCACTGCTCCACGAGGTGTAGACAGAGCTGTACTTCACGACGGCGTCCTGCAAGGAGGTCGACTGGTAGCGCATGTAGGCCCGGACCGGGTCGGTCATGTCGCCGTAGTTCGACGCAGTGGCGGGGGAGTTCGAGCTCAGGATCTTCGCGTACCCGCCGCTGACACGCTGGTAGCTGGCACGGAACGAGAGGAACTTGATCCCGTCGCCTGCGGAGATCAGGCACCCGCTGTAGGTGGCGTAGCCCGACCCGGAGGTGACGGTGCAGCCGCTGATCCCGCGTGTAGAGATGGTGCCCGGATCCGTGGGCGTGGCGTTCTCGAGGGTGGTCACTGCAATCGATCCGTCAGCATAGGTCGCGACGTTGGCTGTGGAGTCGGCGGGACCCGGCTGCGCGACGACGGAGACGGGGATGGCCCAGGGCTCCGGCAAAGTCGTCTGGTAGGGCTGTGACCTGGGGGTTTGTCGGCGCGGTGTGGGTGCGGGCGTGCCCGGTTCGGGAAGGATGGGTGGTTCTCACGCCGTCCATCTGTCTCGAGGAGCACGCCCGCGGTGCCATCTTCGCCTGTATCGCCCCTGCATGCCACGACCGTCCCGGCTCACGAGCATCTGGTGACGTTGCTCGGCCGGGTCCGGGACCCGCGCAAGGCTCGTGGGGTCCGCCACCCGGTCGCGGGACTGCTCGCGGTCGCGGTGGCGGCGGTGGTGGCCGGGGCGCAGGGCTTCACCGCGATCGGGGAGTGGGCCCGTGATGCCGGGCCCGAGGTCCTGGCCCGGCTCGGGCTGAACGCACCGGCCGAGGAGTCCACGTTCCGGCGGTTGTTCGCCACTATCGACGGCGACGTCCTGGACCAGGTCCTCGGTGTGTGGGCCGCGACCCGCACCGCCCTGGTTGGCGGGCGCCGGGTGATCGCGATCGATGGCAAGACCCTGCGCGGCGCGCGCACGCGGGCCGCCGCCGCGCCGCACCTGGTCGCCGCACTGGCCCACGGGGCAGGCCTGGTCCTGGGACAAGTCCAGGTCGGGGAGAAGACGAACGAGATCCCGGCCGTCGCCGGCGGCCCAGACGTGCGGGAGGCCGGTGCGCATCCGCTCGTCGACGACGACGGCGCGCCCTGCGCCGAGCGACGCGCCCGCACGCTCGAGAAGCTCGGTATTGGGCCGGACCCCGACGACGACGAGCACGAGGTCCGCCGTTTGCGCGAACGGCTCGCCGTGGCGGGTGCCGGTCACGGTGAGCCCGGTCGGGGTTTTCTCGATCCCGTCGACGGTCGTGTTCGTGATGACATCGACGCCGTGCGCGGTCAGCTCGTTGTGGACGAGGGTGCCGAGTTCGGGGTCGAGGGTGGAGAGGACTTCGGGGCCGCGCTGGAGCTGGGTGACCTGCATGCCGCGGGCGGTGAAGGCTTCGGCCATCTCCAGGCCGACGTAGCCGGCGCCGACGATGATCGCCGAGGCGGGCTGCCGGGTGGTGAGGTCGTGGTCGAGGGCGAAGGTGTCGCCCATCGAGTGGATGACGTGCACCCCATCCGTGGGGCCGAGCTGGGCGAGGCCGCTGATGCCCGCGTGGGACGGGAGGGCGCCGGTTCCGACGATCAGCTCGTCGTAGGCGATCTGCTCGCTCGACCCATCAGGGTTCCGCACTTCCAGGCGCTGCCCGGCCACGTCGATCCCGGTGGCGAAGGTGTTCAGGCGCAAGGTCATGCCGGTGGCTTCGAGGTCCGCGCTCGTGCGGTGCGCGAGGGACTGCCACGGCTGGACCTCGCCGGTGAAGTAGTACGGGATGCCGCAGATGGAGAAGTTCGGGTACTCGTCCGCGACGACCACGGTCACGTCGGTCGTGGGGTCGAGTTCGCGGGCGCGCAGGGCTGCGGAGATGCCGGCGTCGGAGCCGCCGATGATGGCGAGGTGAGTCATGGGTGGGCCTTTCGGGGAAGCGGGAACAGGAGCAGGACGAGCCCGACGCCGACCGAGGCGCCGACGAGCTGTGCGGTCAGGAACGGCCAGGCCGAGGTCGGGGCGATGCCAGCGAAGGTGTCGGTGAAGATCCGGCCGATGGTGACGGCCGGATTGGCGAATGAGGTCGAGGACGTGAACCAATAGGCCGCACCGATATACGCCCCGACCGCAGGACCGGCCAGGGCAGCCCGGCCGGTGCGGACCAGGGCGAAGATCAGCAGGACCAACCCGGCGGTCGCCACGACCTCCCCGAGCAGGTGCCCCGCCGTGGCGCGCTCGGTCGTGGAGAGCACGGTCGAGGTATCGAACATGGTGTTGGCGAGGATCGCGCCGCCGATGCCGCCGGCGATCTGCGCGACGACATAGACGGCGATCGTTCCGGCCGGCAGGGCTGCACCGAGGGTGCGGTCGGCGAAGGTGACGACCGGGTTGAGGTGGGCGCCGGAGATGGGCTGGAAGATCAAGATGAGCACCGCGAGGCCGAACGCCGTGGCGATCGAGTTCTCCAACAGTTGCAGCCCGACATCGCCCGATGACAGGCGCTGGGCGGCGATGCCGGAACCGACCACGACCGCCACCAGGAGCCCGGTGCCGACCAGTTCGGCGGCGGCGCGCCGCCACAGGGGTACGGGGGTCATAGGGCGATCCATCCGATGAGGGCGGCGGCGATGACGACGGCCCAGGCCGGGGTCTTCCACATCGTCAGCGCGACGAACGCCGCAGCAGCCAGGGCGAGAGTTCCGGCCCCGGTGATGCCCTGGGTGAAGACGGGGGTGTAGAGGGCGGCGGCGAGGATGCCGACCACCCCAGCGTTGACCCCGGCAAGGGCTCGTTGCGCGTGGCGGGCGTGACGCAGGCGCTCCCAGAACGGCAACGCTCCGATGATCAGCAGCGCCGAGGGGAGGAAGATCGCGACCAGCGCGATCGCCGCCCCAGCGATCCCGGTCGGGCCGGTGGTCGTGACGGCGCCGAGGTAGGCGGCGAAGGTGAACAGCGGCCCCGGGACGGCCTGCGCGGCACCGTACCCGGCGAGGAACGCGTCGTGTCCGACCAGCCCGGTCTGCACAGTCTCCGCTTCCAGCAGCGGGAGGACGACGTGCCCGCCGCCGAAGACGAGGGACCCGGCCCGGTAGAACACGTCCACCAACCCGACTGCTCCGTTCCCGGTCACCGCCGCCAGGATGGGCAGCACCGCCAGCAGCAGGGCGAACACGATCAGGCTCCCGACCGACACAGCCCGTGGCACCCTGGCCGGAAACGCATCCGCCTCCTGCGCCGGTGCGATGGAAGGGCGAAGCCATACCCAGCCGGCGATCCCGGCAGCGATGATCGCGGCGACTTGCGCGAGCACGCCCGGGACCAGCAGCACCACGATCAGCGCGCCGACCGCGATCGTCGCCCGTCGTGCGTCCGGGGTGAGGGTCTTCGCCATCCCGAGGACGGCGTGGGCGACCACCGCGACCGCAGCGGCCTTCAACCCGACCAGCCACCCTGATCCGATAGCGTCGCCGAGAGACGCTGCACCGTAGGCGAAACCGACCAGCAGGATCGCCGACGGCAAAGTGAACCCCGCCCACGCCGCGAGCAGCCCGAGCATCCCCGCCCGCTGCAGACCGATCGCCATCCCGACTTGGCTCGACGCCGGGCCGGGCAGGAACTGACACAGCGCGACCAGGTCCGCATACGCCCGATCCGTCAACCACCGGCGACGCTCCACGAACGCTTCCCGGAAATACCCCAGGTGCGCCACCGGCCCACCGAACGACGTCACCCCGAGACGCAGGAACACCCAGAACACCTCGACCACGCCACCCGGACGGCGGGCGGCGGCAGAGGCGGGAGTTGGGTGGGTGTTCATCACAAACAGTCTTGACGACAACCATTGCCTCAGTCAAACTTGAGGCAATGAACATTGAGCGAACTTACCTGGAGAAGAGGGCGGCGACATATGCCGCCCTCGCGGACCCGGCACGGTTGCAGATCATCGACCTCCTCGCGCTCGGTGATCGCTCTCCGGGCGAGCTGCAAGCCGTACTGGGGCTGACATCGAACCTGCTCGCCCACCATCTCCGTGTCCTCGACCGGACAGGACTGATCGTCCGGTCCCGCTCGGAAGGCGACGGGCGTCGCAGCTACATCCGACTCCGGCCCTCGGCGCTTGACGGGCTCCTGCCTACACCCGTGCTCGCAGCCCGGCGGGTGGTGTTCGTCTGCACCGGTAACTCCGCCCGCTCTCCGCTGGCTGCAGCCCTCTGGGCGCAAGCCAGCCCCATTCCAGCGACCTCGGCAGGCACACACCCGGCCGCGACGACATCATCGAAGGCGATCGCGGCCGCGAAGAGGCATGATCTCCCGTTCGGCCCACACACGCCTCGCGACCTGGTCGGGGTCATCGGCGAGGGCGACCTCGTCATCACCGTCTGCGACCGCGCTCACGAGGAACTCCACCATGCGGACGCATTGCACTGGTCAGTACCGAACCCCAGTCGCGTCGGCACGGACGCCGCCTACGACGCCACGTTCGATGAGATCACCCGGCGCGTCGCCCGTCTGAGCCCGCAACTCTCGGTTGCGTAAGCACCCGGCAGGTCTGCGGGAGCTCTCGGACGATGCCTGCCGCCCGAGAGTCGGAAACTGATTCACCCCTTCAGAACGAGCAGGGGGCAGCGCCGGTAGAATCGGTGGTGGCGTGTCGGGAAGCCTGGTCGACGGTTCTGTTGTCGACCGTTCCCGGAGGTTCCATGCCCGCGCCCACTCCTCGGCCTGTTCGTTCACGTCGCCGTTCGGTGTTCCCCGCTCGCGGGAGCTATCGGGAGGCGGTGCGCATCGGCGAGGTGCTCCGCAAGGAGACCGTCGGCGGGATGCTGCTGGTCGCACTTGCTGCGGTCGCCATCGTATGGGCGAACTCGCCCTGGGCAGAGAGCTACTTCGCGGTGCGGGACTTCCGCATCGGGTACGCGCCCTGGCATCTGGAACTGAGCCTGGGAGGGTGGGCGGCGGACGGACTGCTGGCGATCTTCTTCTTCCTGGTCGGGCTCGAACTCAAACGCGAGTTCGTCGCCGGTGACCTCCGCCAGATACGCACCGCGATCATCCCGATCGCGGCAGCGGTTGGCGGAGTCGCCGTTCCCGCGATCATCTACCTCGCCATCGTTGGTGGCGATCCCAGTCTGCGCGGCGGGTGGGCGATCCCGACCGCTACCGACATCGCGTTCGCGGTCGCGGTGCTCGCGCTGATCGGTTCGCACCTGCCCAGCCCGTTGCGGATCTTCCTGCTCACCCTTGCTGTCGTGGATGATCTGATCGCGATCGGGATCATCGCCCTGTTCTACACCGACACCATCGATCTGCTCCCGCTGCTGCTCGCGTTCGTCACGATCGTCATCTATGGGCTGATCGCGCAACTCTCCCGCCGGTTCTTCGGTCTGCACCCGGCTGCTGCGTGGCTGATCCTGCTCCCCATCGGGCTCGTGGCATGGGCGTTCATGCACGCCTCCGGCATCCACGCCACCATCGCCGGAGTGCTCCTGGGATTCACGATCCCCGTCCTCCACCACAAATCCGACCGCGCCGACACTGCGGGCCCCGGTCTTGCGGAACAGTTCGAGCACCGGTTCCGGCCGTTGTCGGCCGGGTTCGCGGTGCCAGTGTTCGCGTTCTTCTCCGCAGGCGTCGCCATCGGCGGGCTCGACGGGTTCGCCTCCGCGCTCACCGATCCGCTCACGATCGCGATCATCGCTGCGCTCGTGCTCGGCAAACCCCTCGGCATCCTCGCCACGACCTGGCTGCTGAGCAAGACCGCCCGCATCCGCCTCGACCCGGCGCTGCGCTGGGTCGACCTCGCAGGAGTGGGCCTGCTCGCCGGCATCGGGTTCACCGTGTCACTCCTGGTCGCCGAGCTCTCCTTCACCCCCGGCAGCCCAGAGCACGACCACGCCAAAGTCGCGATCCTCACCGCTTCCGTCATCGCCGCCGGGCTGGCAGCCATCGTCCTGACCGTGAGAAACCACGGCTACCGGAAGATCAGCGAACAAGACACGGTTGACGCCGATGGCGACGGCATCCCCGACGTGTACCAACAGGATGACGCCGAACGCTAACGGCTCTCGCACATAACCGCGACGGCTTGATCGGCGCTCAGATCGCTGACTTCATGCACCCCATTGGCGATCGCCACCGGGTCGAGGACGCGGAGGTAGCGGGCGGCTGCGTCGACGCCGATGCCGAAGAGGTCGGCGATGCGGCGAACGTCGCCGCCGGTGGCTTGGATCTCTTGGATGATGCGGTCGTTGCGGAGTGCTTGGGCGGAGATCCCGGCTTTGTGCCAGGGGAATTGATGTCCGGGCGGGCTGAGGCGTCCCGCGGTGAGCAGGCTGACGAACAGGTGCGGGTTGAGGGTGCGCGGCCATGCTGCTGTCCGGTGATCGAGCCAAACGGCCAGCCTGACCCTGACCGGCTCGGCGAGCGGAATCACTCGCCCGTCGGGGAGGGTGAGTCTGCCGTCGATGATGTCGGTGAGCTGGATGCCGCGAACCTGGCCGCTGGTGAGCCCGTGGAACGCCACGATCGAGGTCGCGAGGGCGATAGCCGGGTCTTCGTGGTTCAGGACAGCGAGGATCGTGTCGGTGTCCAGCGGGAGCGGGATGCTCTCGCCGGAATCAGTCAGCGAGATGCCGCGAGTGGGGTCCGCGAAGATGAGTTTGCGGCCCTTGAGGATGCCGAACAGGGTGCGGAATCCGCGTTCGGCCCAGTGTCGTTTTCCGCGCTCGGCGGGAAGGGCATCGAGGATCATCTCGGTGCTGATCTCAGCGAGAGAGTCGTGTCCGGCAGCGGCCCAGGCGGTGAGGATCGGGGCGATGCCGAGGATCTGGATCTTCACGGTGGCGGGGTCGCGGGGTTTGCGCCTGGGCGGGGTCCGGCTGCCGTGGATCATGATGTCGAACCAGAGCTCGAGCTGGTTGCGCATTGTCGCGGGCAGGCCCTCGAACTTCCCGTCGAAGTAGCGGTCGATGGTCGGCACCCGGTCATCGATGACGATGCCCGCGGCGTCGAGGATATCGAGGGTGGAGACGACGTTCGCGTCGGCGTCGTGGCGGCGCAGGCGCAGGACCTCGCTGACTCTGATCGTGTTCGCTTCGGGGTTGAGGATCTGGAGCATCTTCAGCGAGCGGCGGACCTGGTTCGTTTGCCGTTTCGACCAGCCGAAGCGCTCAGCGTGCTCGAACACGATCGTGTCGGTGCGGTAGGTCCAGTCGCGGGCCTGCTCCGTAGCCAGGCGCCGCAGCACCTCGGGGTCGGGGTCGATGTCGAACAGGGCGGGCTGTTCGCAGGCGACGGCTGCAGCTGCGGCGGCTTCGGCGTCGAGGATGATGCGGGAGGCGCGCAGGAGCTGCTTGGGCTGTTTCGGCTTCCGGGGTGCGGGGAGGTTCGCGAAGAACAGTTGCTGCCCGGCGGTGAGCACGTCGTCGAGGTTCGGGGCGGTGCTCGGCGGGGCGAGACGGCGGGCGGATTCGAGGCAGAGGCGGCATGCCCCCAGCTCGCCGATCGGGACGTGGCGGTCGCACCAGGCGCAGTCTCCGACCGGGTAATGGGTCCGCCACCACCTGCATTGCCAGCATCGCCAGTTGTGGCGGCGGTAGACGCCCCAGGCCAGGCAGTCCTTGCAGGCACCGAGGTATTCCGGGCTGCCGGGATGGCATCGCTCGCAGAGCCCCTGGCTGAAATACGCCATCGATCCGCATCGTGAGCACGGTGGCGGGGTGAAGGGGCCACCGGGGAGGCAGGCGTAGCAGTAGTCGACGCGGGGCCGCACCCAGGCCACTCGGGCGACGCCGCAGCCGGTGCATTTCTCCGGTGGGCGCAGCCTCGCAGTGGGGCCGGGTGCGGGGCTCATAGCGGTGGTTCTGGCCGGTTGCCGTTGAAGCGGGGCCTGACGATCGAGGGTGACCCGTTGCTGGCCTGCTCCTCGATCTCGGCCTGGGGTTTGCGTGCAGCAGCGGCGGCAAGGTCCGCGGTCAGCAGATCACCGGGTGTGCAGTCCAACACCGCGCAGATCACGTCGAGGTCGTCCAGCCGCAGCGTGGTCGGGGTTGTCGTCCATAGCTTCGACACCTTCCCGACGCTGATCTCCAGCCCGGCGTCGGCGAGCATCCGCCGCAGCTCCGAAGACTTCCAGATGCCGCGCTCGGCGGCGGCCATCCGTAGGTTCCATTTCACGGGTTCACACCCTCCCTCCGAATCGGGTCTCCAGGCGCCGGTTCGCGTTGACCCACGCCTGTTCGACGTGGTCGCTGGAGACGTGGATGTACCGGGTCGTGGTGGAGAGCCACTCGTGACCGAGGACCTCCTGGATCGCCTTGAGATCCATACCCGCCCCGTAGAGCGACGACGCGCAATAGTGCCGCAGAACATGCGGGGTCATCCGCCCCACCCAGGCCGGGAGGAACACCGCCGTCTGGGCTTTCAGGCCCTGCCGCAGCACGTCGTCGCTGGCCCGCTGGCAGCGCCCGAGCTCGCTGTCGAACCGCTCCGAGGGGATCATCGGCGCGTCCGGGTCTTCCCAGTCCGGTCCGAACAGGTGACGCACCTCGGCGAGCCACCAATCGATCAGCCGATCCGTGCCGTTGATCGCGGGCACAAGCCGCGGTTTCGCGCCGCGGCCGCGGGAGCCCTTCCCGAACCTCACATGCAGCTTCCCGAACTCGCCCAGATCCGGCCGCCAGTCACGGATGTCGAGCTTCGCGGACTCACTGATCCGCAGCCCCAGCAGGCGCCAGAGCGACGCGGCGAAGTAGTCACGGGCTGCAGGCAGGAACTTCCTCGCGCTCGACAGCGAGCTCCGCCACCCCGCGAACAACATCTCCACCTCAGCATCCGACGGTGGCACCCGGATCCGGCCCAGCGAGTTGCCCGACTGCCGGTTGAACTCATCGATCGGCTGCTCCAGCACGACCCCCGTCAACGCATGCACGTCCGCTTGATACCGGGTGATCGCGAAGTCGTAGAACTGGGCCAGCGCGCCAGCCTTCCCCGCCCTCGTGCTCACTGCTCGGCCCGCGCGACGCAGCCCCGCCAGGAACCGGTCCGCATCATCCGGTGCGGCCGTCCACAACGGTTCCGCCAAGGTCTGCCGGAACTCGAACACCGTCGCCCGCGCCGCGAGGATATGCGCGTCCGTCAGCCCCGCGGCCGCCATCGCCAACGCGTACTGATCGACGATCTCCTGCTCGAAGTCCGCCGCGTCCTGCTCGTCACGGAATCCGCGCGCCGTCCCGATGCTCCGCACCGCAGCGAGTCTCATGACTCCGCCAGTTCACGAACATCGCCCATACATCAATAATACGCCGGTTCTTTCACGAATCGTGAACTACTTTCGTGAATCTACGCGAGCGGTGGCAGCCCAGCGCACCTCTCGACCATGAGAGATCAACGCGTGATGCCCGTGCGCAAACTCACGGCAGTTGGGACAGACGCGCGGGGACACGCGGATTCTGGCGAGTCTGGAGACCTGTCTTGAGCGTGGACGGCCCGGCCCCGGAGCACCATGACTCGGGCGGTTCGGGCGGCGTACCCGACGAGGAGCTGGTGCGGAACATGATGGCGCTCGATGACGGGCTGCATCGGATCAAGCAGCAATCCCAGGATCGTCTGATCCTGATAGATGAGGATCCGGTGACGTTCGGGGCCGGGCATTTCGTGCTGTATCCCTTACACGGGTCCTCGCCGCGGTTCGCGATCGAGGAGCAGTATCCGCCCGGGGCCGACTGGTCTGACGAGGACCGGGTCCCGGTGTCCTGGACGTGGGCATCCGAGGCTCGGCTTCCGCAACCGGATGGGAGCTGGCCGTGGGTGACGCTCGCCGAGGGTCAGGTCGCGTCCGGTGACTACGAGACGCTGCTGCAGATCACGGGTGGGTGGGCGGACGCGCGGTGCGAGCTCATCGCTCGGGAGGAAGCCTTCACCATCGAACCCATCATCGGTGACGGGGTGGGGCGTTCGGGGCCGGGTCGCACCTTCCTGACATGACCCTTCGACGCCATCGCAAGACCAATCCGCACTCCGTGACCTCGAAGCCGGGGGTGGTGGTGCCTGCGGTGTTGCCGCAGATCCTCCTCGAAGCCGTGAACGCCGACACTCTGATCGTGACCGTGAATGGTGACCGTCTCACCGCCACCCCGATCCGCCGAGACGAGATCTCCAAAACGGTGACGGAGCTCGTCGCCCGCCTCGCGTCACCGACCCGGGTCGAGGTGCGAGAACTGGACGGCAGCATCCACGCGGACATCCTCACCCCGCCCGCGTCGGAGCCGCGGTCGCCGTTCGCTCCGCCGGAAGACGACGCACCCGCACTGATAGCACCGCCGAGCCTTCTGGAGTTCACCGGGGACGGGTTCGTCCCCGGTGAAGACGTCGCCCTCGCCCTGATCCTCCGGCACAGCTCCGCAGGCCCGACCGGTGCCGCCCGCGCGCTCGTCGACCGCGGCGAGATCCCTCGCGTGACGGGTGAGGTGATCTTGTTGGGGCGGATCTCTGGCACCACTTCGGTGCAGCGGATCGACTGACCGCCGGCTCATCCACTCGTCGCCGTACCTGTTGTCCTGACCCCGCCCCCCTTTCCTGCTGCGGGGTCAGGAAGGTGCGTTCATTGTGTCCGGTCCTGTGCAGGCGAAACCCGCCAACGACCTATTCATCAACCTTGCCCTCGGAGCCCTCATCACCGCCGCCGTGTTCACCGGGCTGCTGCGGGTGGCAGGCTCCGTGGCCGCGTTCCTCACCGGGCTGCCCGAACCGTCCGGCGGTTTCACTTCCGGGATCAGCGTTCTTGCCACCCCCACAGACCCGGGTGCGGCGCTTGGCGCGGAGGGCCTGAACCCGTTCGCGTACTGGGCAGTCGTCACCCTGTTCCTCGGTGCGCTCGGGGCGGCAGGGTTCGTCGTGGTGCGGGCGGTCCACCATGCCCGGTCGAAGACGGACCCACACCGGCTCGCGGGCACCGCCACCGCCGCCGAGGTCGCCCGGGCCGCCTCACCGAAGGCACTCGTGAAGAAGGCTGCGACGTTGCGGCCCTCGCTCACCGGGACGCCGGCCCCGAGCGACGTCGGGTATCTCCTCGGTACCGGGAAGGGAGGACAGGTGTGGGCGACGGTTGAGGACTCGATCCTGCTGATCGGTCCGCCCCGCTCGGGGAAGGGCCTGCATGTGGTGATCAACGCGATCCTCGACGCCCCCGGCGCCGTCGTCACCACCAGCACCAGGGCCCCGGAAAGGTCGTGTTTCAGCAGGTGAGGGCGCATGTGAGGGCTC
>CAZFUQ010000100.1:0-7735 GCA_964521905.1 uncultured Cellulosimicrobium sp.
CCCATGGCGGCGAGCGGGTCCCAGGACCCGCCCGCGCCGAGCCCGAGCTCCACGCGACCGCGCGAGAGCCGGTCGAGGCTCGCCACCGCGCGAGCGAGGACCGCCGGCGGACGCAGCGGCAGGTTGAGCACGTTGCCCGCGAGGCGGATCCGCTCCGTCCGGGCCGCGACCCAGGACAGCAGCGTCCACGTGTCGAGGAACGCCCCCTGGTACGGGTGGTCCTGGAACGTGACGAGGTCGAGGCCGACCTCCTCGGACAGCCGGGCGAGCGCGACGACCTCGTGGGACGACGCGGCGGCAGGCGTGATGAAGGACCCGAAGCGCAGGTCGTGGCCGTAGTCGGGCATGGCTCCTCGTGAGGGTGGAAAATGTGTTGCTGGACAGAACATATCTGTAACAGATAGGTGGCGCAACCGCATTCCATGGCTATCCTGGGGTCATGAGCACGACCACGACGACTCCCTCGTCCACGCCCACGGTCGACACCACGCCCGGCCGGCACCAGGACCTCGGCTGGCACCTCGGCGTGCTCCTGCGGGCGTACGGCGCGACGGTCGAGCAGGCGCTCGCCGAGGTGCCGCGCGGCATGCGGGGCTACCAGGTCCTGGTCACCGTGGCGCAGGGCGACCACCCGACGCAGCTCGCGCTGGCCGAGCACCACGGGATCGACCGGACCGTCATGACCTATCTCGTCGACGACCTCGTCGCCGCAGGGCTCGTCGAGCGGCAGCAGAACCCCGCCGACCGCCGGGCGCGACGCGTCGTCGCGACGCCCGAGGGCCGCCGTCGGCTCGCCACCTGGGCGCGCGAGGTGCACGACGCCGAGGAGCAGCTCCTCGGCATGCTCTCGCCCGAGGAACGGGCCGCGTTCCGCACGCTCATGCGCCGCGTCGCGTGCGACCTGCGCGACGTCGACGCGGGGACCGACCCCTGCACCGTCGCCGAGCACGTGCTGAAGGGCACCTCGCCGGCCGCCCCCTGACAGGGCTCCGCGCCGCCCGAGCCCTGCCCCGGTCCGCCGAGAGGGGACCGGGGTGCCCGAGGTCGAGCCGTCGAGACGGGTCGGAGGGCTCGTTCAGTCGCGCGCCGCGAGAGCGACGACCGCGTCCGCAAGGCCCTCGACCGAGGCCGCGAGGTCCAGGAGGACGGCCGTCGTCGACGTGTCGATGGCCGTCGACCGGCGCGCCTCCTCTCCTGCCTGGCGCGCGAGATCGCGGGCGCGGCCGACCATGTGCTCCACGTCGCTCATCCCGCCACGGTAGCGGACCTCGTCGCAACCCCGACCCCCGCCACGGTCCGCACTCGGCCGCCCGGAGCTCTACCTCGCGCGCGGGGCGGCGCTCCCCCGCCTGCGCTACGAGGTGGCGAGCATCGACAGGTAGTGCGGGTTCTGCATGATGCCGAGCACGTTGCCGAACGGGTCGACGACGGACGCGGTGACGAAGCCTTCCCCGGCGCCGCGCTCCGTCACGCCCTCGTACTCCGTCGCGCCGAGCTCGAGCAGGCGCGCGAACGCGGCACGGACGTCGTCGACGTGCCAGTTGACGATCGCCCCGCCGGGCCGGCCCGGCTGCGGACGGGGTGAGTACGAGCGGGCGATGATGCCCAGCTCGTCCTCCCGGTCGCCCACCCGGAACTCCACGTACCCGCCGGGGATCACGTAGTACGGCTCGATCCCGAGCACCTGCGTGTACCAGTCCTTCGCGGCGTCCAGGTCCTCGGCCCACAGGTTCAGCGTCGCCATCCCTCGCAGCACGGTGCTCTCCCTCGCGTCGTCGGCACCTCGTCGGCGCCTCGCCCGGCACGGACCCTCCGCCCCGTCGCCCACGACGCTACGAGGCATCGCGGAACGTGCGGTTCCTCGATCTCGCGCACACTGGGAGACGTGCTCGACACGTCGGTCCGCCTCCTGCGCCTCCTCGCGCTCCTGCCCTCACGCCCGGACTGGCCGGGCCCCGAGCTCGCCCGTCGCCTCGGCGTGACGACCCGCACGGTCCGCAACGACGTCGAGCGGCTGCGGCTGCTCGGGTACGAGGTGCGCTCGACGCCCGGCGTCGCGGGCGGGTACCGGCTCGGCGCGGGATCCGCGCTGCCGCCGCTCCTGCTCGACGACGAGGAGGCGACCGCCGTCGCGATCTCGCTGCACGCCGCCGCCGGCGGATCGGTCACCGGCGCGGAGGAGGCGGCGCTGCGCGCGCTGACGAAGCTCGACACGGTGCTGCCCGCCCGGGTGCGACGCCGCGTCGAGGCGCTGCGCACGGCCGTCGTGAGCGTGCCGACCGGAGGGCCGGCCGTGGACCCGCAGGCGCTCGGTGAGATCGCCGGGGCCGTGCGCGACCGCACCGGCCTGCGCCTCGGGTACACCGCGTCCGACGGCACGGCGAGCACACGCACCGTCGAGCCGTACCGCCTCGTCCACACCGGGCGGCGCTGGTACCTCCTCGCCTACGACACCGGCCGCGACGACTGGCGCACGTTCCGGGTCGACCGGCTGCGCCTGCGCACGCCGGGCGGCCCGCGCTTCGTCCCGCGCGAGGTCCCCGGCGGCGACGCGGTGGCGCACGTGCTGCGCGGCGTCGGCTCGACGGCGTGGTCCCACCCCGCGCGCATCCGCCTGCACGCGCCCGTGGCCGTCGTGGCGGAACGGCTCTCCCCCGCGGCGGGCCTGCTCGTCGACGACGGCCCGGACGCGTGCGTGCTGGAGACCCGCGGGTCGTCCATGGCCCATCTCGCGGGGTTCCTGCTGAGCCTCGGCGTCGAGATCGAGGTGCTCGACCCGCCCGAGCTGCGTGAGGTGCTCGCCCGCGCGGGCGAGCGCGCCGCCCGGGCCGCGCGACCGCCGTCGGGCACGACCTAGCCCGCGACCACGCCTCTACCTCGCGCGACCACGCCTCTACCTCGGCGGACCGGGGGTCTACCTCGGCAGGGGGTCGGCAGCCGTGGGCGAGGCGGCCGCCTCGTCCGCGGCGGCCTGGGTGTCCGCGTCGTCCCGGCCCCGCAGCGGGTAGAACCAGAAGCAGACGAACGCGAGCAGCGCGATGACCGCCGGGACGCCGCCGAGCAGGAGGCGGACGCCCGTGCCGACGCTCTCCGGCTGCGCCGCGGTGTCCGCGAGGCCCTCGACGTACCCGCTCGCCCCGAGCACGGCGGCGACGAGCACCGCCTGCACGATCACCGCGCCGCGCACGACGAACCCGTTCGCCCCGAAGTACATGCCCTCGCGGCGCAGGCCGGTGCGGCGCTCGTCGTCGTCGATGACCTGGGCGAGCGCGACCTCGAGCACCTGCATGAGCCCCGCGACCCCGACGCCGACCGCGAGACCGGCGAGCGCGGCGCCGACCACCGTGGAGGGGATGAGGTACAGGCACGTCGCGAGCCCGTACACCGCGACGACCCACAGCATGGTCGTGCGCGGGCCGAGGCGCCGCACGACCCACGACCACCCGACGATCGCCGGGATCGCCGCGACGAAGATCGGCGCGAGCAGGAGCGTCGCGTCGGCCTCGGCGCCGCCCAGGGTGTACCGGACGTAGAACGGGATCGCGGCGAGCACGATCGCCGTCGTGCTCTGCAGCAGCAGCGAGCCCAGCACGTAGGTGACGAACGCGCGGTTGGCGAACGTGTACCGGAGCTGGTCGACGAACCCGACGCTCGCCTCGCGCTCGAGCACCGACTCCGCGGCGACGGGGCGCTCGACCATGCCGAGCATCGACCAGGCGAAGAACCCGAGGCTCACGACGGCGAGCAGCACGGCCATCACGGGCCATCCGAGGGTGCCGTAGATCAGCGGCGCGCCCGCGGTGCCGAGGATCATGCCGACGAGGCCGAAGATCTGGCGCGGCGCGTTGCCGCGCGCCCGCTCGGCCGTGGTGCGGAAGATCTCGGGGAACAGCGCCGAGACGTTCAGCACGACGACGACGTACGCGACGTCGTACACCGCGACCACGACGAGGAACCACACGACCAGCCCGGTCGGGCTCAGCGCGGGCGGCACCCACACGAACGCGAACGCGACGACGAGCGGGACGACCCCCAGCCCGATCCACGGCACGCGCCGCCCCCAGCGGGTGCGACGGCGGTCCGAGGCGGCGCCGACGAGCGGGTTGAGGACCGCGTTGAGGATGCCGTGCGCGATCATCGCGCCCGCGACCCAGCCCGCGGGGACGCCGAGGTGGTCGACGTAGAAGAAGACGACGAACGCGGTGAACGTCTGCAGCAGCAGGTTCGCGGGGAAGGCCGACGCCCCGTACGCGATCGTCTGCGCACGCGTCGGCGCGCCCTCGAGCCGCCGGTCGCGCACGCGGGCGAGCAGGCTGCCGCTCCCCCGCCCGGTCCCCGTCGGGCCCGACGGCGTCCCGCCCGTCGCGCTCATCGCTCGCCCCGCTGCACGGCGCGCAGGTCGCGCCACCCGACGCGCACGAGGCCCTCCTCGGCGATCACGGCCGAGACGTCGGGGTCGGCGAGCAGGCGGCGCTCGAAGCCGCGCTTCGCGGAGGCGTAGTCGGCCACGTCGGCAAGCTCCTCGTCGTCGAGCATGGGGTGCAGGTAGATCTCGGTGACGCCCGGACCGACGCGGCGCAGGAGGTCGAGGAAACCGGCCTTCACGTCCTCGTAGTCCTCCTCCTCGACGGTGCCCTCGCCGGCGAGCTCGAACGGGTGCGTCCACAGCCGGTCGAGCAGGACCACGCCCAGCGCGTCGGCGGCCGCCGTCGACCCGTCGAGGAGCGGCTGGAAGTCCCCCGGAGGCAGCAGCATGCCCTCGGTCGTGCGGGGCAGCCGGAACGGGAGCCCGTGCCGGGCGGCGAGCTCGAAGACCTGCGGCAGGAACGTGCGCCCCGTCTCGAGCCCGTAGACCGAGCCCATGTGGTTGTCGAGGTGCGACACGTCGACGCCCGCGGCGAGCGCCGCGTCGAGCTGGGCCGCGAGCTCGGCGGCGACGTCCTCGTCGCTCGCCCGGCGCTCGACCGTGGCGACGTCGCGCGGGAAGTAGCCCGCGTCGTCGACCAGGGACGTGCCCGTCCCCGTGAGCGGGCGCCACCGGTACCGCGTCCACTCGCTCGTGAGCACGAGGTGCACGCCCACGTCGACGGGGTGCGCGGCCGCGAACGCGAGCGCGTCGGGCGCCCACGCGCACGGGACCATGAGCGTCGCGGAGTCGATGCGGCCCGCGAGCAGGAGCTCGCAGATCGCGCGGTTCGCGGCGCGGCACATGCCGAAGTCGTCGGCGTTGAGGATGATGGCGCGCGCGTCGGGCCCCAGCCCCAGGCGGACGTTGAGGTCCGACGGCGGCGCGCTCACGAGGCCGCCTCCGCGTCGTCGTCCCCGTCCAGCACGCCGTTGCCGGGTACCGCCGCCGCCGTCCGGAACACCTCGTCGCGCAGGGCGTCGCTCGCCGCCTTCCCCGCCCCGACGACGACCGAGTCGCCCCCGAGGGTGGACGGCGCGACCCGGATGGGCAGCACGGCGAGGCCCTCCGCGAGGAACCGGGTCACGCGCTCCGCGAGCGGCGCCCTGGCCGCCTGGTCGGTGAGCACGAAGAGCTCGGGCTCGAGCACGAGCTCGACACCCGCGGCGATGATGCCGAGGCGGCGCGCCACGACGTCGAGCGCCTCGGCGGCGACGACGTCGCCGTGCTCGACGCGGTCGACGAGGTCGCGCGCCGTGAGGTCCTCCGGGAGCCCGTAGTCCTTCGCGATCGCGGACAGCGCGGACGCGCCGAGCGTCTCCGCGCCGAGCGGGCGGTCGGGGCTCGGCAGGAACGACACCTCGCCGGCACCCCCGGAGGCGCCGCGGTGCAGGCGGCCGTCGAGCACGATCCCCGCGCCGAACCCGTCGCCGAGGCCCAGCACGACGAACGAGCCCACCCCCCGCGCGACGCCGTCGCGCTGCTCGGCGAGCGCCGAGAGGTTGAGGTCGTTCTCGAGCGTCACGGGGCAGCCGAGCGCGTCCTGCAGCGCGTCGTGCACCGCGGTGCCGCCCTTCTCGAACCCCGGCACGCGCCGGATCGTGCGCCCGTCCGTGCCCACGATCGCGGGCACGGCGGCGACGGCGCGGGTCGGCTCGACCGTGGTGCCGACCCCCAGGCGCGTCTCGACGTCGGTCGCGCACGCCCGGGCGAGCTCCGCCGCGGCCCGGGCGCGCGAGGTCGGCGAGGGCTTCACGTCGCGGCGCTCCGCGCGGGCCCGGACCGCGCCCGTGACGTCGACGACCGCGACGCGCACCCGGTCGCGCGCGACGTCGACCCCGAGACCGAACGCGTAGTCCGGGTCGACGCGGTAGAGCGTCGCGGCCGGACCTCGCCGGTCGTGGTCCAGCCCCGCGTCGACGACGACCCCGGTCGCGGTGAGCGCGCGCAGCGTCTGCGCCACCGTCGTCTTCGACAGGCCCGTCGCCGCGACGACGTCCGGGCGCGCGAGGAGGTCCCCGGAGCCGAGGACGTCGAGCACGGCGCGGGCGTTGAGCGAGCGCAGCAGAGCGGGGGTACCGGCGAGCATGCTGTCCATCTGGTCTCCGTCGAGCAGTTCGTGGGTCTCGGTGCGGCCAGCGCGAGAAGAGCGGAAGGTTCCCTACCGTCCGGAGAGTAGCCATGCCCTGCACCGTTGTCGACGGCAACCGGGGGCCGTGTCGTGAGCCGGGACGGCCCGGGTCGGCGCGCGGGCCGTGGCGGGCCGGACGGGCCGCCGGGGTACCGTGGCCGCGTGATCCGCCGCACCCTCGCCCGCGCCTACTGGACCACGAGCCGGTGGTCGCTGCGCTCCGAGCCGTACGACACGAGCCGCCCGACGCTCCTGGTCGGAGCCCCTCACACGTCCAACTGGGACTTCGTCCTCATGCTCGCCATCGCGTGGAGCACGGGGATCCGGGTGCGCTGGCTCGGCAAGCACACGCTCTTCACCGGCCCCGCGGGCCCGCTCATGCGCGCTCTGGGCGGCATCCCCGTGGACCGGGGCGACCCGAGCCGCGTCGTGGCCGACGTCGTCGCGCGGATCCACGCGGGCGAGGTGTTCTCGCTCGTCGTGACGCCCGAGGGCACGCGCGGCGCCGGGTCGTACTGGAAGTCGGGCTTCTACCGCATCGCGCGCGAGGCCGGCCTGCCCGTGACCCTCGGGTACGTCGACCGCACGACCATGACGACGGGTCTCGGCCCGACGATCGAGCTCACCGGGGACGTACGCGCCGACATGGACGTCGTGCGCGCGTTCTACGCCGACAAGTCGGGCCTGCGACCGCGGCTGCGCACCGAGCCGCGGCTGCGCGAGGAGGACTCCGCGGCCTGACCGGGACCTACGTGGTCCCCACATCGCCCGGGGCCGCTCCCCGGGCACGACCCGCGCGGCGTCGGTGCCGGCCCGCGCGACCGGCCGACTACGCGGAACCCCGTACGTGGTTCACCGGATTGTCCGCACTCCTCCCTCTTCGTAGCGTCGAAGGTCCGATCCGAGCGCAGGCCCGCGACGACGCGGGCCCGCGAGGACCCACGCACCACCGGATGGAGAGCGAGACACCTCATGCGAAGACTCCGAGCGTTGATCGTCGCGGCCCTCGTCGCGATCGTCGCCCCTCTCGCCGTCGCACCGAGCGCGAGCGCCCACGGCTGGATCACGTCCCCGCCGAGCCGGCAGGACCACTGCGCCACGGGCACGACGTCGTTCGACTGCGGCTCGATCAGGTACGAGCCGCAGTCCGTCGAGGCCCCCAAGGGCTCGACGCTCTGCTCGGGCGGCAGCGGCTACGC
>CAZFUQ010000100.1:7745-12721 GCA_964521905.1 uncultured Cellulosimicrobium sp.
GCCCCGGACGACCACCGGCCGTGACGTGACGTTCCGGTGGAACCTCACCGCGGCGCACAACACGAGCACGTGGGAGTACTTCGTCGACGGCGTGCTGTTCCGGACGTTCGACCAGGGCGGCGCCCAGCCGCCGAGCGACATCTCGCACACGCTCACCGGTCTGCCCGAGGGGAACCACACGATCCTCGCGCGCTGGAACGTCTCGAACACGCCCATGGCGTTCTACAACTGCGTCGACCTCACGATCGGGAGCGGTGGCACGGACCCGGGCAACCCGGGCCCTGACCCGGAGCCCGGCGACTGCGCGGCGCCGGCCTGGTCCGCGAGCGCCGTCTACCTCGGCGGGGCGAAGGTCTCGCACGAGGGCAAGAGCTACGAGGCCAAGTGGTGGACATCGGGCGAGAACCCGGTCCAGAGCGGCGAGTGGGGCGCCTGGAAGGACCTCGGCCCCTGCTGACACGCCGCTGACGGCGAGCGGGACGACGTCAGTCGCGGCCGCGCAGGCGGTCGAGGTCGCGACGCTCGCGCTTCGTCGGACGGCCGGCGCCGCGCTCGCGCACGGCGACGCGGACCGTGAGCTCCCGGGGCGGCGGGGGCGGGCTCTGGTCGTCCACCGCCGTCGCGGCGAGCGTCGCCGAGACGCGCTTCACGAGGATCTTCTCGACGACGAGGATCCGCTCCACGGGGCCTCCTCGCACGACGACGCGGTCGCCCGGCCTGACGCTCGTCGCCGGCTTCGCGCGCTCGCCGTTGACACGCACGTGCCCGGCCTTGACCGCCGCGGTCGCCTGGGAACGGCTCTTGAACACCCGCACGGCCCACAGCCAGGCGTCCACGCGCGCGCTCGTCGCCTCGGTCGTCACCACGTCCCGAGCCTACGAGGTCCCCGCGACCCCGCCCGACAGGGTCCGTGACCTGCACGAACGACCCCGCGCCACGGGACGGCGACGCCCGTTCGGCGTGCGAGGGGTATTCGCCCGTGCCACGGTGGAGCCACGGTCATTCGGCACGACAGTTCCGTTTGACCACTTTGGTCCCCTCATGAACGGAGACGCGAGATGGGAATCATCGGCTGGATCCTGATCGGGCTCATCATGGGCGCTATCGCCCGAGCCGTGCTGCCCGGAAAGGCCGCGGGAGGTTGGGTCGTCACGCTGATCGTCGGTGTCCTCGGAGCGCTCCTCGGCGGCTGGATCGCCGGCGCCCTGTTCGACGTGGACGCCAACGAAGCATTCTTCTCGCTCACGACGTGGTTCTGGGCGTTCATCGGCTCGCTGCTCGTGCTCCTCATCTGGGGCGCGATCGCGGGGCGGAGCGCCAGGAAGTAGCAGCACGCGGCACCACCCGTCCCGGCGGCCCGGGCCCTGCGAGGGTCCGGGCCGCCGTCGTGCCGGCCCACCGCCGTCGTCCTCCTGCACCGACACCTCGGCGCGGGACGAGCGCGGCAAAACCCGTGGACACCCCGTACGCCCGCCGCCAGTCTGATGGCATGAGCAGTGCCGCCTCCGGGCTCCCGGACGTCCCCCTCCCGTCGGGGTACGTCCTCGTCGAGGCCCCGCACCCCGCGTCGCTCGACGACGACGACGCGTGGGCCTACCGCGCCATCGCGGACATCGGCCACGAGCACGAGCTCGAGACCCACGGCTACGACGACCTCGCGCTGCGCCCGGTCGACATCCTGTCCGGCATGGCGCACCAGGAGTACGCGACCAAGCGCCGCTTCGTCGTGGTGCGCGACGGCGGCGCACCACCTGCCGTGCCCGACGTCGTCGCGCACCTCTTCGTGACCCGTCTCGTCACGAGCAACGAGCACCTGGGCGAGGCGTACGCGTTCGTCCGCCCCGCCGAGCGCGGGCAGGGCATCGGGACGGCGCTCCTCGCTCTCGGCGAGCGTCTGAACCTGGACGCCGGGCGCACCGTCCTGTTCTCCGACACCGACCACGGCGCGGAGCCTGCGCCCGGACCCGGCGCGCTGGAGGCCACGACGGGCGCGGGTCGCGTCCCGGCGGACGCGCCGGGACCGCGGTTCCTGGCCGCGCGGGGCTACGCGCTCGAGCAGGTCGAGCGGCACTCGGTCCTCGACCTGCCCGTCGTGCCGGAGGTGCTCGACCGCCATCGCGACGACGCCCGGACCCACGCCGGTGACGGCTACCGCCTGCACACGTGGACGGACGAGGTGCCCGAGGAGTGGGTCGACCAGGTCGCGGTGCTGTTCACGCGCATGAGCACCGACGCTCCGACGGGCGGCGTCGACTACGACGAGGACCCGTGGGACGCGCGCCGCGTGCGGACCTGGGTGGGCGAGCAGGAGGAGAAGCGGAACGGCTTCCTCGTGACCGCTGCCGAGCACGTGCCCACGCGCACGCTCGCGGCGTTCACGGTGTTCGCCTACCCGCGCGACCAGGAGGACTTCGCGTTCCAGGAGGACACGCTCGTGCTGCGCGAGCACCGTGGCAGGCGGCTCGGGATGCTCGTCAAGGTGGTCAACCTCGACGCGCTCGCCGCCCGGCGCCCCACGACCCGGCGCATCCACACGTGGAACGCGCAGGAGAACGACCGCATGCTCGCGATCAACGTCGCCCTCGGGTTCCGGCCCGCGGGCGTGTGGGCCGCGTGGCAGCGCAGGACGACCCCGACGGAGGATGGCGAATGACCGCACCGAAGGCAGGCACGACCCACCCGACCCGGCCGGCCGGCCCGACGGCGACCGGCGCCCCCGTGCGCATCGTGCCCGTACCGGTCCCGACGAGCCTCGACGCACCCGAGGCCTGGGCCGTGCACGGGACGGTCCAGGTGGGTGACGCGATCGACCGGGAGATCTACGGCCACACCGACCTGGCCCTGGACGCGGCCACCACGGCGGGCTCGATGGCGAGCGCCGGGTACCGCCGCGTGCTCCGGTGGGTCGCCGTCGCGCCGGCAGACGGCACGACCGCCGTCGCGGACGGCACCTGGAGACCCGAGGACGTCGTCGGGCGGTCGATGGTGGCGCTCCCCCAGCGGGGCAACACGCACGCGGCGGTCGTGTACGTCGGCGTGCACCCCGACCACCGGCGCCGCGGCATCGGCTCCGCGCTGTGGGACGCCGCGCTGGAGGTCGCCCGCGCGCAGGGGCGGCGCGTGATCATGTCGGACTCGTCGTTCGCCCCCGAGCCGCCGCCCGGGCCGGACGCGCTCGAGGCGCCCACGGGCAGCGGGCGCGTGCCGGCGCACGACGACGCCACGGCGTTCGCGCTGCACCGCGGCTTCACGCTCGAGCAGGTCCTGCGGCACTCCGTGCTCGACCTCCCGGTCGAGGCCGACGTGCTGGATCCGCTGCGTGCGGCGGCCGTCGAGCGGGCCGGAGACTACCGCGTGCACGTGTGGACCGACGAGGTCCCCGAGGCGTGGGTCGACCAGTTCGCCGCGCTGGAGACGCGCATGAGCACCGACGCCCCGACGGGCGGCCTGGACCTGGAGGAGGACCCGTGGGACGCGCAGCGCGTGCGCACGGCTTCCCAGGACATCCACGACCGCGGCCAGGGCTACGTCATCGCGGCGGCCGAGCACGCGGCGTCGGGCACGCTCGCGGCGTTCTCCATGGTCGCGTACCCGCACGACCGGCCCGAGGTCGTGTTCCAGGAGGACACGCTCGTGCTGCGCGAGCACCGCGGGCGCCGCCTGGGGATGCTCGTGAAGGTCGCCGTGCTCGACGAGCTCGCCCGGGCGCGCCCGTCGTCGCGGCGCGTGCACACGTGGAACGCGCAGGAGAACGCGCACATGCTCGCGATCAACGTCGCGCTGGGGTTCGCGCCCGCCAGCGTCGACGCCGAGTGGCAGCTCACGCTCGACGCGGCACCGGGCCAGGAGCCCGGCGCGACCGCCTGAGCACCGAGCGGCCTGCCCGCACCGCGTGCGGGCCGCTCAGCGGATGCCGTCGAGGAAGCGGATCACGCGCTCGGTGACGAGCGCGGCGGCGGCGGGCTCGTACGACGGCAGGCTCGGGTCGGTGAACAGGTGCCGGTCGCCCGGGTAGACGAACAGCTCGGCCTCCGGTGTGGAGTCCACGAGGGCGCGGGCCGCGTCGAGGTCGCCCTCGCCCGCGAACGACGGGTCGGCGTCCATGCCGTGCACCTGCACGGGCACGCCCTCCGGCCACGCCTCGCCGAACTCCGACACGGGCACGCACGCCTCGAGCAGCACGGCTCCCTTGGCACCCGCACGGGTCTGCGCGAGCATCTGCGCGGGCAGGACGCCGAGCGAGACCCCTGCGTACACGACCGCCGGGTCGTACCCGTCGGCGGCAGCCCGCCCGCGCTCCAGCACCGTGCCGAAGCCGAGCTCCTGCACGTGCGCCATGCCCTCGTCGAGGGTCGCGAACGTGCGCCCCTCGAACAGGTCCGGCGTGTGCACGACGTTCCCGGCACCGCGCAGCGTCTCCGCGACCGTCCGCACGCCGTCGGTCAGCCCCTGCACGTGGTGGAACAGCACTACCTCGGCCATCGCCTCTCCCTCTGACTCGGGCTCCCGCGCCGGACGGCGCTGCGACCATCGTGGACCCGCCCGCCCACGCTCGCCCGGCTCGGGTCGCCGGTCCTGGTACCGCGGGACGGTCGGGGTGGGCGATCGGCGACGTCGGTCAGTAGTTTGGTGGTCATGACCTCGCAGCCCGTGCCGCCTCCGATCGACCCCACCTCCACCTCGGCCTGGACCGCGCTCACCGTGCACCGCGACACGGTCGAGCCGGACCTGCGCACCTGGTTCGCCGCCGACCCCGACCGGGCCCGCCGGCTCACGCACCAGGCAGCCGACCTCACCGTCGACCTCTCGAAGAACCTCGTCACGGACGAGACGCTCGAGCTGCTCGTGCGCCTCGCCGAGGAGGTGCACCTCGACGACCGCCTCGAGGCGATGTTCACCGGGGAGCACATCAACGTCACGGAGGACCGCGCCGTCCTGCACACCGCCCTGCGCCGCCCCACGCCGCTCGGCGACGA
>CAZFUQ010000101.1:0-3407 GCA_964521905.1 uncultured Cellulosimicrobium sp.
AGCTCCTTGGCCGCCTCGGCGTTCGGGCCGGAGGCCGGGACCGTGAGGAACGAGCCGCCCCAGTTCAGGCCGCCGCCGGGGAAGACGTCGGCGACGTTCCAGCCGGTCACGCCGCCGGCGCGCTCCTCGATCGGCCCGGTCATCCAGGCCGGGCAGATCATCGTCGCGAAGCCGTCGTTCTGGAACGCGGCGTTCCAGTCGTCGGTCCACTGCTCGAGGCCCGCGGAGAGCTCGTTGGTCGTGGACTGCTCGAGCACCGTGTCGTAGATGTCGATGATCGGCTGGTTCGTGGCGAGGTCCTTGACGGTGCCGTCGGAGTCCTCGTACGCGTTGTCGATCTGGTTGACCATGCCCTGCGAGATCGACATGGCCGAGTCGTACCAGGCCGAGTCGCTCGCGCCGACGAACGTCGAGCCCGCGGCGAAGTAGTCGTCCCAGGTCGCGTCCTCGCCGCCCAGGAGGTCCGCCACCTCGGCGGGGTCCGTCGGGAGGCCGGCGGCCTCGAAGAGGTCCTGGCGGTAGCAGATCGCGCTCGGCCCGATGTCGGTGCCGTACCCGATGAGCTTGCCGTCCGGGGTGGTGGCCTGCTGGACCTTCCAATCCAGCCAGCGGCCGTCGAGCTCCGGGTCCGCGAGGTCGGTGAAGAGGTCGGGGAACTGCGCGAGCTCGGGGATCCAGTCGACCTCGATGGCCTCGACGTCGGCGAGGCCCTCGCCTCCGGCGGCGAGCTTGGTCGTGAGGTTGGTGCGCGCGTCCTCGGACTTGGCGGCCTTGGTCTGCTTCACGGTGACGTTCGGGTGCGTCTCCGTGTACGCGGCGAGAAGCTCGTCCGTGTAGCCGAAGTCGTTGAACGTGGCGACCGTGAGGGTGATCTCACCGTCGGCGGAGCCGGACTCGTCGTCCGAGCCGGAGCCGCTCGAGCACGCGGTGAGGGTGAGGGTGATGGCCGCGAGGCCCGCGACGGCGGCAATCGCCTTGCGGGGCCGGCGGGTCGTACGGGTGCTGCTCAGCACGGTGACTCCCTTGTCGGTGGGGCGGGGTCGTGGCAGCGCTCCCACGACGAAGTGGTAGCGCTTCCACACAACGGAGTGATCGTGCTGTCCCGGACGAAGCCCTGTCAAGCGGCGCCCGGGTGCTGAAGGGTGTGGTCGCGCTCCCACCCCGGCGTTTTCGCAGGTCAGAGCGATCTCGCGACCGACCGACCGGTCGGCGTTCCGAGAAATCGTTACCGGTTCGAGACCGGGTCCGCGAGGGGCTCGATCGTCCCGCGACTCAGCGGGTGAGCCACTCCTGGCCCGCGGACTCCTCGGCGGCGAGGGCCGTGCGGACCGCCTCCGCGGCCGCCTGCTCGATCGCGCCGCCGAAGAGCGGGACCGACGCCTTGACGTCGCCCACGTACCGCTCGACGGTCGCGTCGCCGTCGGGCACGAGCGTCACCGTTCCCGTGAGCCGGACCGGCGCGCCCGTGATCTCGAGCGACACCGTGCCCGCCCGCTCGCCGTCGCGTTCCGGCTCCCACGCCTCCGCCTGACGGATCTCGAGCTGCCCGCCGACGAACCCGCGCACGTGCGCGGGGATCTGGTCCGTGGGCAGGGTGCGGCGCACCGTGACGGTGAAGCCGTCGACGGCGTCCCCCGTGACGTCGACCTGCTCGACCCGGGCGCCGTCGCCGCCCGAGCGTGCGGCGCGCCACCGGACGAACTCCTCGTCGGCGAGCATCGCGCCGACGACGTGGACGGGGGCGGGGTAGCGGAGCTCGACGCTCAGGTGCACGGGACCTCCTCGGGCCTCCACCGGCCCCTTCGACGGTTCGGTCGACGAGGCGAGGCGACCGCGAGCGCGGACGCTCAGAGGGACTCTACCGGTCGGACCCCTCTAGGCTGGGGTGTGTGTCTGCCATGAGTGATCTCATCTCCCGCCACGCCGAGCTCAGCCCGGCGGACAACGAATGGCTGCACCTCCTGGTGGGGGACTGGCAGGTGATCTCCGACCTGGCGTTCGCCGACCTCGTGCTGTGGCTGCCCACGACCGACGGCAACTTCGTCGCCGTGTCGCAGTGCCGGCCCTCCACGGGTGCGACGGTCCACTACGACGACATCGTCGGCTCGTTCGCACCGGAGGGGCAGCGTCCCCAGCTCGAGCGCGCGCTCACGGAGGCGCGCTCGCAGCGCTCGCGCGAGCCGCGCTGGTTCGGCGCGTACGCGGTCCGGGAGGAGGCGATCCCGGTCGTGCACTCGGGCCGGGCGATCGCCGTCGTCGCGCGCCAGACCAACCTCGGCAGCGGCCGCACGCCGAGCCGCCTCGAGCTCAACTACGTCGAGGCCGCGGACGACCTCGTCGCGATGATCTCGCGCGGGGAGTTCCCGTTCCCCAACGCCGCGACCGGCCCGCGCCGCGGCGCCCCGCGCGTCGGCGACGGCCTCATCCGGCTCAACTCGGAGGGTGAGGTCCTCTACGCGAGCCCGAACGCCCTGAGCTGCTTCCACCGCCTCGGCGTCATCGGACCGCTCGTCGGGCGCTCGCTCGCGGAGGTCACGGCCGACCTCATCGAGCACCAGACGCCGGTCGACGAGTCGCTGCCCCTCGTCGTGATGGGTCGTGCGCCGTGGCGCACGGAGATCGAGGCCCAGCGCGTCGCGCTGTCGTTGCGGGCCCTCCCGCTCACGGAGTCGGGGCAGCGCATCGGCGCCGTCCTGCTGTGCCGCGACGTGTCGGAGCTGCGGCGCCGCGAGCGCGAGCTCATCACCAAGGACGCGACGATCCGCGAGATCCACCACCGGGTGAAGAACAACCTCCAGACCGTCGCGGCGCTCCTGCGGCTGCAGGCGCGCCGCATGGACGTGCCGGAGGCGCGCGCGGCGCTCGAGGAGGCGATGCGGCGCGTGGCGACGATCGCGCTCGTCCACGAGAGCCTGTCGCAGACGCTCGACGAGGAGGTCGAGTTCGACGACATGGTCGGGCGGGCGCTGCGCCTCGCGGCGGACGTCGCGTCGGCGGACACGAGCGTGCGCACCGTGCGGACCGGCAGCTTCGGCCTCGTGCCCGCGGAGGACGCGACGCCGCTCGCGCTCATCCTCACCGAGCTCGTCACCAACGCGGTCGAGCACGGCCTCGCGAAGAAGGAGACCGGGACGGTCGAGGTCGCGGTCGAGCGCGAGGGCTCGGCGCTGCGCATCGTGGTCGCGGACGACGGCATCGGGATGGCCGACGGCGACGTCGCCCGGGCCGGCAAGGCGGCGAAGAGCGGCCTCGGCACCCAGATCGTGCGCACCCTCGTGACCAACGAGCTCGGTGGCAGCATCGAGTGGGAGCCGCGCCCGGGCGGCGGGACGCAGGTCGTGCTCGCGCTCGTCCTGCGCGACGGCGCACGCCAGTCCTAGCCGGCCGGGGCCGGGCACCGGTCCGGG
>CAZFUQ010000101.1:3417-12640 GCA_964521905.1 uncultured Cellulosimicrobium sp.
GGTCCGGGGACGACCACGGGCCGCCACCCCGGAGGGTGACGGCCCGTCGTGCGGACCTGCGCGCCCTCGCGGGCGGCGGTGCGTGCTGGTCGCTCAGCCGGCGCGACGCGCGCGGGCGGTGCGGCGCTTGAGCGCGCGGCGCTCGTCCTCGGAGAGACCGCCCCAGACGCCTGCGTCCTGACCGGACTCGATGGCCCACTTCAGGCAGGTGTCGACGACGTCGCAGCGACGGCACACGGCCTTCGCCTCCTCGATCTGCAGGAGCGCGGGGCCCGTGTTGCCGATCGGGAAGAAGAGCTCGGGGTCTTCGTCGAGGCAGGCTGCGCGGTGGCGCCAGTCCATGTTCGTCGTCTCCTTGGGCAGAGGGAAACCTGGTCGCGAGGTGATGATTCTCCGGGGCGGGCCCACAAAGAGTTAGGGGCGCCTGGACCAGGTGTGAGCTGGGGGGTAATTGATGCTTGAACCAGGTTCACACCTCGTGAAGCGCAGCACAAGGGGTTACGAGAAAGTTTCCCCCGCATGAATCGTGAGGTCTTCGTCACACGGGTGTGAAGGCGCAGGTCGCCGCGTACGCTGGGTGATCGTGCCTCCCCGCGATCCTTCCGGAACCCCGCCCGAGCCCCGCCCCGGGACCCCGGGCGAGCCCCGCCCCGGGACCCCTGGCGAGACGTCCCGCCCGCCCGCGCTGGTCGCGCTCCTGGCGGGCGTCGGCATCGAGGTCGTCGCGCTCGTGGCGGGGGCCGTCGTCGTCCTCGTCGAGCTCGTCGCCGGCGGGTCGCAGGCCGTCGGGGTGAGCGTCTTCCTCGTGGTGTTCGCGCTGGGTGTCGCCGCGGTGCTCGCGGCGAGCCTGCGCGGGCTCCTGCGCGGGCAGCGCTGGGCGCGGTCGCCCGTCGCGACGTGGCAGATCCTCCAGGCGGTCGTGGCCGTCAGCTCTCTCCAGGTGGGCGTGACCGCGTGGGTCGTGGCCGGTCTGGTGCTCGCCCTGGTCGTGCTCGTCCTGCTCATGCTCCGCCCCGTCGTGGAGGCGACGACGCGCGACGCGCGCCCCGCCGCCTGAACGGGCGTGCCCGACGGACCCGCCCGAGGGTGCGGCGTCCGGCCGACCCGGTGCCCGCTCACGGGAGGGCCACCTGCACCGGCGCCAGCCGCGCGCCCTGGACGACGACGCCCCGGCCGGGTCGTGGCCGCCCCGGTTCGCCGAGCCACTCCAGGCCGTGCCCGAACACCTCGGAGCTCCCGCGCTCGCCCGGCGTCAGGACGATCCCGGCTCGCACGCCGCGCACGTCCGCGAGGGGACCGCGCAGCGCCATGGCCGCCGCGGTCGTCGTCGCGGACGCGAGGAGCACGAGCCCGTCCCGGCACAGGGCCGCCAGGCGGTCGGCCTCGAGCACGCAGAGCTGCGCGAGCAGGTCGAGGTCGTCCACGACGACGACGGCCGGGCGGCCCTCGGGACGCGCCCCGGTCGCCGCCCCCGTCCCACGGGCGGGCGGACCTCCGACGTCTCGCGCGACCAGGTCGAGCAGGCGGGCGACGTCGGCCGGGGCGTGCCGCGTCACGACGGGGACGCCCGGACCGGCGACCGCGCCCAGCCGGACGTCGCGCGTGACGAGTCCGCGCAGCACGCCGGCGCGCGCGGCGTGCCGGGCGAGCAGGGTGAGCGTGCTCGTCCGTCCGCTGCCCGGCGGCCCGACGACGAGGGCGCCCTGCGACGCGTCGATCGCGAGCGCCGCGCCGTCGTCCCCGCCGCGTCCCACGGGTACCCGGAGCACGGGGGCGCCCGCGTCCTCGGCCGCGCGGAGCGTCGCCGCCTCCACCCGGTCCGGCAGCCGCAGGAGCCGTACGGGCTCGGCGCCGGCCGGGGCCCGCCCGTGCGGCGCCGGGGGACTGCTCTCGGGAAGCACGACCTGGCAGACCATCGGCTCGGCCGGACCGAGCCACACGGCCCGGCCGGCCGGGCCGCCCTGCCCGGCGAACGCCGTCGGGACGCCGAGGGACGCGTCGTCGTGGCGGTCGCGGGAGGCGAGCACGGCGCGGACGCCCACGAGCGCGGCCAGGCCCGCGACCGTCGGGCCGCTCCCGCTCACCGCGAACGCGGCACCCGAGTCCGCGAGCGCGTCCGCGAGGAGATCCGCCCCGGCACCCCCGGCGAGGGCGGACAGCGCCGACCGCACGGCCTCGACGTCGTCGACGAGGACGAGCACCCGGCCCTGCCGCGCGCGACCCGGCGGCCGTTCCTGACCGTCGTCGTGACCGGCGAGGAGGCGCAGGAGCCGGGCGAGGCGGCGCGGGTCGGAGCGGTCGACCAGCGTCCCCGTGCCGGGGTGCGCCGCCAGGTCGGCGAACCCGGGGCCGACCGCGTGGACCGTCCACCCACGCCCGAGCGCGGCGTGCGCGACCGCGCGCAGCGCCGTCGTCCGCCCCGAGCGCGCGCGGCCCAGCACGGCGAGGTGCCCGTCGCGCGGGTCCCACCGCACGACGGCGCGGCGCTGCTGCGCGGGCAGGTCGGCGAGCGCCACGAGCAGCGCGTCCCCGGTGGGCCAAGGCCCACCGGGTGCGTCCGCGACGGTGGGGAGGTCGGCCGCGGTGACCCGCGAGGGCAGGGCGGGCAGCCAGGGCGGTGGCGGTGTGCGCAGCCCCGCGTGCGCCGCGACCTCGCGCGCCGCCGACACGAGGAGCGCGAGCCGGTCCTCGGTACCCGCGCGCTCGTCGAGCGCGGACCCCGCGGGCGCGGCCGCTCCCCAGGCCGGGGCGAGCCTGGCGCCCGACGACCTGCGCGGCAGGGGCGCGCCCGCACGGGCGCACTGCAGGGCCACGGGCGGCTCCGCTCCGCGCCGCAGCACGAGCCGCCCGGGCGCGGACGCGGGGACGAGCGCCGCGTGCGGGGACTCGACGACGTCGCGCGAGTCCGCGACGTCGACGACCCGCAGGGCGAGGCGCAGGGTGATGTTCGCGCGCACGTCGGCGCTCACCGCGCCGCTCGGCCGCTGCGTCGCGAGCACCAGGTGCACGCCGAGCGAGCGGCCCTGGGCGGCGACCCGGAGCAGCCCGGGCAGGAGGTCGGGCAGGTCGTCGGCGAGGGCGCGGAACTCGTCGACGACCACGACGAGACGCGGGAGCCGGCCCGCGGGCAGCTCGTCGACGCTCGCGACCCCGGCCTCGGCGAGGACGCGCTCGCGCCGGTGCAGCTCGGCCCGCAGGCCCGCCAGCGCCCGCCCGGCGAGGCCGGGGTCGAGGTCGGTGACCTGGCCCACCACGTGCGGCAGCCGCCCGCACGCGCCGAAGCTCGCCCCGCCCTTGAAGTCGACCAGGGCGAACGTCACCTCCGCCGGCGAGCGCCCGAGCGCGAGGCCCGCGACGAGCGTCTGCAGGAGCTCGGACTTGCCCGCGCCGGTCGTGCCCGCGACCAGCACGTGCGGCCCGTCGGCGACGAGGTCGACGGTCACGGGTGCGCCGTCGACGCCCGTGCCCAGGGTGCACCGCAGCCCCCGGCCGTCGCGTCGGGGTGCGTCGCGCCAGCGCTCCGCGACCCAGCCGGCGAGCTCGTCGTGCGCCGCCGGGGTGCCGAGCAGCGCGCCCAGCGACACGTCCGCGGGCAGGGACGGCGCGGTGGGGTCGCACGTCTCGTGGTCGAGCTCGTCGGTGCCGCCGAGGCGCCCGAGGTGCGCCGCGGCGGCGAGCCGCCGGGCGAGCGCGAGGGCCCACGTCGTGCTCACCCCGACGTGCGCGCGCGTCGTGCGGACGCCGTCGGGCCCGGTGAGGACGGCGGTGGGGCCCGAGACGTCGAGGACGGTCCGGCACCAGGCGGGGACCCGCGCCCGCTCGTCGAGCACGAGCAGGAGGTCGGTGCCCGCGGGGCCGAGCCGCTCCCACGCACCCGCGAGCTCGCCGAGGGCGCCGGGGGAGGCGTCGGCGTGGTCGACGACCAGGACGTCCGCGTCGGCGCGCGCCGGCACCGCGGCGTCGAGACGGCGCACGGACGTCGCCCGGGGCAGCCACCGGCACCACGCCCACTCGTGCGCCGTGCGCGGCGGGTGCCGCACGGTGAGCGTCGCGCCCGACGCGAGGAGCTCGGCGAGCACGGCCCGCGTCGCGGCGAGCGCGGCACCGCGGGGGCCGACCACCGCCACGCACCCGTCGGGGAGGCGCGCCGCGGGCGTCGACGCGCGGTCGTCCGTCGCGGTGCCGAGGTCCGGTCCGCCGGACCTCGAGCCCGGGTGCCGCGGTGGCCGGGCGGGGGCGACCTGCGCGACCGTCGCCCAGGTCAGCACGTCGGCGGGCCGCGGGTGCAGCGGGTCCACCGGGACGACGGGCGCGGCAGCGGACCCGGTCCCCGGTCCGGTGCCGGGCGGGTCGCCGGCCCGGTCGCGGGTGGACGGCCCGCCCTGCCGTGCCGCGCGCCGCCGTCGCCGGGCGTCGAGGAGGGCCGGGACGAGGAGCGCCAGGGGCCCCGCGAGCGCGAGCAGCGCGTACAACGGCTGGCGGAACGTCACGGCGAGGGCGAGCGAGGCGATCGCGGGGGTCAGCGCCGTGGCGAGGTGCGCCGTCCAGGGCCGCCCCGGCCCGTCGCCTCCCGCCGCCGGGTCCGGGCGCCCGGTGCGCGGCCCGTGCTCGAGCACCGGCCGCGGGCGCAGCGCGTGGACGGCGTCGCGGCTCACGAGCGCACGACCCGCTCGCCAGCGCACCGGGCGCCACCACGCGACCCGACGACCCGTCGTCGTGAGGGCCGCGTCCTCGCTCGTCCGGCGCGTGCCGCGCGGGACGCGGACGCGCAGCCGTGGGCCGCGGCGCGTGGTGCGCCAGCGGACGTCGAGCCCGTCGACCGCGACCCGACCCCGGGCGCTCGTCGCCACCGGGACGAGGCGCCCGGCGTCGGGCCCGCCGAGGACCGCGACGTGCCAGGGTGCGGACAGCACGTCCACGGCGCGGACGTCGCCGCCCCCCGCCGCGACGGTCACGACCCCGCCGGGGAGCAGAGGACGCGTGCCGCACCGCTGGTCGTCGTCGACCCGCACCCCGTCCACCATGAGCGGCGCGGTGAGCAGCTCGGGCCGGCACGCGAGGGCCGCGAGCGCCGCGCGCGCGTCCCCGAGACGCGTGCCGACCTCGAGCAGGACGTCCGTACCCGGGTGGAGCGTCACGCGCACGGACCGGCCGGCGTCGGCCAGGGGCGGCGCGTGCGGCACGGGCGGCAGGGGCGGCGCCGTGAGGGCGGGATGCGGGGGCGACGCGGTCGGCACGTCGCGATCCTGCCCGAGGTCGGGTCGTGCGCGCCGGGCACGAGCGCGCCCCTGTGGACTACTTCTCGTCCACAGGGGCGCGCGTCGGCCCTCGACCGTTCCCGCCGGTCGTCTCCCGTCAGTCCACGGCGAGCGCCGCGACCGGCGACGTGCGGGCCGCCGTCCGGCCCGGGACGACCGACGCCACGAGGCCGGCGAGGAGCGCGACGACGAGCACGAGCCCGAGGTCGAACCACGGCACCGCGAGCGTCACGTCGCCCACGACCCCCAGCGCGGTCGCCGCGCCGGCCCAGCCGTAGAGCAGGCCCAGCACGATGCCGAGGACCGAGCCGACACCCGCGATGAGCATGCCCTCGATCGCCAGCATCCACCGCAGCTGCGAGCGGGTCAGGCCGATGGCCCGCAGGGTCGCGGACTCGCGCCGCCGCTCGATGACCGAGAGCGAGAGCGTGTTCGCCACGCCGATGAGCGCGATGACGACGGCGACCGCGAGCAGCCCGACCACGACCCCCAGGATCGTGTCGATCACGCTCTCCATGACCGCGCGCTCCACCGCGGCGCCCACGACCTCGACCGGGACGTCCGAGTCCGTGATCGCGTCCTGGACGGCCGGGACGACCAACGTCGCGTTCTGCGTCGCGTCCAGGCCGACCCACAGCCGGGACACGGCGCCGTCCGGGTCGAGCGTGCGTGCGTCGTCGGCCGCGAGCAGCCACGAGTCCCCGGCCTCGACGACGTGGGCGACGACGTCGAGCGTCGTGCCGTCCGCGCCGGTGAGCTCGAGGCCCTGGCCGTCCGTGATCGACAGGTCCTCCGCGTGGAGCGCGGGCACCATGACGGTGCTCGGGGCGAACGGCTCGAGGACCTGGGGCGACCGCACGACGTCGCGCGCCCGGTCCGGGTCGACGCCGTACGCCGTGAGCTCCGTGCCGTCGGGCAGCGTGACCTCGGCCTCCGCGAGCTCGACGACGCGCTCGACGCCCTCGGTCCCCGACACGGCGCGCACCACGTCGTCCGGGACGGCCTCGCCCGAGGACCCGTAGGCGTCCGTCGCGACGAGGACGTCCACGGGGTACTGGACGTCGAGCGCGCTGTCCAGGCTCGTGCGGGCGCTCGCGGCCGCGGTCGACATCATGGCCACGAGCGTGACGCCGATGAGCAGCGCGGTGCTCGTCGCCGTCGTGCGCCGCGGGTTGCGCAGCGTGTTCGCCGTGGCGAGCCGCGCCGTCGAGCCGGTGCCGGCGAGCACTCGGCCCGCGAGAGCGACGACGGCGGGCAGCCAGAAGACCGCGCCGACGAGGACCCCGACGAAGGACAGGGCGCCGCCGGCGACGCTCGCGAGGAGACCGGCCTCGGCCTCGCCGTCCTGGCCGAGCCAGATGCCGGTGCCCAGGAGCGCCACCCCGCCCACGACGAGCAGGAGCGAGAGGACGAGCCGCACGCGGCCGCCGCCGCGCGCGACGCTCGGGGCGTCCGCCGGGCGCAGCGCCTCGAGCGGCGCGACCCGGGTGGCGGCGCGCGCGGGGGCGAACGACGCCACGAGCGTGACGAGCGTCCCCACGACCAGGGGGACGAGCACGACCACGGGCGTGACCGTGATGGACGCGGGGACCGGGACGCCGAGGTCGGCGCCGCGCGCCACGAGGAGCGTGACCTGGGTGAGGAGCCCGCCGACCAGGATGCCGGCGACCGAGGACACGATCCCGAGGATCGTCGCCTCCGTGAGCACCGAGCGCGAGAGCTGGCGCTTGTTCGCGCCCACGGCCCGCAGGAGGGCGAGCGTGCGCGTCCGCTGGGCGACGAGCACCTGGAAGGTGTTCGAGATGACGAGCGCGGCGACGAGGAGCGCGACCGCGGCGAACGCGAGGATGACGTAGGTGAAGACGTCCTGGCCGCCCGTCATCGCCTGCGCCCGTGCCTGGGCGTGCTCGTCGGGGGTCACGGCCGTGGTCTCGGCCGGGCCGGCGGCGACGAGCGCGGTGCGCGTCGTCTCGAGGTCGGCGCCCGGCGCGAGCGCGACCATCGCCCCGGAGTAGGTCCGCTCGCCGTCGTCCGGCGTCTCCTGCGCGGCCTCCCACGCGGCGACGTCCTCGGCGCTGACGACGACCGCGCCGCCCATCTGGGCGTACGCGCCGTACGGGTCGTCGGTCGTGCCGACGACGGTCAGCTCGTCGCGGACCTCCTCGTAGGTGCCGCCGTCGGGCGCGGAGTCGTCCCACACGCTGCGCGAGCTGGTCACGGTGTCGCCGACCTCGACGCCGAGGCGCTCGGCGACCGCGGTCGGCAGCGCGACCTGCCCGGTCGCGGTCGGCAGCGCACCCTCGTCCACGTCGAGCGCCTGGAAGCGCGGGTCGGACGGCGCGGGCACGCCGAGCTGGAACACCCGCTTGGCGCCGCGCGAGAGGTCGAGGTAGGTGAAGGCGACCGCGTCGACGGCCTCGACGCCGGTCGCGGCGCGCAGCGCGTCCACGTCGGCGGCCGTGAGGTCGGCGGGCGCGGACACGACGAGGTCCGCGTCCGCGAACTGCGCGGCGATCGAGTCGTTCGTGGTCTGGGTGATGACGTTGCCCGCGAGGAGCGTCGCCGTGACGAAGGCCGTGCCGATGAGGATCGCGACGCCGGCCGCGACGAGGCGGCCGACGCTGCGACGCATCTGGGCCAGGGTGAGGCGGAACATCAGGCGCGCACCGCCCGCGGTGCCGTCGGGCCGACGCCGTCGTGGTCGCCCGCGGACTCGTCCGGCACGTCGAGGGTGCGCAGGGCGTCCAGGCCGGCGAGCACCGACTCGGGCGTGGGGTCGGCGATGTCGCCCGCGATGCGGCCGTCGGCGATGAGCACGACGCGGTCCGCGTAGGCGGCCGCCGCCGGGTCGTGCGTGACCATGATGATCGTGCGGCCCAGCTCGCGGACGCTGCGGCGCAGGAAGCTCAGGACCTCGGCGCCGGAGCGCGAGTCGAGGTTGCCCGTCGGCTCGTCGGCGAAGACGACCTCCGGGCCGGCGATGAGGGCGCGCGCGATGGCGACGCGCTGCTGCTGCCCGCCCGACAGCTCGCTCGGGCGGTGGGTGAGCCGGGCCTCGAGCCCGAGCGTGCGCACCAGCGTGTCGAGCCACGCGCGGTCGACCTTGCCGCCCGCGAGCTCGACGGGGAGCGTGATGTTCTGCTCCGCGGAGAACATGGGCAGCAGGTTGAACGACTGGAACACGAAGCCCACCCGGTCGCGGCGCAGCTGCGTGAGCGCGTTGTCGTTCAGGCCCGTGACCTCGGTGCCGCCGATGAACGCGTGCCCGCTCGTCGCGGTGTCCAGCCCGGCGAGCAGGTGCATGAGCGTCGACTTGCCCGAGCCCGAAGGGCCCATGATCGCCGTGAAGTGCCCGCGCTCGAAGTCGACGTCGACGCCGTCCAGCGCGTGCACCGCCGCCTCGCCCGAGCCGTAGGTCTTGCGCAGCGAGCGGGCTCGCACCGCGGGCGGCGCGGCCGGTGCGCCGTCGGGCGCGGGGTCGGTGGGTCGGTACCCGGTCGTGTCCACGTCGTCTCCTGGGTGGTGTCTCGGGTCGTCGTGCCGCGCCCGTCCGGAGGGACGGCGTGCGCGTCGGGGATCGTGGACGACGCTACGGATCGAGCGGCACCGGTCGCGTCCGGCGTGGGGCGGGTCCTGCGCGCCGGGCGAGTCATCCCGTGGTCGTACGCGACCCTGAGACCCGTCGGGGCTCCTCGCCCGGGCCTGCCGAAGCCCCGGCTGACGACTCGCGGCAGGTCAGGCGCCCGGGCGGACCAGACCTGTCTCGTAGGCCGTGACGACGGCCTGGACGCGGTCGCGGGCGCCGAGCTTGGCGAGGATGCGGCCGACGTGCGTCTTGACCGTCGCCTCCGCGACGAACAGGTCGCCCGCGATCTCCGTGTTGGACCGCCCGCGCGCCATGAGCACGAGCACCTCGCGCTCGCGCTCGGTGAGGCCCTCGACGGCCGCGTGCGCGGGCGAGTCCG
>CAZFUQ010000102.1:0-12482 GCA_964521905.1 uncultured Cellulosimicrobium sp.
GTCCAGGCGTCCTCGAGCGTCGTGTAGACGACGTCGACGTGGTCCCAGTCGACCGAGACGCTCATCGTGAGGTCGGCGGGGTCGGTGACCCCGAAGCCCTGCTTCCAGCTGATCGACTGCCCGGGGAGCACCGGGGCGCCGGGCGCCCCGCCGTAGCCCTGGCCGGAGTCGAAGACCTCGTCGCCCGCGACGCCGGCGCTCGTGACCTGCGTGTACCCGGACGACGTCCACGTGGTGCTCGTCCCGTTCGTGACGGTGAAGGTGAAGCTCAGGTAGGTCGGGAAGTCGCCCACCGCCGCCCACTCGCCCGGGGTGAAGTAGCCGTCGTTGGTGACGGTGAGGGTGAGTCCGTCCTCCCACTCCATGGGGGTGCCGAACGACGTCACGGGGTTCTGGTTCGCGGCCTCCGCCTCGTCCTTCCCGGTGGTGTACCCGGAGTCGTAGCCGTCGCGGAACTCCTCGGTCCGCTCGGACAGGAAGTCCGTGCCGGCCCGGGAGCCGGTGGTGGAACCGTGCTCGTACCCGAGGTCGTAGCCCTCCTGGTAGGTGCCGATGAGCGTGGGCTCGTCGTCCGGCGTCGCGGCGGTCGTGGTCTGCGCGACCGGGGTCACGTCCGGGGACGCGGGTGCGGCGACGCCGCACGCGGTGAGCGAGGCGGTGAGCGAGATCCCGGTCGCGACGGCGCGCAGGCCGCGGGCCCGCGCCAGGGACAGGGGCTGGGTGTACGGAGACATGTCGGTCCTTCGGTTCGGGCGCACGTCAGTGGCGCGGGAGGTGCAGGAGGTCGTCGGTCTCGCGGCCGTTCGCGACGGTCGCGATGTAGCGGGTGCCGCGCGGGCTGACGCGGGCGACGACGTCGGCCTGGTTGTGCGTGACCTCGTCGAACGTCCGGAACCGCTCGCCGCGGCGGATGGCGGCGTGGACGGTCTCGCGCGTCCCGGCGCGCACCGGCCCCGTGGTGGTGGTCGAGTAGCGGACCTCGACGACGTGCTCGTTGGTGGTGCCCGGGTGCGCGACCCGGACGGAGCGGATGAACGGCATGGTGCTCTCCTTCTCGTGGCGTCGTGTGATGGCGTGGCGTCGGCGGTCAGTCCTCGACGACCAGGAGGTCGAGGCCCGAGCCGGGGTGGTAGGACCACGTCGCGGTGAAGCGGTCCCAGGTGTCGCTCTGGCGCCCGTCCAGGGCTCGCGTGGAGTCGATCTGCGCGACGACACGGTCGGGCACGTCGAGCTCGAGCAGGAGGCACGCGAGGTCGGCGTAGTCGGCACCGACGAGGTCGTCCTCGCCCTGCGTGTCGAGCAGGAGCGTGCGGTCGTCGTCGGCGAGCCGGATGCCGACGCCCCCGTCGGGCAGGCACGCCTCGTGGGCACGGGCGAGCGCCGTCTCGCCGCCGCGGACCGCGAGGACGGTGAGCACGGCGCCGAGCGCGACCACGGCGGCGACCGCGCCCAGCACGACGGCCCGGCCCTTCCGTGACGGTCGCGTCCGGCTCGGGTCGGGGAGGGGGATCTGCCCGACGGCGGTGGTCGCCTCGGGGGTCGCGTCCTCGGGTGCGTGGGGTTCGGTGCTCGGGTGGTCGGGGCCGGTGCTCATGGGGACTCCTCGGGTTCGGTGGCCGGGTCGGTGGCGCCGCGGTCGCGCGGCGGTGCGGGTGAGACGCAGCGCGGGCACAGCCCTCGTCCGTCGCGCAGCGGGTAGACGAGGCCGCACCGGCACCTGACGTGGCTCGCGTGGCTCATGCGTGCGCCTCCTCGGCTCGCTCCCGCCGGCCGTGGTGGCCGGACACGAGGAGAGTGGCAGCAAGCACCGCGTGACAGCGGCGCGGAGTGCGATAAGGGGTGATATCAGGTCGAGCGCCGTGGCGGGAATGCCCGCCCGCTACAGTCGGCCGGAGCGTCCCGAACCACGAGACAGGAGGTGCCCCCGTGACCACGCCTCCCGTGCCGCTGCTCGCGGACCTGCGCCTCACGTTGGCCGACGTCGCCGAGCTCGCCCACGTCCGGCGCCCGGTGGTGTCGGTCTGGCGCCGGCGTCACGCCTCCGGCCCGGCACCGTTCCCCGCGCCCGTCGGCGCACCGCGCGGGAACCGCTCGGAGCCGTTGCGGTTCCGCGCGTCGGACGTCGCGGACTGGGTCGAGGCGAGCGGGCTCGGCAACAACCGGGCGTTCCGCGCGGACGTGGCACTGCGGGCCGTGCTCGACGACGCGGCCGGGCCGGCCGGTGACGTCGCCTTCGCCGGGCTCACCGCGCTCCTGCGCCTGAAGGCGTACGCCGGCGAACCTCTGGGGTCCCTCGACACGGACGACGTCCTCGACCTCGCCGACGAGCTCGACCCGACCGACGACGCCGTCTACGCGGAGGTCGAGGCTCTCGGGGCGCACGTCGAGCGGTTCGCGGCGCTCGCGGACCTCGCCGCCGGGTCCGCGTACACACCCGGTGCCGCGGTGGAGGCCCTGCTCACGGACCGGTTCCGCGTGGGTCGCGAGGAGCTCGCCCGGTCGGCGCTCGCGCCCGCCGCGCTGTCGCTCGTCGCGGACCTGGCCGGTGCCGTGGGGGGCGACCACGCGGCGTCGGGCGTGACGGTCGCGCGCGCCGTCGCGGACCCCTATCCGGGCTGCGGCGACCTCCTGACCGCCGTTCTCGGGCGCGGCGAGGTCGTCGAGACCCCGACGGCGTACGTGCCGGCGGGTGACGCGCACCGACTCGTGCGGCGCCGGCTCGGCGCGCACGGGTGGTCGGTGCGGACCCTCGCAGCCGAACCCGTGATCGAGGGGGCCGGGCCGGAGGAGCTGCCGCTCGTGGTGACCCAGGTCCCGGCGGTCGGGTCGGACGTGCTCGAGGACTCCGCCGTCCTCGAGCACGTCGAGGAGCTCGTGCTGGGGCTCGCGGCGGGTCAGCACGCCGTGGTGATCGGGCCGGCGAGCGCGCTCGTCGACGTGTCGTCCTCGCCCGAGGCCGAGTCGGTGCGATCTGCGCTGCTGCGCACGGACCGGCTGCGCGCGGCGGTCCTGCTGCCGACCGGCCTGGTCGTGGAGCGGCCGCGCGAGCGCCTGGCGCTGTGGGTCCTGGGGGACGGGCATCCCGAGGTCGACATCGCGGACCGGTGGACGATCGTCGCCGACCTCTCGGGTAGTGCACCGGTCGCCGGTTCGTTCCCGCGCGCGGTGGTCGAGGACCTCGTCACGGACGTCGTCGCCGCGCTCGGCACGCCGGACGACGTCGCACGGCACGCGTTCCGGTTCGCCCGGTTCGTGTACACGAGGAAGGTGCTCGCGTCCCGACGCGGACTGCTGGACGCCGCACGCCCGGTCGTGCGGGGCGCGCGCGACGACGGTGGCGCCGGCGCGGTGCGGGTGGCCGAGCTCGTGCACCTGCTCGACGGCGCCCCGCGGCCCGCGCTCGACGTGCGGGTCGAGCGCGGGGACGCCGAGCCGGCCCGCCGGGCACGGCTGGGAGCCCTCGTCGAGGGTGGCGTCGTGCGTCGGGTCGCGGGGAACCGGCTCGATGCCGCTGACGTGCGCGCGCCCGGCGACGACCCGGCGGGTGAGTCGAGCGTGATCGGGGTGCCCGAGCTGCTCGGTGAGGCGGAGGTCGGGGCGCGCGTCGTCGACCGCCTCGGGTTCGCCCGCCGGTACCCCGCGGGCCGCGTCACCGAGCCGGGCGACGTCGTGTTCTGCACGACGCCGCGCCCTGCCGCGATCGTCGACACCGCGGGCTTCTCCGTGGTCGCCTTTCCCGCGCGCGTGCTGCGGCTGCGGGGGCGCCGCGCGGAGAGAGCGCTGCCGGACCCGAGCGCCCGGCCGGGCGCCGTCGGGCCCGACGGGCGCCTCGTTCCCGAGGTGCTCGCGCGCGACGTCGCGGCACAGTCCCGCGGGACGCGGTGGACGTCGTGGGAGGTGCGCCTCGTCCCGGCCGACCAGGCGGACGACGTCGCGACCGCGCTCGCGCGGGCACGGGAGCACCGCGCCGCGGCGCGGCGGGAGGTGGCACGGCTCGAGGAGCTGGAGAAGGCGCTGGTCGACGGCGTTACGAGCGGTGTCGTACGTATGCGCAAGGATGAGCCCGGCTCGTGAGCGGGGCTGTTCACGAGATCATGTCGAGGAAGCGAGAGCAAGTGCCCCCGAGGACGAAGCAGGTCGTGGCCACGCCGAGCACGGCGACCACCATGAAGGAGCTCAAGGACACGCTCTGGAAGGCCGCGGACAAGCTCCGCGGCTCCATGGACGCGAGCCAGTACAAGGACGTGGTCCTCGGGCTCGTGTTCCTCAAGTACGTGTCCGACGCGTTCGAGGAGCGCCGTGCCGCGATCCTCGCCGAGTGCGTCGCGGACGGACTGAGCGAGGACGACGCGCAGCCCTTGCTCGAGGACGTGGACGAGTACCGCTCGGTGGGCGTGTTCTGGGTCCCGACGCGCTCGCGCTGGGGCTACCTCGCCCAGCACGCCAAGGGTCGCAGCGCGACCCTCGAGGAGCCCGGCGCGTCGATCGGCGAGCTGGTCGACGACGCGATGGTGCACATCATGGGGTCGAACCCGGCGCTCGCCGCGACGCTCCCGACGATCTTCAACTCCAACAGCGTCGACCAGCGCCGCCTCGGCGAGCTCGTCGACCTGTTCAGCTCGGCGCGGTTCACCGGCGTCGGCGCGATCCGGGCGCGCGACGTGCTCGGAGAGGTGTACGAGTACTTCCTCGCGAAGTTCGCCGCCGCCGAGGGCAAGCGCGGTGGCGAGTTCTACACGCCCCCGAGCGTCGTGCGCGTGCTCGTCGAGATGCTCGAGCCCTACTCGGGCCGCGTGTACGACCCGGCGTGCGGGTCCGGCGGCATGTTCGTCCAGGCGGAGAAGTTCCTCGAGCGACACGGCGCCGACCCGCAGGCGATCTCCGTGTACGGGCAGGAGCTCAACGAGCGCACGTGGCGCATGGCGAAGATGAACCTCGCCGTGCACGGCCTCACCGGCCAGCTCGGCTCGCGCTGGGGCGACACGTTCGCGCGCGACCTGCACCCCGACGTGCCGATGGACTACGTCATGGCCAACCCGCCCTTCAACATCAAGGACTGGGCCCGCGTCACCGACGACACACGCTGGCGCTTCGGCGTCCCGCCCGCCGGGAACGCCAACTACGGCTGGATCCAGCACATCCTGTCCAAGCTCGCCCCCGGCGGCTCCGCCGGCGTGGTCATGGCCAACGGCTCGATGTCCTCCAACTCCGGGGGAGAGGGCGAGATCCGCGCCCAGCTCGTCGAGGCCGACCTCGTCTCCTGCATGGTCGCGCTGCCCACGCAGCTCTTCCGCTCGACCGGGATCCCCGTGTGCGTGTGGTTCTTCGCCAAGGACAAGGCGGCGGGCTCCCGCGGGTCCGTCGACCGCACCGGGCAGGTGCTCTTCCTCGACGCCCGCAACCTCGGCCACATGGTCGACCGCGCCGAGCGCGCACTGTCCGACGACGACATCGCCAAGATCGCCGGCACCTTCCACGCCTGGCGCGGCACGAGGTCTGCTGCCGAATCGGGCCTCACCTACGAGGACGAGCCCGGCTTCGCCTATTCAGCCAGCCTGGCCGAGATCAAGGACGCCGGCTACGCCCTCACGCCCGGCCGGTACGTCGGCGCCGCCGAGGTCGAGGACGACGGCGAGCCCGTCGAGGAGAAGATCGCGAGGCTCACCAAGGAGCTCTTCGAGCAGTTCGAGGAGTCAAACCGACTTGAGCAGGTCGTCCGCGAGCAGTTGGGACGCGTCAATGGCTAAGGACACGACGACGGGTGGACGGGACGCGACGACCGCGGTGATCCCAGGCAAGTACGCCTTCAGTATCGGTGATCCGCGAACCGAGACAGTGGACGGATTCGGTTGGCGGCCGCTCGCTGATCTCGCGCGGCTGGAGAGCGGTCACACGCCGAGCCGGGCCAAGCCCGAGTACTGGGACGGTGAGATTCCCTGGATTGGGATTCGGGATGCCACGGGAAACCACGGGCTCACCATCCACGACACGTTGCAGCACGTCTCGCAGCTCGGGATCGACAACTCGTCGGCTCGGATGCTCCCCGCCGGAACGGTGTGCCTCTCTCGTACCGCGTCCGTCGGATACGTCGTGACAATGGGCGTCCCGATGGCGACGAGCCAGGACTTCGTCAACTGGGTCTGCGGGCCAGACCTGGATCATCGCTACCTGCACTACCTCCTCATGGGCGAGCAAGAGAGCATCCAGCGCGTCGCCTATGGGTCGGTCCACGCGACGATGTACTACCCGGATGCCAAGGCGGTGCATGTCTGCGTCCCGGACATCCACGAGCAGAGGGTGATTGCGGATGTGCTCGGCGTTCTCGACGACAAGATCGCGGCCAACACCCGCCTCGCCGCCACCGCCGACGCGCTCGCACGAGAGTTCTTCGCAGCGTCGGCCGCCCAGAGCGAAGAGACGTTGCTGTTGGAGGACCTGGCGTCCAACGTGCGCGAGGTAGTCCAGCCGGCAGGAGCTACCGGGGCCTATGTCGGTCTTGAGCATGCCCCGCGTCGACGCATGTGGCTCGGGGACATCGGTGACTCCGGAACGGTGACGAGCGCGAAATCGCGCTTTCAGCGTGGCGACGTCCTCTTCGGGAAGTTGCGTCCGTACTTCCACAAAGTTGTCTCCGCGCCGATGGACGGCGTCTCGTCCACGGACATCCTGGTCGTTCGTGCGGCTGATGCGAAGCTCGAGGGATTCGTTCTCGCAGCTGTGACGAGCGATGCATTGGTCGAACGCGCTGTTGCTGCCAGCGAGGGGACACGAATGCCTCGTGCCAGCTGGAGGGACCTGGCGTCGTGGCCGGTGCCATGGCCTGGGCGCGTAGCCGCCCTCGAACTCAGCGATCGTGTCGCCGCACTTCGAGACGCGGTCGAGGCGCGACTTCGTGAGAACGTGACGCTCGCGGCGACGCGCGACACACTGTTGCCGCAGCTCATGTCCGGGAAGCTGCGGGTACGTGAGGCGGCGGAGATGGTCGGGCTGTGACGACGCGCGGCAACGCCACAGGACGACCGCGCGACCCGTCCACCGGCTCCGGGCCGGCCTCGACACGCAGCTTGACGCTCACGTCGGAACGGGCGACCGGGCTGGGCGCGCCGGTGAGTGGCTCCCGGGCGGGTGGCCCTGCAGTCAGTGGCTCCACGACGAGTAACCATGCGGCGAGGGGCTCCGCGACGGGTGCCCCCGCGACGGGTGCTTCCACGACGACCGGCGCGTCGGCGCGGCGCGCCTGCCCGGCGTGCGGTCGTGCGCTCGCCGCGAACCCTGACGGTTCGTGGCCGCCGCACCTGGACGCCGCGAGCACGGCGCTCTGCCCCGGCCGAGCCCGCCGCCCGCGGCGAGGATCCCCGCGCGACGAGGCTGCGCCGTCGGGCACCGCAGACCCGGACGCGCGGGCCGAGACGCCGCGGCGCCGTGGTGACGACGGCCGCGGCGAGGAGCGCCCGACGTACCTCGAGCGCCGGGAGGCGCGCTTCCGGGAGCGCGCGATCCTCGACCTCGACGACGGCCCGGCAGGCGAGGATCTCGACGACACGCTCTACCGCGCCCGCGAGTCCCGCGGCGGCCTCCCGACCCTGGGGAGCCGCCGCCGATAGGCACCAGAGGGTCTGCTGTTCTGCGAAGGGGGAGGAACATGCTGGTCGAGATCGCGTCCCTGGCGCTGGGGATGGCGACGGTCGCCGGGGTCGTCGTCACGCTGGGGACACTCGGAGGGACGTGCGGGACGCCGTACGGAAGGGTGCGCCGACAGGAACTGCTTCTGGCCGTCCTCGCGGAGAGGTTCCGCTGGGAGCCCGGAGACCCGGTCGACGATTCCTGGGCTGCACCGATGAGCCGCGCGCTCCGGGAGCACGAGATCGCGCCGGACGCGAAGGAGCGACGGCAGCAGATGGTCGCGCTCGGGTTGCGGCTCCAGGGGGAGGATCCCACTCCGACGGCGATCGGTCGGGTGGCGCGTGGTGCGGAGGCACTCGAGTCCAGAGCACTGCGGCGCCTGGAGGACGTGTCGGCGACGGCACCGGACATCTCGACGCTTCTCGGCGCATGGCGGTTGCAGAGTGCGATCGAGGCGGTGCGTTCGGTCGTCAGCAGCCTGCGTCTCGCGCTGCCGGCGACCCTACGGCGGATCGGGGTGCGAGCAGCCACGCTGATCGGACTCGGCAGCGCCGCCACGGTCGTGACCACCGTCATGGGGTGGGCGCTCGTGGAGATGCGCACACCTCTCGTCGATCTTGCTGGTCAGTGGGTCGCCGTCGTCTCCGTCGTCATGGTGGGTCTGCTCGTCGTGCTCGAGACGAGGGACCACGTCCTTCCCGAGCTGGGACGCGGCGGTCACCTGGGAGGCTGGGTCCTCGTCGTCGCGCTCGCGCTCGGTCTTCCGACCGTCTTCGCGCTGGCCCACCGTCGAGGATGGCTCGCGGCCGGTGCGCAGATGCTCGACGACCGCATCGGGTCGTGGGCTGCTTCCCCGACGGTCGGAGCCGTCGCCGTCCTGCTCTTCGTGCTCGTGCCCGTCGCGGGTGCGATGCAGCATGCATGGCGCTGGCGCGTCCCACCCTCGAATCGTTCTGCACCCGGCCAGCGGTCGGACCGGGTCGAGGCGATCGTCACCGCCACCGGGTTCGCGTTGCTCGCGGCGTTCGGCGTCAGTGCTGTGGCGGGAGCGATGGCGCTCCTCACACCGCTCAGCCTGGCGTTCTTCGGGGTGGTGGTCGTGGGAGCGGCAACCGTCCTGAGCCTCCGGGGCTTCGAGCACCTCGGTCGAGTCAAGGACCTGAGGCAGGCAGGCAAGGACCCCGCTCGTGGCACGTTCCGCTGGTGGATCGTCGGTCTCGCGGTCCTCGGACCGGGCCTGCTCGATCTACTCGCCCTGGCCGTCGGCCCGCTCGTCGAGCATGCTGCGGTCGCGCCCGGCGGTGCGGTCCGAGCCATCACGCTGACCGTGGTGTTCTCGCTCGCCATGATCGTCGCGGCGTTCGCTGTCCCAGGGGTTCTCCTCTGGCAGATCGTGGCCGCCGTGCGTCGATACCGCCGGGTGGTTCGTCACCACCGTGCGTTGGTGTGGGAGATGCGCATTCACGCGAGACGAGTATCAGTACTGGTGAAAGAGCAGGACCTTCAGAAGGAGCACGCATGAGCACACAGGGGTACCAATGGAACACACCCCCTCACTGGCCTGCGCCACCGGAAGGGTGGGTGCCGCCCGACGGATGGACGCCGCCCGCCGACTGGCCGGCGGCCCCGCCGGACTGGCAGTTCTGGGTACCGGTCGTTCGCGAGTCCGCAGCACCTGCTCCGTCCGGGCCGGCGGCTCAGGATCCTGCCGCGCAGGTGGGCAACGGGACGGGTGCGCTGCCGAGCGACCCGGGGATCCCGCTGTTCGGAGCGCGCAAGCGAGCGCGTGAGCTCGCGGCGTCGGCCGACGGACTGCGCGCAGAGAACGAGCGCTTGCTCGCCGAGCTCAGCCGGGTCGGCGCGCTCGACGCGGTGACGATCGAGCGCGAGCGGGAGGATGCGCGGCGCCGGTTCCAGGACGAGACGGCGGCGCTCGACGCCGAGCGTCAGGCGTCGCGCGAGCGATTCGCCGCGGAGATCGCCGAGCTCACGGCACGGCGCGACGCGCTCGATGTGCGGGTGCGAGAGCTCGACGCGAAGGTCGTCCACCTCGAGGAGACGGAGATCCTTCAGGAGGTTGGTGTCTACGAGTACCAGCACCCGCTGGCGGACGTCGAGGCGTACAAGGCGCGGCTTGCCGTGCTGCGTGGCCACATCAAGGAGATGGCGAAGGCCGAGGGCGGGGCGATCCTCGCTGCGTCGGGCTGGACAGTCAACGGCTCCGCGGCGCAGGGCCGGAAGATGGTGAGCCAGACGTCGAAGCTCATGCTCCGCGCCTACAACGCAGAGGCGGACGCGCTCGTGCGAGGTCTCAGACCACATCGCCTCGCGGCAAGCGTTGACCGTCTTGAGAAGACCGCTGCCACGATCGAGCGGCTCGGCACCACGATGTCGATCCGCGTCTCGGCCGCGTACCAGCGTGCCCGCGTCCAGGAGCTTCAGCTCACCGCCGATTACCTCGCCAAGGTGGAGGAGGAGAAGGAAGCGAACCGAGCCGCACGCGAGGCGCTGCGGGAGCAGCGCAAGGTCGAGCAGGAGATGGCGCGGGCACGCGAGAAGCTGGAGAAGGAGAAGAGCCATCTAGCGAACGTCGTGGCGACTCTCCGGGCCAAGGGGGACCTCGAGGCGGTGGCGCGGTACGAGGCGCAGCTCGCTGACGTCGACCGGGCGATCGACGACGTCGACTACCGTGCTGCGAACCAGCGCGCGGGCTACGTCTACGTGATCTCGAACATCGGCGCGTTCGGCGACAGCATGATCAAGATCGGCATGACGCGACGGCTCGAACCGATGGACAGAGTCCGCGAGCTGGGGGATGCCTCGGTGCCGTTCGGGTTCGACGTCCACGCGCTCTTCTTCTCCGACGACGCGGTCGGGATCGAGGCGGAGATGCACCGGCGCCTCGCCGAGAAGCGGGTCAACCGCGTAAACCTGCGGCGTGAGTTCTTCTACGCGACGCCGCACGCCGCGCTCGTCGAGCTGCGTGATCTTGCCGGCGACGTGCTCCAGTTCGAGGAGCTCGCCGAGGCACTCGAGTACCGCCAGAGCGTCAACCTGGCCGCGAACGAATAGGTCAGGACGCTTCGACCGTTGCCGACCCTGCGATCGCTGCTGCACGGTCGGCAACGGCGCCGGGAACGTCCGGCTGGGCGATGTGAGCATCGACGTCGTGGAGCCCGCTCTGCACGGCCCGTGCTGTCTCGACCACAACCTCGGTCGCCTCGTCGCGTCGCATGCCCCAGGTCGTAGCCTCCTCGACAAGGTGCTCTCCGGAGATGAGGTCGAGCCGATTCCGGCCCGCGACGGCGAGCCCGGAGTGCCGGTAGGCCGACGACGCGAGGTAGACCGGGGCGGCGTCGTACAGGGGCGCGACGCTGAACGACGCCTCGGCGTCGATGAGCAGCGAGTAGTTCTTGGCGTGGGCGTCGCCGTTGCCGATGATCGTGTTGAAGGTGACGAGCCGGAGCAGGTCGCGGCAGAGCGCGGTCGGGTCGACCGCCTCGGCCGACGCGGCGCGCGCTACCTCGGCGAGGCGCCCCGGAGACCGGCCCGACGGTTCGTACTTGTCCTGCGCCGCGAGACCAAGGGCCTGCGCGAGGTCCTCCTGGTGGGTCCGGCGACCGCTGACGCGGTCGTACCGTTCGACGACGATCGCCTCCAGACCGCCGATCTCGACGAGCTCGCTCCGTGCGGCGGGGAGACCGCTCGCCCGGGCAAGCCGCAACGTCCAGTGCTCCAGGCGTACCAGACCCTCGATCCCGGTCCCGCCGAGCGGCTCGGGCTTCACGATGTGCGTGGACAGCGCGCCGCTGGCGGGCCACGACCAACCCCCTGCGGTGCGGTGCAGGAGCACCTTCGCCTGCACGCCACCCAGGGACGCCGTCACGGTGAGGTCGTCCGGCGGGTCGAGCGTCGGTAGCTCCGTCACGAGCCACGCGAACTCGGCGTCGTCCAAGGGCCGGAGGTATCCGTCGTCGAGCGTGGTTCCCTGCGGGACGAGCTGCACGGCACCTGCGCACTCGGCCCCCACCCGGGCGAGGAGGCCGAACGTGTCGGAGGGAGCGACGACGTGCTCCCTCTCGAGAGCCGCCCGGACGGGCCCCTCGGGGAGCAGGTTGTCCAGAAACCGGTGGACCTCGGGCCCGTCGAGCCGGCGAGGGGTGAGCGGCAGCGACAACGAGAGCGGTCGGCTGCCCTCGCCCCATCGGTGGAGCGCCTCGTCCGAGAACTGCAGGCGCAGTCGCCCGTTCCGGAGCCGTCGGACCTCGCCGAGCGGATCGCCTCGAAGGTGGACGGCCAGGATGTCGGGGGCGATGCTCACGGCTCACCGCCGCTCGCGCGAGTGTCGATCGTGATCCGTGCGCCTCGAGGAACGAGGACGAGCTCGTAACCGGAGGCCGCCGCGATGTCGAGGAGGGTCGAGCTGGCGACGGGCGAACCGCGCTCGAGGCGCGAGATCGTGGGCCTCGACGTCGATGCCTTGCGAGCGAGCTCGTCCTGCGACAGGGCAGCGACCTGTCGCGCGCGACGCACTGCCGAACCGAGGGACGGCGCAGACCGCGCACGGAACCACGGCCTGGGTGATGGAACTCCGGCGCTCATATCTGATTCATCCCGTTCCGAAGAGAGATTCGAATCATTCCTAATTCAGAATCAGGTTACCCCTCGAATGAATCAGATGCGACGCAGGTGGACGCGGCGGGACCAGTTCGTCCAGATCGGGTGGAGGGTCGGGTGGCATGAGCTCCTGATCCCCGGCGATGCGCGTTGCAGGTTCGGTCAGGTAGACGGCGCCCGACGGTGCGGTCCAGCTGAGGACGCCGTCGGCGAGGTGCTCGAGCCGCCACGCCGTCTCGTGC
>CAZFUQ010000103.1:0-12391 GCA_964521905.1 uncultured Cellulosimicrobium sp.
TCGCCCGCGCCGGAGTGCCGTCGGGCGAACGTCCCGTCGTCCAGGACGACCTCGACCTCGACGGTCGGGTTTCCGCGGGAGTCGAGGATCTCGCGCGCTCCAACGGCTTCGATGCTGGCCACAGGTGCTCCTTCAGGGCAGGGCTGCGGGCGCTGCGGTAGGCGGCCGACCCGGGCAGGGAAACCCGGGGCGCCGCGTGCGCCCGCGACGATGGTGGGTTTACGACCTCAGCCTAGTGCCCGGACGTGACCCGCGCCGCTGCGTCCGGCCCGTGGGCTCGGTGCCGGGGACCTGCGCGCCCGACGATCGGGACGAACGTCCCCCTCACCCGCCGGTCTCCGTCGCGACGATCGCGCCCTCGACGCGCCGCAGCTCTCGACGGAGCGCGGCCTCGGCGTCCAGCCCGTCCGCCTCGGCGCGCGCCACGAGGGCGAGCAGGTCGCGCCCGAGCCGCTCCTGCGCCGTCGGGCCGCCGTGCTCGCCCGCCGTGGCGGGACCGCCCGCCGTCACGGTGCTGGCCGACGGCGCGGCGAGCGCCGTGCGGACCGTCTCGCCGAGGCCGCCGCGCCCGGCGCGCGAGAGGACCTTCTGCGCGCGGGCGAGCGCGCCTTGCGTGTGCGAGATGCCCTCGAGCACCGACGTGCGCTGCTTCTCGGCCTTCTTGATCGCGTCCCACTGCTGGTGCAGGTCGGTGACCTCGGCGTCGGCGAAGACGTGGGGGTGACGCCGCACGAGCTTCGCCGCGAGGTCGGACGCGACGTCGTCGACCGTGAACGGGTCCGGCTCCTCGCTCGCGATGCGCGCGTGGAAGAGGACCTGGAGCAGCAGGTCGCCGAGCTCCTCGCGCATCCCCGCACGGTCGCCGGTCTCGATCGCGTCGGCGAGCTCGTGCGCCTCCTCGAGGAGGTACCGCACGAGGGACTCGTGCGTCTGCTCACGGTCCCACGGGCACCCGCCCGGGGAACGGAGGCGGTCCATGACGGCGACGACGTCGCGCAGCGGGTCGCCCGCGGGGCTGGCGGAGGGGACGGCGGCGGGGTCGTGCTCGGGCTGAGGCGCGGTCGTGGGCTCGGAGGCGGTCACCGCCTCATCGTAGGTTCGGCGCCGACGGGATCGGCCGAGGACGCGGTCCGCGGCGGGCGACCCCACGGCCGTGGCCCGCCCGGGCGTCCCGGACGGGCCACGACCGCTCGTCCGCTAGTCAGCAGGTGCGCGACCCCACGGCGACGTCCTGGCTCGAGGTGACCCGGCCGTCGTCGAGCACGGCCGTCACGGTGGCGACCCCGGCCGGGACCGACGCCGCACGGACCGCGAACGACTGGTACGCGCTCGACCCGGGTGCGACGGCGCCGAACGTCCGCGCCCCGTACGGCGTCGTGAGCGTCACGTCGACCGGGACGTCCTCCCCGTTCGTGGCCCGGACCGCGACGTAGGCCTTGCCGGCCAGGCACCGCGACACCGCCTCGACGTCGAGCGACACCTCGGGCTGCGGCGTCGCGCCGACGAGCCGAGCGACGCCCCAGCGAGCCGTCGACTGGTAGCCCGCGCCCGAGGGGTCGGCCCAGTTGCGGATCGCGGTGCGGGTGCCGTCGGACGCGTCGTTGACCTGGAGGTCCAGGCCGTGGAACGTGCCCTCGCGGCCCTCGCCCGCGAGGTCCACCGCGAGCTCGACGACGTACCCGTCGTCGGTCCGCGCGGTCGCGCTCGTCACGCGCGCCCGCTGGGCGGCCTCGTCCCCGGTACCGAACGACACCGCGTTCTCGGCGCTCACGCGGATCTGGGTGTCCAGGTCCCGGTAGGCGCCGTTCTTGGCGTTGCCCGCGTCGACGTAGACCTCGACCGAGTCCTGCACCCACGGGTCGGAGCCGCTGACGTCCACCACCGGGTCGGCGACCTCGGCGAGCACGTAGAGCGTCCGGTCGCGCCACAGGGTGCGCACGGTCGCGACCGCGCCCCCGCTCCCCTGGACCTCCTTCGCGGTCGTCACGGGTTCGCTCGCCTCCGCCCACACGTCGTCGACGTCACCGTCGATCGCGGGCGCGGCCGACGCGGGCGCCACCTCGAGGTACGACAGCTCCTCGAGCAGGCGCAGCGTGCCCGTCGCGCCCGGGGTGTTCCACCCGGACGTCGCGCCGCCGCCGGCCTCGGCGTCCGTGACCCGGACGTCGAGCGCGAGCGTGCCGCCCTGCGCGGCGGCCTCGAGCGGCAGGTGCGCGACGACGTCGTACCCGCCCGCACGCTCCGTCACCACCGCAGCCGCTCCGGCGGCGCCCTCGCCGGTGACGTTCCCGTCCCGCCCGACGACGTAGCTCGCGCCCTCGAGCGCGAACGTCACCGCGTCCGCCGGGCCGCCCGGGGCGCGGCCCGTGCCGCCCGGGTCGGTCGCGTCGTCGACGCTCGCGTACGCCGTGAGGTGGCCGGGCGTCCAGCGCAGCTGGAACGCCACCTCCGCGCCGGGCGCGCCTGACGGCGCGGCGAACGTGTGCAGCGGGAGCCGCTGCCACTGCGGGGACGCGGTCGCCTCGGTGCCGAGCGGGACGTCTCCCGCGAACACGTCCGCCGTGCGCAGGAGTGCGGGCAGCTGGCCGTCGACCGCCCCGAAGTAGGCGGGCTTGGCCTTCAGCGCGTCGTCGAAGACGAGCGGGGCGCCGCTGCTCGCGCGCCAGCTCCGACCGTCCGTGAGGCCCCACACCGTGACGGAGAACAGGTCGTCCGCGTGCTCGCGGAACACCCGGAACGCGTCCCGGTAGTAGTAGCCCTGCTCGACGAGGTTCGCCTGCGTGACCGGGGTCCCGGTCGTCACGTCGAGCTCGGTGACCGCCTGGGTGACGGGCAGGTCCGCGAACCGCTCGATCGCGCCCTCGAGCGCGGAGACCGGCATCGCGAGGCTCACGTGGAACTGGTGCCCCACGCCGTCGACGGGGACGCCGCGCGCGAGCAGCCGCTCGACGAGCGCGCGGTAGCGGTCCTGCTTGCCGCCCTGCTCGGTGTTGTAGTCGTTGATGAACAGGGCCACGGGCCGCTCCCCGCGCTCGGTCGCCGCCGGGTCCGCGTAGACGTCGTTGAACGCCTCGTCGGCGTAGGCGAACGCGAGGTCGATGTACTCCTCGCCGAGGATCCGGTACCACTCGGAGCGCCGCAGGCCGTCGGGGTTCTCCGCGCCGTCAGACACGACCTCGTTCACGACGTCGAACGCCGTGACCGGGTTCCCGCCGCCGAACGGGCCGTGCTCGTCCGCGAGCGCCCCGGCGACGTCCAGCACGTGCGTGCGGAGCCGGTCGCGCAGGACCTGCTTGTCCTCGTCCGACGTGGTGAGCGGCGTGCCGTCTGCGGCCTCGAAGAACCACGCCGGCGTCTGGGAGTGCCACACGAGCACGTGGCCGTAGACGTGGAGGTCGTGCGCGGCCGCGAAGTCCATGAGCGCGACGGCCTCCGGGTGCGTCCGGAAGGTGCGGTCGGCGTCGTACCAGGCCTCAGGCTTCATGTGGTTCTCGCCCGTGATCTGGTCGAAGTGGCGCAGGAGCAGCTCGGACGCCGCGCCGGCGGTCTCGCGGCCGTCGATCGCGACGCCCACGGGGAAGGGCACGGTCTCCTTGATCCCCGTGAGGTCCTCGACCGCGGGCGGCGCCGGGACGCGGAGCACGACGTCGTCGACGAGCAGGTCGCTCGTGTTGTCGCCGTTGTAGTCGGTCTCGAGGTAGAGCAGCGCGGAGTCCGCGTCGGCGCCCTGGAACGACGCGGTGACCTGCGTCCAGCCGCTGTTCGTCACGCCGGAGAGCTGCGCGAGCGTCGAGTACGTGGTCGTCTCCCCGACCGTGCGCGCGATGCTCAGCCATACGTCGTCGACGGGCTGTCCCGCGCCGAACCGGACCCACGCGGAGAGCTCGTACGTGGTGCCCGGCGCGAGCAGGCCGGTCACGTCGTGACCGATGCCGTCACCCGTGCCGTCGCGGTCGGAGACGAGTGCGGCCTGCACGCCCTCGTGGGCCTCGCCCGTGAGCGAGACGGTCGGCGCGGTCGCGTCGCCCGCGCGCGGGCCCCAGCCGCCGAGGCCGTCCTCGAAGCCCGTCGCGAGCACGACCTCCCCGCCGCGCGGCGGCGTGCCGACGGGGAACGTGAACCCCCAGCCGTCGGCGAGCCGCTCGGTGACGACCGTCTCGACCGCGGCGAGGGTCCCCGCCCGGTCCCCGCCGCCGTCGTGCGCGAGCACGAGCTCGCCCGGCCTCATCGCCGCGCGCAGGTTCGCGGTGAGGGTCGCGACGTCCTGCGTCTCCCAGTCGGAGATCGTGTTGACGACGGCGAGCGGCTGCATGCCGAGCGCGACGGCGACGGCGGGGGTCGCACCCCACGAACCGTTCGGTGCGCGGAAGAACGGCACCGGGTACGCGGGGTCGCCGAGCGCGTCGCGGATGATCGCGAGGTTCGCGACGAGGTCCGCGCGGGCCTCGTCGGCGGTCCACGAGCCCATGTCCGCGTAGCCCGTCGAGTGGTTGCACAGCACGTGCCCCTCGGCGACGATCCGGCGCAGGATCTCCGCGCCGCCCGGCGCCTCGACGTTCTGGCCGATGACGCAGAAGACCGCGTGGAGGTCGTGCTCGGCGAGGAAGTCCAGGAGCGCGGGCGTGGTCCCCGGGTTCGGGCCGTCGTCGAACGTCAGGGCGGCCACGTCCCCCGTGCCCTGGGCGAGGGAGACGGGCGCCGTGACGGGGTTCACCGCTCCCCCGGGCGCGACGTCGCCGGCGCTCACGTCACTCGTGATCCGGACGTCGTCGAGCAGGAACGACGGGTGCACGCCGGCGACCGGGGCCGCCTCGACGTAGAGCGTCGCCGCCGTGAGGCCGGCCGGGAGCGTGTAGGTCCCGCCGATCTGCACCCACCCGTCCGACGTCGTCGCGACGGCGCCGCCGACCCACGTGTACGCATCACCGGACGCGCTCGTCTCCTGCACGGTGAAGTGCGTGCCGGACGATCCCGTCGTGCCCTCGGGCAGCTTGACCCAGGCCTCGATCTCGTAGGTGGCGCCCGGGTCGAGGAGCGTGAGCGCGTCCGTCGCCGGGCCGTTCCACTCTCCGGTACGGCCGGTCACGGCGAGGCTCGTCGTCCCGCCGTGGGCCTCGGCCGCCGTGAGCGCGAGCGTGACCGGTCCGCGCGGACCCCACGGGTCGGCGCCTCCCGATTCAAAATCGTTCTCCAGAACGATGTCGATATCGTTATCGAGTTGGGCAGACGTCTGCCCTGCCGATCCGTCGACTCCCATCGCGGCACTCGCTCCCCCCGCCGCGACGAGGGTGGCGAGCATCCCCGCGACGGCGGTCCTCCAGGTCCGTCTCATCATCGCTCCCTTGCGATCGGCTCCGTCGGGCGAGCCGCCCCCCGGGCGCGTCGGTGCGCCTGGGGCACACCCTAGGGGCGCGCGGGCAGTTGAGACAATGGTTGAACTAATGCGGGGGCAACATCCGGTCATCAGCGGAGCGAGCGCGGGCGGCCCCGGACGGCGGTGGCCGCGAACCACCCGTACGGGCAGGTCGCGGCCACCGTCCCTCGTCGTGCGGCGGTGCTGCTCGCGAGCTACCTCCCGACGCGGGCGAGCGGCACCGAGAACTCGTCGAAGTCCTCCTTCTCGGCAGAGGTCGAGGAGTCCGCGCTGTACGCCTCCGTCGCGTTGTCCAGCACCGTCGGGTCGTGGGGCAACGAGCCGATGCCGGACTGGCCGAACGTCGAGATGAGCTGCACGCCGATCCCGGCGCTCTCGAGCTTCGCGCGCGTCGTCCCGATCGCCGAGAACGGGATCTTGATCTCGTACGTCGTGTCCTGCGCGGTGCTGTGACCCGTCGACAGGAAGTCGACGTACCTGCTCTCGTCCATCAGGTCCGCCGGCGTGTAGCCCGCCCACCCGTTGGAGGAGATGCCCCTCAACGAGCTGCCGGAGAAGCCGTCGGCGTAGGCGAACGAGATCCCGGCGTCCTCGAACGCGAGCACGTTCTCCTCCTCGTAGTCGAAGGAGCCGCCGTCGTTCATCGAGAAGACCGCCGGCCGGCCGACCCCCGGCTTTGCCGAGAACATCGCGAGGTGGTCGACGTTCCCGTGGGCGAACGTGTTGCGGATGCCCCACACGCCGTCGTCGGTCCCGTCGATCAGACCGTCGGTGCCCCGGGAGGCGTCCGTGTCGAACGCGATCGAGAACGGGATGTCGCCCTGGTAGGGCTTTCCGTTGTCGCTGGTCGGGTACCCCTGCGCCGGGTCGACGACGTCCGTGACGTTCGTCAGCTGCCACATGAGGTACAGGTTCGCGTCGTCCCAGGCCGCGGAGAGCGAGTACAGGTCGTACACGGGGCCCTCGTGGCTGCCGCGGAAGATCCTCGGGTCGTCGTTGGCGACGCCCTGCGCGACGATCATGTCCTGCGACCACTCGGAGGCCGAGCCGTCGACCGTGATCGACGCGTCGACGCCCTTCTGGCCCGAAGGGTTCGTCGCGTAGAACGGACCCTCGGCTGGAGTACCCGGGTTCGTCGGTTCCGTCGGGTCCGTCGGGTCGGTGGGGTCCGTCGGGTCGGTGGGGTCCGTCGGGTCGGTGGGGTCCGTCGGGGCCGGTGCGCAGGGCGACCCGGCGACGACCTTCCCGTCGAGCACCGCGGAAGCTCCGGCGGGCAGGCTGTAGTCACGTGCCCCGTTGTTGTCCCAGGCTCCCGACCCGTTGGTGAACACCGCGGTCACGCCGCTGCTGCCGTCGAGCGCGATCTCCTTCCTGACCCAGCCCTCGCACGCGGCTTCCATCGCGACACCGGGAACTGCGGTCCACGTACCGGTGCCGACGCGGTAGTGGATGTTGTAGGCGCCCCAGCCCTTCGTGGTCGGGTAGTACGACGTCACCTTCGTGATGTCGCCGGCCTCACCGTCCGTGGGCAGGACGCAGGGGTCACCGGAGACGGCCTGACCGTCCTTGACCTGGACCGGTCCGCCACCGAACGTGTAGTCGCCGCCGTTGTTGTTGTCCCAGGTGCCCTGGCCGTCGTTGAACGCCGCCGTGACCGAGGTCGCGTCACCGGCGTCGATCGTGAGGGAGACCCAGCCGTCGCACGCAGGAGCCATGACGACACCCGGTGCAGTGGTCCAGGCCCCCGAGCCGACCCGGTAGTGGACGTAGTAGTCGTTCCACCCCCGGTCCGTGGGGTAGAAGATCTCTGTCCCCGCCTCCGGCAGGGTGTCCCCCGTCGTCACCGTCACGGCGGGGCTCGCACCGGAGCGGTTCTTCGCCGCCGACCCGTCGATCGCGGTCACGGACACGGAGTACTCGGTGCTCGCCGTCAGGCCCGTGACGGTCGCCGAGGTACCGCTCGACGTCGCCTTGACGGTCGCACCGCCGGCCGTCGCGGCGACCTCGTAGCTGATCGGGTTGTCGCAGTCGTCCGTGGAGGCGCTCCAGGTGACGTCGACCGAGGTGCCGTTCGCCGTGGCCTCGACCGAGCCCGGCACCGTGGGTGCCTGCGTGTCGTCCGTGCAGGCGTCGACCGGGGGCTCGTCGCTCCCGACGTGCAGGGCGAGCGCGCCATAGGCGGGGACGCCGGCCGTGAACGTGCCGTCGCCGGCGACCGTGTACTTCTTGGCGCAGTCCTTGGTCACGACGTCGCAGTACTCACCGGCGGGCAACGACGTCTGGTAGGTCCGCGTGACCGTGCTCGCGGTGTTGTTGATCGTCACGTAGCCCTTGTCACCGCGGCCGTAGGCGATGTGGTTGTTGCCGTCGTCCCACCAGTTGGTGACGGACGTTCCCGCGACGGCGTTGTGGAAGCCGACCATGCCGGCGATCTCGGCCCAGCGCTGGGTGCAGGTCCACGTGCTGCCCGAGCAGCTCGCGTCCGGGACCGACGTCGGGGAGGAACCGGGCGCCCCCGCGTCCTTGTCGTCCCACCGGTACCCCGAGTAGACGCTGGGTGAGCCGTACGGCCAGGAGAGCATGAACGCGTTGGCGAGCACGTACTTGGCGCCCCACTTGTAGTTCATGGTCTCGCCGTTGCGCTCGGTGTCGTGGTTGTCGACGAAGACGCCCGCACGGTCCGAGGGCAGCTTGCCGTTCCCGATGTTCCGCAGGTCCTTGATGCTGCCGTCGAACCTGCTCTTGAGCTCGCGCCCGTAGTTGAACTCGTGCGAGTCGCCGCTGCCCAGGTACTCGGAGGGCTGGACGGGCTCGCCCGAGGCCCCGATGACCTCGTGGACCCAGTAGACGTCCGGGTCGGAGAGCTTGGCCTTGATGGCCTCGAGGTCGGCGGCCGGGATGTGCTTGGCCGCGTCGATGCGGAATCCCGCGACGCCCATGCCGATGAGGTCGTTCATGTAGCCCGCGATCTTGCCGCGCACGTAGTCGGAGCTCGTGCGCAGGTCCTGGAGCGAGACCAGGCGGCAGTTCTGGACGTTGTACCGGTCGCCGTAGTTGTCGATGTCGGACCGGCAGTCGTTGAAGTCGTCGGACCCGAACGGGACGCCGGGGAAGTTGTCGACCGAGTAGCCCGTCCCGCCCGTGCCGGTGCCCGACCCGGTGTCGGCGCCCGCCATGTGGTTGACGACGGCATCGACGACGACGCCGACCCCGGCCGCCTTGCAGGTGTCCACCATGTTCTGGAACTCGGCACGGGTGCCGAGCTTGGACTCGATCTTGTAGCTCACCGGCTGGTAGGACGTCCACCAGTTCGTCCCCTGGATGTGCTCCTGCGGGGGCGAGACCTGGACGTGGCCGAATCCCGCGGGCCCGATCGTGCTGGTGCACTCCGCGGCCACCGAGTCCCAGGTCCACTGGAAGAGGTTGAGGATGACGTCGCCGCGGCCGTTCGGCGAGTCGACCACCGGGGACGGCACGGGCGTGGCGGCCACCGCGGGCGTCGCGACGAGGGGTGCGAGCGCCCCGGCCGCGGCGACGGCGAGCGACGCGAGCGCGGCGGTGAGCCGTCGCGGTGCACGACGGCGTGGTGCGCGCCGTCGCGGGGCGTGGTGCGGATCGTGGAGATCGTCGGTGCGGGATGTCCTGCGCCTCATGTGCTGCTGCTCCCTCGGGTGCTGAGGTGCCCGGCGGTGGGCACCTGGCGGGGCCCGGCAGCACTGCCGGGCCGTGGGCGCCCGGGGTCTGGCCGGGCACGCCTCCCGGCTGGACTCTCGTCGTTGCAGAGTCTTGCCGGAACTTGCAGCAAGCGTACAGAGACCCCCGGGATCTGTCACGAGATGTCCGGACCCACGAGATGTCCGGATCGTCGGCCCGCACCTCTGACGGACCTCTTGACGAAACGGACGGCTTTCACCGACCATTCGGGGATGGCCGACCATTCTCCGGACTACGACCTCCCCGAGCGGCTCGAGCTCACCGAGCCCGCGCAGTACCGAGCGCTGTTCGAGGAGACCCGGGCGCGCATCGTGCAGCTCCTGCTCGAGCGCGCCGCGACGACGACCGAGCTCGCCGACGCGATCGGGCGGCCCAAGGGGACGATCGGGCACCACCTCAAGGCCCTCGAGTCCGCGGGGCTCGTGCACGTCGTGCGCACGCGACGGGTGCGGGCGCTCGAGGCCCGCTACTACGGCCGCACGGCACGCGTCTTCCTGTACCGGGAGGTCGGCGAGGCGGTGGGTGAGCCGCAGCGCGTGCTCGCCCGTGCGGCGGACGAGATCCGGGGCGCGGCCGGCGTCGTCGACGTCCCCGTGACCGCGAACCAGCGCTACGCGCGCATCCCCGTCGCGCGCGCCGAGGAGTGGAAGCGCCGCCTGGACGAGCTGACCGTCGAGCTCACGCGCGAGCCGGCGGCCGGGGACACGACGTTCTCCCTCGTCGTCGCCCTCTACCCCGTCGAGACCGGGCGGCTCCCCGACGCACCGGGTACGGACCCTGCCACCGCTGACCCCGCCGCCGCACGACCCGCTGCCGCACGACCCGCGGCCGACGGGGCGGAGGCATGAGCGCCGTCGGGCAGGACGCACCGCCCTCCGTGAACCGCGGCCTGGGCCCGCGGTTCGCGCGGCTCCTCGCCGCGCAGTCCGCGACCAACCTCGGCGACGGCCTGCTGTCCGTGGCGATCGTGTGGTTCGCGTCCACCCTCACGCGGGACGCGACGCTCATCGCGCTCGTCGCTCTCGCGTCGAGCCTGCCGTGGCTGCTCGTCTCGCTGCCCGCGGGGGTGCTCGCGGACCGGTTCGACCGGCGTCTGCTCGTGGGCTGGACCGACGTCGCGCGCACCGTCGTCGTCGCGGCGCTCGCCCTGGTCGTCCTCGCCGTCCAGGGCTCGCTGCCCTCCCCGGCGGCGCTCGCGGGCGGTGCCCCGGCGCCGGAGCACGCGGGGCTCCTCGTCGCGGTGCTGTGCGTCGCGGCGTTCCTCCTCGGCGTCGCCGAGGTCGTGCGCGACAACGCCGCGCAGTCCCTCCTGCCCGCGTTCGTGCCCGCGAACCGGCTCGAGAGCGCGAACGGGCGGCTCTCGGCCGCCGAGATCACGACCAACAGCTTCGTCGGTCCCCCGCTCGGGGGTGCGCTCGTCGCGTTCGCCCTCGTCGTGCCGTTCGCGCTCGACGCCGCGCTGCTCGCCGCGAGCGCCGTCCTGCTGCTCACGATGCGCTCGACGCCGCGCCCCGCGCCCGCGCGCACGGGGCCCGTCGGCTGGCGGGCGCAGACCGTCGAGGGCTTCGGCTGGCTCTGGCGGCACCGGGCGCTGCGCCTGCTCGCGATCCTGCTCGGCGCGATGAACTTCTTCAGCTCGCTCGCCGTCTCCGTGTCGGTCCTGTTCGTCCAGGACGTCCTCGGCCTCTTCGAGGGCTGGATGTTCGGCCTGGTGAGCACCGGGACGGCGGTCGGTGCCCTGCTCGGCTCGTTCGTCAGCGCACGCGTGAGCCGCCGGCTCGGGGCCGCGACGAGTCTCGTCGTCTCGATCACGGTGATGGGCGCGATGCTCGCGCTCATGGGTGCGACGTCGTCCGCCCCGGTGTTCTGGGCGGCCGGGCTCGGGCTGGGGCTGGGGATCGTGCTGTGGAACGTCATCACCGTGTCGCTGCGCCAACGGCTCGTGCCGGACGACCTGCTCGGCCGCGTGAACTCGGTGTACCGGTTCTTCGGCTGGGGGACGATCGCGGTCGGCACCCTGCTCGGCGGGATCCTGGTCTCCACGGCCGAGGGGTGGTGGGGGCGCGACGACGCGCTGCGGCTGCCGTTCCTCGTCGCCGGCGCCGGCACCCTCGCGCTGCTCGTCCTCGCACCGCGCCTGCGGGCGGCGCTGGCCACCGCCGTCCCGGTCGGCGAGCGTGCGACCGTCGAGAACGAGGCATAGCGTCGAGGCGGACCACGACGACGGGGAGGCACCACGATGGGCAAGCACCGGTGGAAGGACCTGAGCAGGGGTCAGAGGATCGCGGTCGGCGTCGTCGGCGCCGCCCAGGTGACGCTCACGGCGGCGGCGTACCGGGACCTGCTGCGCCGCCCGGCCGAGCAGGTGAACGGCACCAAGGTCGCCTGGGGCATCGCGCTGCTCGTCAACTGGGTCGGGCCGATCGCGTACTTCCTGGACGGCCGCAAGAGCTGACCCCGCCCCGCCGGGCGGCACCCTCGGCCCGGCGGGGCGGGAGGGCCGGGGTCAGCGACCGCCCGACGACGTCCCGACGGCGGCGGCGGCGCTCACCTCGCCGAGGACCACGGCGTCGATGAGCTGCCGCGCCCAGGTCAGCACCTCGGCGCCCCGCAGGGGGCGACCGCCGATGCGCGCCGTCGTCGGGTAGGGGACGAGGAACGCGCGGATCGCGGGCTTGAGCAGCGTGCCCGGGTAGAGCCGCTTGAGGCGCAGCTGCGCGGACTCGGCGAGGTCCACCGGCGCGAACCGGATGAACTTGCCCTGCGCGGTGACGTCGGTGAGCCCCGCGCGGCGGGCGTGGTTGCGGAAGTCCGCGACGTCGAACAGCGCGGACGCGACGTCCGGCAGCGCGCCGTAGCGGTCGACGAGCTCGGCCCGCACCTCGGCGAGCTCGGGCTCGTCCGTGGCAGCGGCGATCTTCTTGTACGCCTCGAGCCGCAGGCGCTCGGTCGCGATGTACGACTCGGGCAGGTGCGCGTCGACCGGGAGCTCGATGGAGATCTCGGGCTGCTCCTCGGGTCCGTCGCCGCGGAAGTTCGCGACCGCCTCGCCGACCATGCGCACGTAGAGGTCGAACCCGACGCCCGCGATGTGCCCCGACTGCTCGCCGCCGAGCAGGTTGCCCGCGCCGCGGATCTCGAGGTCCTTCATCGCGACCTGCATGCCCGCACCGAGGTCCGTGTGGGCCGCGATGGTCGCGAGGCGGTCGTGCGCGGTCTCGGTGAGCGGCTTCTCCGGCGGGTAGAGGAAGTACGCGTACGCGCGCTCGCGGCCACGGCCCACGCGGCCGCGGAGCTGGTGGA
>CAZFUQ010000104.1:0-12350 GCA_964521905.1 uncultured Cellulosimicrobium sp.
GCCGTCGCGTTCGACGACGTGACGAACGGGTAGGTGCCGTGGTCGACGTCGAGCATCGTCGCCTGACCGCCCTCGAAGAGGACGTTCTTGCCGGCGTCGAGCGCCTTGTTCAGCTCGAGCGCGGTGTCCGCGACCATCGGCTTGAGCCGGTCCGCGTACTCGAGCAGCTCGGCGACGGTCTCGTCGACCGTGATCGCACGCCGGTTGTAGACCTTCACCAGCAGGTGGTTCTTCTGGTCGAGCGAGCCCTCGATCTTCTCCGCGAGGATCTTCTCGTCGAACAGGTCCCAGATGCGGATGCCGACGCGGTTGATCTTGTCGGCGTACGCCGGCCCGATCCCGCGCCCGGTCGTGCCGATCCGGCGCTTGCCGAGGAACCGCTCGCTCACCTTGTCGATCGTGCGGTGGTACCCCGCGATGACGTGCGCCGAGCCCGAGACGAGCAGCTTCGACACGTCCACGCCGCGCGAGATCAGGTCGTCGAGCTCCTGGAACAGCACGTCGATGTCCACGACGACACCGTTCGCGATGACGGGCGTCACGCCCGGCGACAGGATGCCCGACGGCAGCAGGTGGAGCGCGTACTTCTCGTCCCCGATGACGACCGTGTGACCGGCGTTGTTGCCACCGTTGAACTTGACCACGTAGTCGACCCGGGAGCCGAGGAGGTCGGTCGCCTTGCCCTTGCCCTCATCGCCCCACTGGGCACCGACGAGCACCACGCCTGGCATGGAATCCCCACTTTCGCACTGCCTGTTCCTCGGGCCGGTCATGGTCGTGGGCGCACCGGCGTCCGGAGCGGAGCGGGCAGGTCGTGCCCGACGGCGCCGGGCCCGCGGTCCCGAGGCGTCACCCGGGCGGCAGTCACCCGGGGACCGGCGCCGAGTTTACCGGTCGGATGACGGAAATTGACCTTCGGGACGCCGGTCGTCCACGACGCGCCGGTGCTCGGAGGCGCCAGGTTGGGCAGAATGGGTCCATGAGCGACTCCCACGCGAACCTCCTCGACGGGCCCGCACCCGTCCGCCTCCCGGACGACTACGCCGTCGTCCGCGAGGGCATCACCTCCGACGGCGACCCGTACGAGCTCGCGGCGCGGTACCCGGCCAGCTCGCTCGCCTGGGCCTACCTCGCGGAGGACTACCTCCACGAGAACGGCTCGAAGGGCGCCGTCACCGCGTACGCGTTCGCGCGCACCGGCTACCACCGCGGCCTCGACTCGCTGCGCCGCGCCGGCTGGCGGGGGCAGGGACCGATCCCCGCCGACCACGTCCCGAACCAGGGTTTCCTGCGCGCGCTGCTCGCGCTCGCCGAGTGCGCGGCGTACGTCGGCGAGATCGACGAGGCGGAGCGGTGCGAGCGGTTCCTGCGCGACTCGGGCACCTCCGCCGAGGAGGTGCGCGCCCTGCGCTGACGAGCGCGCGGGTGGACGGGCGGCGCGCCCTGGCGGAGTCTAGAGTCGAAGCCATGATCGAGATCGCCACGTCACCCGCGACGACGACGCTCGTCATCGCCGGTGACCTCGATCTCGCGGAGCGCGACCAGTTCCCCGAGATCGCCGCGCGGGTCGTCGGTCTGCGTCGGCAGCTCCTCGTGATCGACATGTGCCGTGTGACCTTCATGGACTCCACCGGGGCGGCGTTCCTCATCTCGCTCGCCGACGCCGGCCGCAAGCGTGGCGGCGCGACGGTGCTGCGCGGCTGCGACGACCGGGACCTGTTCGTCCTCGAGGTGTGCGGCGCGCTCGAGCTGTTCCGCATCGACTCCGACCACCGCTGCGAGCCGGCGACCCCGCCCTCGGGGTTCGCGAAGGTGGAGCCCCCTGCCTGACCGGCCGCCCGGACCCGGCGCGGGACCCTACCGGCCCGACGGCCGCAGCGTCGCCCACACGAGCTTGCCGGACGCCGTCGGGCGCCATCCCCAGTCGGCGAGCCGCTCGACGATCTGCATGCCGAACCCGCCCATGCGGTTGGGGTGACCGTCCGTCGGGACCGGCGGGGCGGGGTTGGAGTCCTCCACCTCCACGCGCACGCCGTCGCCCGTGTCGAACAGGCGCAGCGCGAGGTGGCCCCAGCCGTGCAGCACGCCGTTCGCCACGAGCTCCGAGACGACGAGCTCCGCGTTGGCGCTGTCCTGCACGCCCCACGCCTGGCACGTGCGCACGACGGCGTGCCGCGCCCGCCCGATCGAGGCGGGCTCGCTCGGCAGGAGCCAGCGTCGGCTGCGCGGGCTGAGCACGACGGTCGAGCGTCGTGCGCCGGGTCCGGGATCCGCACGACGACGAGCGCGACGTCGTCCTCGGGCGCGTCCGCGAGGCGGGACAGCAGCTCCTCGCCCACGCCCGCGGCGTCGACCGCGGTCACGGCCGCGGACGCGGCGACGAGCGCCTCGAGCCCGACGCGCAGCGCGCGGTCACGGCGCTCGATGAGCCCGTCGGTGTAGAAGACGAGCGTGTCGCCCGGCTGGAGCGCCGCGACTCCGGTCGAGCGGCTGCGCCCGCCGAACCCGACGAGCGCGCCCCCGGCGTCGTCGAGCTGCGTCACGGTGCCCTCGCGCAGCAGGAGCGGCGGGAGGTGGCCCGCCCGCGAGTACTCGATGCGCCAGGCGTCCTCGGGGTTCTCGGCGTCCGGGCGTGTCAGTGCGGCGTACACGAGGCTCGCCGACCGCGGGATGCGCATGCCCTGGACGAGCTGGTCGACCCGGTCGAGGACCGGCCCGGGTGTCGTGAGCTCGTACGCGTACGACCGCACGACCGACCGCAGCTGCCCCATCGCGGCTGCCGCCTCGACGTCGTGCCCCACGACGTCCCCGATGACCAGCCCGACGACGTCGGGGGCGATCTCCAGGACGTCGTACCAGTCGCCGCCGACCTGGGCGTGCTCCGAGTTCGGCGCGTAGTAGGTCCAGACGTCGAGACCGACGATGTCGGCCTGCTCGGGCAGCATCGCCCGCTGCAGCGTCTCGGCGAGCCGGTGCTCGCGCGCGTAGAGCCGCACGTTGTCGATCGCCGTGCCCGCGCGGCGGGCGATGATCTGCAGGAGCTTGCGCACGCCCTCACGTGCGTCGGCGTCGGGGCCGAGCGCGTGGACCGCGTCCCCCGTCGAGTCGCCCGTGACGAGCAGGCCCAGGATGCGGCGGCGTCCCGGGACCGCGGAGACGGTCACCGAGTCGGGACGGTGCGGGAGCGCGGAGAGGCGGTGGTGCAGGTCGCGCTGGAGCCAGCCCGAGGCGGACCACTGCGGGTAGGCCGATGACAGGTCGAGCGTCACCGGGCCCTCGATGCGTCCGTCGAGGACGTCCTGGACGCGGTCCGGGACGTCGACGTACCGGGCTCGGGGGATGGAGCCGGTGGCGACGGAGGTGACGGAGGAGTCCCCGAGGGCGTCCGTCGGGTGCAACCCGGGGCCCGTCGGCAGGATGCCGGGCGTGTACCGGCCGTGGCGCTGGCCCCGGCCGCTCGGCGGCGCCGCCGAGTCGACCCCCTCGGCGAACCGGAGCCCGTCGTCGTTCAGGTAGAACCCCGCCCAGTCGACGACGTACCCCGTCAGGAGGTCCGTGATGTCGCGCAGCGCGTACGGCTGGTCGAGGTCGGCGAGGAGGTCGGAGCTGCGCGAGACGACGTCGAGCACGGCACGCTCCCGCCGCTCGACCGCGAGCGACGCGACCTGGGCGGTGTACCGGTCCAGGTGCTCCGAGACGTCCACCTGCACCCCGACCCAGTGCGTGACCGTGCCGGCGGCGTCGGCGAGCGGCGCGAGCGAGACCTGCGTCCACACGGTCGTGCCGTCCCGACGCAGCGCGCGCACCGTCCGGGAGATCTCCCGCTGCGCGGCGATCGCCGCCCGCAGCTCCTGGGCGTCGACGGGCTCGGCGAGGATCGACTCGAGCACGTGCGGGCTGCGGCCTAGGACCTCGGAGGCGGCGAAGCCGGTCTCCCGCTCGAACGCCGGGTTCACCCACACGACGGGCATCTCGGCCTCACGCGGACCGGTGACGAACATCGCGACGCCGACGCCCTCCATCGCGCGCGTGCACAGCTCCTGGACGTGCGCGGGCAGCTCGGTGCCGAGTCCCGGCGAACTACCCATCGTCACCTCCGACGGTTCGTGCGCCGGTCGTCTGGATACGGACGCCACGGGCGCGTTACTGTCCCGACTGGACATTCAACCGTAGATTGGTGCTTCCCGAGACCGGAACCGGTCCGGACCCGCAGAGAGGAACGCCGGTGCGCGAAGGTACACCCTCGGCTGCCGACCGCCCGGTCGGCATTGCAGGCGATCCCGCGCGGTCGGGCGACCCGGCCAGCGTGCACGTCATCGTGGGCGCCTCGCGCGCCCGCATCGTGCTCTCCGGCGAGATCGACGCCGATCTCGGTGCGGACCTCCAGGAGGCGACGGCCGCCGCGGAGGACTCCGGGCTGCCCGTCGAGATCGACGCGCACCACGTCACCTTCATGGACTCCTCCGGGGTCGCGTTCCTCGCGCGCCTCGCGTCGCGCGGACCGCACCGCGTCCGCGTCCTGCGCGCCCCGCCGACGGTCCGCTTCCTGCTCGAGGTGACCCGGATCGGCGAGCTGCTCGACATCGTCGACGTCGACCCCGGGTTCGACATCGAGGAGCCCCCCGGCAACGGCGCCCCGCCGCAGGACTGACCTCCCCTGCGCCGAGCCTGTCCCCGGCCCCGGACGACGACGACCCCCGGTCCGTGCGGACCGGGGGTCGTCGTGCGAGCAGGGGCCGACGGCGGTGCGTCGGCTCGTGCGTCGGAGGTCAGCGGATCTTGTTGCCCGCCGAGCGCAGCTGCTGCGACGCCTCGATGATGCGGGCGGCCATGCCGCCCTCGGCCAGCTTGCCCCAGGCGCGCGGGTCGTAGGCCTTCTTGTTGCCGACCTCGCCGTCAATCTTCAGCACGCCGTCGTAGTTCGAGAACATGTGGCCGACGACCGGACGCGTGAACGCGTACTGCGTGTCCGTGTCGATGTTCATCTTGATGACGCCGAAGTCGACCGCGGCCGAGATCTCCTCGGCCGTGGAGCCGGAGCCGCCGTGGAAGACGAGGTCGAACGGGTTCGCCTTGCCGACCTTGGCGCCGACGGCCTCCTGGATCTCCTTGAGGATCTCCGGACGGAGCTTGACCGCACCCGGCTTGTACACGCCGTGCACGTTGCCGAACGTGAGGGCCGTCAGGTAGCGACCCTTCTCGCCCGTGCCGAGCGCCGCGACCGTCGCGAGGCCGTCCTCGACCGTGGTGTACAGCTTCTCGTTGATCTCGGCCTCGTGGCCGTCCTCCTCGCCACCGACGACGCCGACCTCGATCTCGAGGATCGTGCGCGCGGCCTGCGACAGCTCGAGCAGCTCGGCCGCGATGGTGAGGTTCTCGTCCAGCGGGACGTCCGAGCCGTCGTACATGTGCGACTGGAACGTCGGCAGGCCGCCGTTCTTGACCTGCTCGGCCTCGATGGCCAGGAGCGGGCGGACCCAGGTGTCGAGGTTCTTCTTGACGCAGTGGTCGGTGTGGATCGCGATCTGCACCGGGTAGTTCTTCGCGACCTCGCGCGCGTACGCCGCGAGCGCGAGCGAACCGGCGATGCGGTCCTTGACCGTCGAACCCGACCCGTACTCGGCGCCGCCCACCGAGACCTGGATGATGCCGTCGGACTCGGCCTCGGCGAAGCCCTGGAGCGCGGCGGTGATGGTCTGCGACGACGTGATGTTGACGGCCGGGTAGGCGAACGAGCCTGCCTTCGCCCGGTCGATCATCTCGGCGTAGACCTCGGGGGTTGCGATGGGCATGCGGAGCTCCTGTGGAGTCGTGCGGGGTGGACTGTCAGGTCAAAGTCTGGCACGGATGACAGCGCGGGCGTCAGGGCCGTTCGGCCCGTGGTCAGTCCCGTCCACCCCTCGTCGGACGCGGTGCGCCCGTGCCCGGCGGGGTCAGGCCTCGCCGACGATCCCGATCACGATCAACGCGCAGAACGCGACGACCGCGCTCAGGGCGAGGCAGGTGACCGCCAGGGTGCCGCGCCGCTGGTACCACCACGGTCCGGGTCCCATCGGCGCCTCGAGCTCGGCGACGACGCCGGGAGCGGGCCGGGGCACGTCCAGCTCGCGGACCTTGCGGACCCGTGCACGGTTGACCAGGGGGAAGATCCACCAGGCGATGATCCCGATGCCCCACCACGACCACGTCATCGTCCGCGCGGTCGCCTCGCGGTGGATCGCCTCACCGCACGAACGGCACATCCACCCCTTCCACGTGGTCACGCGATAGAAGACCGCGACGGACCCGAGCGACTGCTGCGCGGTCTCGACGGCGGGGGTCGAGCCGCAGAAGCGGCACTCGCCGACGCCCGGCCGTCGCCCGGTCGTCGTCGGCTGGGCGGAGGTCTCGGCACTCATCGGGCAGGCTCCAGATCGCTCTATATCAGACCATGGCGCCTGATAGCGGGCGTAACGTACCAGACCCGGTCGCGCGCGTCATCCGTCGGCCACCGCACCGGCTCACGTCGCGCGCGTCGCCCACGCGTACATCGCCACCGCCGCCGCGGCCGCGGCGTTGATCGAGCGGGTCGAGCCGTGCTGGGTGATGTGCAGGACGTCGCGGCACGCGGCGACCGCCTCGGGCGTCAGCCCGGTCGACTCCTGCCCGAGCAGCAGCACGCACGACGCGGGCAGCGCGTACCCCTCGATCGGGACGGATCCCGGCAGGTTGTCGACGCCCAGGAGCGGCAGGCCCGCCGCCGCGGCCCAGGCCGCGAGGTCGTCGACGGACGCGTGGTGGTGCACGTGCAGGTAGCGGTCGGTGACCATGGCGCCGCGCCGGTTCCACCGACGCCGCCCGACGACGTGCACCCCCGCCGCGTTGAACGCGTTCGCCGTGCGCACGACGGAGCCGATGTTGAGGTCGTGCGCCCAGTTCTCGATCGCGACGTGGAGCGAGCGCGCCGGGTCGCGCCGCGCGTCCAGGTCGGCGACGATCGCCTCGACGGTCAGGTACCGGTACGCGTCGACGACGTTGCGCCGGTCGCCGTGCGCGAGCAGCTCGGGGTCGTACCGGGGGTCGAGACGGGTCGCCCCGGGCGGCCCGCCAGGATCCGGGACGCGCGGCCACGCGTCCGGCCCGCCGGGCCAGGGCCCGACCCCGACCTCGCGCTCCGTGCCGTGGTCGTCGCCCTGCCCGACGGCGGGGCGTGCGCCGGACGGGTCCGGCTCGCCGATCGTCACGGTCGTCGCACGCTCGCCCGGCCCGGGAGCCCGGCCGTCGGGCGGCGGGCCCTCCGCGGCGTCGACGACGGCACGGGCGACGTCGACGAGCGCGATCGGCCGGAACCGCCCCGGTGGACGCCGACGATCGACAGCACCACGACACGTCCCGTCCCGGCGCGGCCGGCCGCGCCCGAGCCCCCCACCACCGCGATCCTCGCCATGACGGACATTCTGCCCCGCCGCTCACGACGGCGGTCGCCGGACCTTCACAGGCGACGCACACCCGCTGCTCTGGGTGGGCCGACCCGTCCCACTACGCTGGTGACCCGTGAACACCCTCGCCGCGCTCACCAGTGCCCTGCCCGACGGCGTCGCGCACGCCGCCAGCCTCGGCGCAGCCGGCCCCGTCGCCGCCCTCGGCCCCGACTGGATGGACCCGATGACGCTCATCGAGCGCTTCGGCGACGCGGCGCTCGTCGGGATCGTGCTCGTCATCTTCATCGAGACCGGGCTGCTGTTCCCGATCCTCCCGGGCGACTCGCTGCTGTTCACCGCGGGCGCGCTCGTCGCGCAGGACGTGCTCACGATCAACCTGCCCCTGCTGCTCGTCCTGCTGTTCGCCGCGGCGTTCCTCGGCGACCAGACGGCGTACCTCATCGGCCGGACCGCCGGCCCGAAGATCTTCGACAAGCCCGACTCGCGCTTCTTCAAGCGCAAGTACATCGACCAGACCAACGCCTACTTCGAGAAGTACGGTGGCCGGACGATCGTCATCGCGCGCTTCGTGCCGATCGTGCGCACCTACGCCCCCGTCGCCGCGGGCGTCGGCAAGATGCACTACAAGCACTTCGTGGGCTTCAACGCGCTCGGCGCGCTGCTGTGGGCGGTCGGCCTGACCGTCCTCGGGTACCTGCTCGGCAACATCGAGTTCGTCAAGGAGAACATCGAGGCGCTCGTCCTTCTCATCGTGTTCCTCTCCGTCGTCCCCATGGTCGTCGAGGTGTGGCGCGGGCGACGGGCCGAGAAGCGCGAGGCCGCCCTGGCGGCGCAGACCGCCGCGAACGACACGGCCGACCCCGACACCGCCCTCACCGAGGACCCGGCCGCCGTCGGACAGGTCGAGCAGACCGGGAAGGACGCCTGACATGACCCGAGAGATCACGAGCTGGCTCACCGACATGGACGGCGTGCTCGTCCACGAGGGCCACGCCATCCCCGGTGCGCCGGAGTTCGTCCGGGCCCTGCGCGACAAGGGCCGCCCGTTCCTCATCCTCACGAACAACTCGATCTTCACGGCGCGCGACCTGCGCGCCCGGCTCGCGACGTCGGGCATCGACGTGCCCGAGGAGTCGATCTGGACGTCGGCGCTCGCGACGGCGCAGTTCCTCCACGACCAGATCCCGAACGGCAGCGCGTACGCCGTCGGCGAGGCGGGTCTGACGACCGCGCTCTACGAGGCCGGCTACACGCTCACGGAGTCCGACCCGGACTACGTCGTGCTGGGCGAGACGCGCACGTACTCGTTCGAGGCGATCACCAAGGCGATCCGCCTCGTCCTGGGCGGGTCCCGGTTCATCTGCACCAACCCGGACACGACCGGACCGTCGGTGGAGGGCCCGCTGCCCGCCACCGGGGCCGTCGCGGCCATGATCACGGCGGCGACGGGTCGCGAGCCCTACTTCGTGGGCAAGCCGAACCCCATGATGTTCCGGTCCGCGCTCAACCGCATCGACGCGCACTCCGAGAAGACGGCGATGGTCGGCGACCGGATGGACACCGACATCGTCGCCGGCATCGAGGCGGGCCTGTACACGTACCTCGTCATGACGGGCTCCACCAAGATGTCCGACGTCGACCGCTACCCGTTCCGGCCGAGCCGCGTCGTGGACTCCGTCGCCGACCTCGTCGACCTGGTCTGAGCACGTCCCGCGCCCACGGGCCGCACGCACGACGGCGCCCGGTCACCTCGCGAGGTGACCGGGCGCCGTCGTGCGTGGTGCCGGTGGGTCAGGCCACGGCGGCTGCCGCCCGTGCCCGACCGGCCCGACGACGCTGCGTCCCCAGGAGGGCCGCTCCCGTGAGGAGCAGGACCCCGGCGAGGAGCGCGAGGCTCCCCGTGTCGGAGCCCGTGGACGCCAGGGCGCCCGAGTAGGCGTCGCACTCGACGTCGCCGCCGACCGGGAAGCTGAACGTCACCGGGGAGAGCGCCGTGCCGGCCTCGTAGAACCCGGCGAACGCCTTCGCCCCGGCCGCGGTGAGCGTCGCGGGCGCGCCGTTCCACGTGATCGTCGAGCCCGACGTCGACTTCTTCCCGGACAGGTCCAGGCTCGCGAACGCGACGCCGTTCGACGTGGACGTGTTGCCCTCCATGTCGCTGCTCCGGACGTCGACCACGAGCGTGCCGGTCGAGCCGTTCACGACGACGCGGGGGTTGGTGATCCGCAGGTCGAGGATGCCCTCGTGACCGGAGAACGAGACCGTGCCGCCGAAGCTCGCGCGGCCCTTGCCGAGGTCCGTGTTGAACGAGCCCTTGCCGGCGCTCCACGTGAACACGGAGCCGGAGTCCCGCACGCCGCTCGTCGAGACCGAGCCCTTCGCGATCGGGCCCGTCACGTAGGCGCGGAAGCGGTCGCTCACGCCCCACGAGAGGGTCGCGCCGTTGACGCCCTGGGCGTAGCACTGCTCCGCCGCGCTCCCCGACCCGGTACCGGTGGTGCCGGCACCGACGATCGTGATCGGGGCCGACGCCGTGTGGTTCGCGCCGACGAGCAGCAGCGTGTGCTCGCCCGGGGTGATGTCCTTCGGGATCGTCACCGTCGAGGTCGCGGCGCCGCCGGCGTTCGCCGTGGTCCCCGTGGCGAGGGTGCGCGGGGTCGAGCGGATCTCCGTGCGGATCCCCGCCTCGTTCGCGCCGAACCCGATGCCGCTGATCGTCACCGGCTCGCCCGGGGCGGCCTGCGCGACGGAGAGGGTCGCCCTCGCCGGGTCGGCCGTGCCGCCGGTCGACCCGTCGCCCGGGTTCCCGATCCAGCCCCCGTCGCCGGGGGTCGTCGCCTTCGCGCCCGCGGTGAACGTCACCGGGTCGAGCGTGGTCCCGGCCTCGTAGAAGCCGGCGAACGCGAGCGAGCCGTCCGCGGTGAGCGTCGCCGCCGCGTTCCTGTACGTCACGGCGCCGTCGGCGCTCGCCGTCGGCGTGCCGAGCGCGAGCGTCGCGAAGACGACGCCCTTGCGGTCGAACGACGAGCCGTCGAGGCCCTTCGAGCGGGCGTCCACGAGCAGCCGGGCCGACTGCGGGCCGGTGACCTCGACGACCGGGTTGGTCAGCGCGAGGTCGAGCGCGCCGGAGTGGCCCGTGAAGCGGACCGTGCCGGTGTACCTCACGGTCCCGCGACCCGACGCCGTCGTCCACGTACCGCCGTCGGACTGACCGAAGCGGAACACCCCGTCGACGACGCTCGCGCCGCCCGACGTCGTCGCACCGCCGCCGGCGATCGGGCCGACGATGTAGCTCCGGAAGGACTCCTTGACGCCCCACGTGAGCGAGCCCGCCGTCGTCGGGCCCGACGGGGCGGTCGGGTCCGTGGGATCGGTCGGGTCCGTGGGATCGGTCGGGTCCGTCTGGAGGACGGCGACCGGTGTGAACGTGTCCAGGCTGCGCTCGGTCGCCGACAGGCCGTGCGCCGCCGACGTCGCGACCACGTACTCCTTGGCCGGGTCGAGCTTTCCGGCCGGGACGGTCAGGGTCGTCGTGAACGCGCCGTCGACCACCTGCTGCGGCATGACCCAGCCGAGCTGGAGCCACCCGTCCGCCACGAGCGGACCGCTGCCGTCCCAGATCGACTTCTCGCCGACCAGCACGTACGCGCCGAACCGCGCACCGTCTCCCACGAAGCCGGTACCCGAGACGGTGAACGTGTTCTCCACGGCCGGGTCCGCCGGGCCCGACGGGGACACCGTCACCCGGGGCTCCGGCGTCGGCTCCGGCGCGGGGACCGTGACGGTCAGCGTCGTGCTGCCCGTCACCCCGAGGTCGGACGTCACGACGACGGGCACGGGGCCCGCCGCGGTGTCGGACGGGACGGTGAGCACGATCGTCGAGCCGTCTCGCGTATACGTCGCGGCCTTGCCGCCGAGGGTCACGCCCTTGACCGCGTCACCGTCGACGAGACCGCCGACCGTCAGCGTCACGCTCGTGCCCGCCTCGACCGTCGAGGACACCGGGGTCACGGTGAGCGCCGCGGGGACGTCGAACGCCACGGGCGCGTAGAGCTCCTGGTCGGGGTTGTTCACGCCACCGGCGCCGTAGGTGTAGACGCCGTACCGGCCGCCCTCGAGCGCCTCGGGACTCTTCACCACGAGCCGGGCCTCGAACGTGCCGTCCTCGGCGATGTCCGTCCACTGCGACCGGATCGCGGCCTGGTACTGGGCCGGGACCTGGTCGAGCACGTCCTCTGCGAGGGCCCACGACTGCGAGCCGACCTTGCGCGTGGCCGCAGCCGCTCCCTCCGAGGGACGCCACTGCTCGGCGAAGCTCCCGAACACGACGTACGTGCCCTGCGGCAGCGTCGCCGGGATCGGCGCACCGCGACCGCCGACGTTCGCCGCGGGGTCGAAGCCCGAGCCCTTGACGACGATCGTGTCGCCCACGGAGACCTCGGTCTCGCCGAGCGGCGTGACGCCGTCCTCGGCGAGGACCGCGATCTCCGGCTCCCAGACGGGGGCGGGCGGATCGGTCGTGAACGCGACGGGCGCGTAGAGCTCCTGCGCCGGGTTGACGGTGCCCCCGGCCGCATAGGTGTAGACGCCGTAGCGACCGCCCTCGAGCTCGAGCTCGCTCGCGACGAGCTCGGCGGTGAACGTGCCGTCCTCGGACAGCTCCGCCCACTGGCCGCGGATCGCCCCCTGGAACGCGGGGCTCACCTGGTCGAGCGCGGCCGACGAGAGCGCCCACTTCTGCGAGCCCGCCTTCCGCGCGGACGACGCCACGCCCTGCGACGGCCGCCACTCGGGGGCGAACTTGCCGAACACCACGTAGGTGCCGGCCGGGATGCCCGCGGAGATCGGCGGACGGTTGCCGGCGGGGGCGACGTTCGCCTCCGGGTCGAAGCCCGAGCCCTTGACGACGATCGTGTCGTCCGGGCGGAC
>CAZFUQ010000105.1:0-12162 GCA_964521905.1 uncultured Cellulosimicrobium sp.
CGGTCGCGTACTCCGGGTGCGAGCCGCGGAGTGCGACGACGTGCGCCAGCTCGTCGCGTACGACCGCGGGGGCGAGCGCATCCTCGAGGGCCTCGTGGCCGACGCGCAGCAGCGGCTCGAGCACGAGGGGCTGCCCGGTCGCATCCACCTGTTCAAGAACAACACCGACTCGGCGGGCAACTCCTACGGCTGCCACGAGAACTACCTCGTCCGTCGCCAGGGTGACTTCGCGCGCCTGTCGGACGTGCTCGTGCCGTTCCTCATCACGCGCCAGGTGCTCACGGGCGCGGGGAAGGTGCTCGCCACGCCGCGCGGCGCGGTGTACTGCCTGTCGCAGCGCGCCGACCACATCTGGGAGGCGGTCTCCAGCGCGACGACCCGCTCGCGCCCGATCATCAACACGCGCGACGAGCCGCACGCCGACGCGGAGAGCTACCGGCGCCTGCACGTCATCGTCGGCGACTCGTCGATGGCGGAGACGACGACGATGCTCAAGGTCGGCACGACCGACCTCATCCTGCGCATGGTCGAGGCGGGACTGCCGATGCGCGACCTCGCGCTCGAGAACCCGATCCGTTCGATCCGCGAGATCAGCCACGACATGACGGGCAAGCAGCCGGTCCAGCTCGCGAGCGGTCGAACGGTCACCGCGATCGACCTGCAGGGTGAGTACCTGCAGCGCGTCAAGGAGTTCGTCGAGCAGGACGTGGCGCTCACGCCCGTCGTCAAGCAGGTCCTGGACCTGTGGGAGCGCGGCCTGCGCGCCCTCGAGTCGGGCGACCTCTCGCTCGTCGACCGCGAGCTCGACTGGGTCATCAAGTACCGCCTCATCCAGCGCTACCAGGCCAAGCACGGGCTGGAGCTGGACGACCCGCGGATCGCGCGCCTCGACCTCGCCTACCACGACATCTCGCGCACCGAGGGGCTGTACAACCTGCTCGCGGCGCGGGGCATGGTGGAGCGGGTCACGACGGACCTCGAGGTCTTCGAGTCCACCGCCGTGCCGCCCCAGACGACGCGTGCCAAGCTCCGTGGCGACTTCGTGCGCGCCGCGCAGGAGGCCCGCCGCGACTACACGGTCGACTGGGTGCACCTGAAGCTCAACGACCAGGCGCAGCGCACCGTCCTGTGCAAGGACCCGTTCCGCAGCGTCGACGAGCGCGTGGAACGACTCATCGAGTCGATGTGACGCGGGACGTGATGTGACGGAACCGGCCCTCGCGGCCGTGCGCCCGGTGCCGGGCTCGCGGCCCGCACGTCGTCGCGCGCGCGGCCTGCTGCTCGCGCTCGTCGCCGCGCTGCTGTGCGCCCTGCTCCTCGCCGCGTGCGAGGAGCCGGAGGACGCGACGTCGACGCCGCTCAACACCAGCCTCACGGTCGCCGGGTCGTCCGGCGAGCCGCCGGAGCTCCAGTACAGGATGCCGCTCGACGTACCGGAGGCGCGCTCGGAGGTCGTCTGGCCGGGCGCCGGCGCGGCGCTCGTCGACGGCGGGCCGCTCCTGCTCAACCTCTACGCCCAGGACGTGAGCGACGGGACGGTCCTGCAGAACACGTACACGGACGCACCGCGCTGGCGCACGCTGACCGACGAGTCGGTCGGCCGCGACCTGCGCGACCTGCTGCGCGGCCAGCGCGTCGGTGCCCGGCTCCTGCGCGTCGAGGAGGACGACGGCGTGCCGGTCGCCCTCGTCGTGGACGTGCTGCCCACGCGCGCGGCGGGCGAGGCCGTCGCGCCGGTCGACGGGCTGCCCGCCGTCACGCTCGCCGAGGACGGGTCGCCGAGCGTGACGATCCCGTCGGAGACCGCGGCACCGGGCGGGATCGTCGTGCAGCCGCTGGTCCGCGGTGACGGCCGCCAGGTCGAGGTCGGCCAGGTCGTCACCGTGCGGTACACGGGCGTGAAGTGGTCCGACGGCGAGGTCTTCGACTCGACGTGGACCGACGGCGCCGCCCCGCTGTCGATCATGATCGGCATCGGCGAGGTCATCGAGGGGTGGGAGCAGGGCCTCCTCGAGCAGTCCGTGGGCAGCCAGGTGCTGCTCGTGGTGCCGCCCGACCTCGCCTACGGGGCCACGGCCAACCCGCTCGCGGGCGAGACGCTCGTCTACGTCGTGGACATCCTCGACGCCCAGTTCCCGGTGACCGAGGAGGCGGCCGGCGCCGACGACACGGGCGACACCAGCACAGACACGACCGGCGAGGCGCCGGCCGACCAAGGAGGGTCCTCATGACCGTCTCGATCCGCGTGATCCCGTGCCTCGACGTCGACGCGGGGCGCGTCGTCAAGGGCGTGAACTTCGAGAACCTGCGCGACGCGGGAGACCCGGTCGAGCTCGCGGCGCGCTACGACGCCGAGGGCGCGGACGAGCTGACCTTCCTCGACGTGTCCGCGTCCTCGGGCAACCGTGAGACGACGTACGACGTCGTGCGGCGTACGGCCGAGCAGGTCTTCGTCCCCCTCACGGTCGGTGGCGGCGTGCGCTCGGCCGACGACGTGGACCGCCTCCTGCGTGCGGGGGCCGACAAGGTCGGGGTGAACACGGCCGCGATCGCACGCCCGGACCTGATCGCGGAGATCGCGGACCGCTTCGGCAGCCAGGTGCTCGTGCTGTCGGTCGACGCCCGCCGGACCACCGGCGACGTGCGGACCGGGTCCGGGTACGAGGTCACGACCCACGGCGGCCGTCGGGGGACCGGCGTCGACGCCGTGGAGTGGGCCGCGCGCGCGGCGCAGCTCGGCGCGGGCGAGATCCTGCTCAACTCCATGGACGCCGACGGCACGACGGCCGGGTTCGACCTGGAGATGCTCGCGGCGGTCCGGTCCGAGGTCCGGGTGCCCCTGATCGCGAGCGGCGGGGCCGGGACGCCCGGGCACTTCGTGGCCGCCGCGCGGGCCGGCGCCGACGCGGTCCTCGCCGCGAGCGTGTTCCACTTCGGCGCTCTGACGATCGGCCAGGTCAAGGACGCGATGCGCGCGGAGGGCGTCTCCGTGCGCTGAGCGGGAGCGCTGCCGCCGGGGGTGTCGGGGGTCCGTGAGAGGATCTGTAGACCCCCTGAACGAAAGACGAGGACCGTCCCGTGCCCGGCAGCAGGACGCGCCCCACCGGCGCCGACGCCCAGCCCGCCCCGACCGCCCCGGGTGCTCCGTCCACCCCGAAGCCCGACCTCCCGCCCGGAGGGCCGTCGGTGCGCCGTCCGCACGCCCTCACGGGCTCGCGCGTGCGCCGCTCGCTCGTGCTCATGGGTCGCGGCATCCGCGACGAGCCCGGCACCTACGTCCTCGCGATCGGGTCGTCCGCGCTCTTCGGGGCGCTCACGGTCGCGGTGAGCAGCGCGATCGGCACGGTGACCGACGAGGTCGTCGTCCCCGCGATCGCGGGCGACGAGGCCGCTCGTGGTCGGATCTGGGTCGCCGGGCTCGTCCTGGCCGGCATCGCGGTCTCGCTCGCGGCGAGCGTCGCGGCGCGGCGGATCTTCGCGGGCAACGGCTACGCCGCGCTCCAGGCGCGGCACCGCACCGCCGTGACCCGTCAGTACCTGCGCCTGCCCATGTCCTGGCACCGCTCGCACCCCGCCGGCCAGCTCCTGTCGAACGCCAACTCCGACGTCGAGGCCGCGACAGGCGTGTTCAACCCGCTGCCGTTCGCGCTCGGCGTCGTGGTCATGATCGGCGTCTCCGCCGTGATGCTCTTGCGCGTCGACGTCTGGCTCGCGTGCGCCGCGCTGGTCGTCATCCCCGTCGCGATCGCCGTGAACATCGTGTTCCAGCGCTACATGTCGCCCGCGATCACGCACGCGCAACAGCTGCGGGCCGAGGTGTCCGACGTCGCGCACGAGAGCTTCGAGGCGGCGCTCCTGGTCACGTCGCTCGGGACCGCGGACCGCGAGGAGGCCCGGTTCGCCGCGCGGACCGACGAGCTGCGGGCGGCGAACGTCCGCGTCGGCGTCGTCCGCGCGTTCTTCGACCCGGTGATCGAGCTCCTGCCGTCCCTCGGCACGCTCCTCGTGCTCGGGGTCGGCACGGTCCGCCTGACGGGTGGCGACGTCGCCGCGGGAGACATCGTCACCGCGGCGTACCTGCTGACCGTCATGGCCGTGCCCGTCCGGGCGTTCGGCTGGGTGCTCGGCGAGCTGCCGCGCGCGCTCGTCGGCTACGAGCGCATCAGCCGGGTCGTCGACTCCGGGGGAGTCCTGCGGCCGGGCACGAGCGACCTCCCCGCCGGTGGGCGGGGGCTCGGCGTCCGGCTCGAGGGCGTCGGGGTGGACGTGCGCGCCGGCGGCCGGGACGTCACGCTCCTCGACGACGTGGACCTGGACGTCGCACCCGGGACCACGGTCGCCGTCGTCGGGCCGACGGGCGCGGGCAAGACCACGCTCGTCTCCCTCCTCGCGCGCCTGTCGGACCCGACGCGCGGGCACGTCCTGCTCGACGGGGTCGACGTGCGCGACGTGCGAGCGGCCGAGCTCACGCACCAGGTCGCGCTCGTCGCCCAGCAGGCGTTCGTCTTCGAGGACACGGTGCGCGCCAACGTGACGCTCGCCGACGAGGGCGTCGTCGGGCCGGACGACGACCAGGTCTGGGAGGCGCTGCGGCTCGCGCGGGTCGACGACGTCGTCGAACGACTGCCCGAGGGCCTCGACGCGCCCCTGGGCGAGCGCGGGGCGAACCTGTCCGGCGGGCAGCGCCAGCGGCTCGCCATCGCCCGCGCGCTCGTGCGCCGTCCGCGACTGCTGGTGCTCGACGACGCGACGTCGGCCGTCGACCCGCGCGTCGAGCAGCAGATCCTGTCCGGGCTCGCCCGCGACGGCGACGACCGTCCCACGGTCGTCATGGTCGCCTACCGCATGTCGAGCGTGGCGCTCGCGGACGTCGTCGTGCACGTCGAGTCCGGCCGGGTCGTCGACGTGGGCACGCACGCAGAGCTCCTGGCCCGCGACGCGGGGTACCGCGAGCTCGCGACGGCGTACGCCCGCGAGGCCGAGCGGCGCGAGCAGGAACGCACCGACGCGACCGACGACGCGGTGCGCACCGCGTCCGACCGCGACGGTGCCGAGGAGGTGCGCGAGGAGGACCTCGCGCGCCGGGAGGAGACGGAGGAGGACGACGTCGTGCGGCACGTCGAGACGGGGGCGCTGGAGGAATGACGCAGACCACGACCACACCTGCCGGCCGCGCCGACGCCCGCATCGCGTCGGCCAGCTCGCTCGGCGTCCTCGCGACGCTGCGTCGCGGCGTCCAGGTCTCGCCGCAGATCCTCGACGGCATCGGGGTGACCCTCGCCCTGGCGGTCGCGGCCGCGCTCGGCCGGGTCGTCGTCCCCGTCGCCGTCCAGCAGACGATCGACACGGGCGTGCTCGCCGACGGCGGCCCCGACACCACCCGTGTGGCGCTCCTGGTCTCCGTCGCCGCCGGGATCCTCGTGCTCGCGGGCCTGTGCTCGGCGCTCGTCAACGTGCGCCTCTTCCGGTCGACCGAGGCGGGGCTCGCCGGCCTGCGCGTGCGCGCCTTCCGGCACGTGCACGACCTGTCGGTCCTCACGCAGAACTCCGAGCGGCGGGGCTCGCTCGTCTCGCGCGTGACGAGCGACGTCGACACGATCTCCCTGTTCGTCCAGTGGGGCGGCATCATGCTGCTCGTCTCGGTCCTGCAGATCGGCGTCGCGACCGTCCTCATGGCCGTGTACTCGTGGCAGCTCACGCTCGTGGTGTGGGCGTGCTTCGTCCCGCTGTTCCTGGTCCTGCGGCCCGCGCAGGCACGGGTCAACGACGCGTACACCCAGGTGCGGGCACGCGTCGGCGCGATGCTCGGCGCGATCTCCGAGTCGATCGTCGGCGCGGAGACCATCCGCGCGTACGGTGCCGGCGCCCGCACCGCGCGCCGGATCGACGCCGCCGTGGACGGCACGCGTCGCGCGATGGTGCGTGCCCAGAAGCTCGTGGCCGTCGTCTTCTCGAGCGGGGTGCTCGTCGCGAACCTCGTGCTCGCCGTCGTCGTGGTCGTCGGCTCGTTGCTCGGCGTCGCCGGCGACATCTCCGTCGGCAGGCTCCTCGCGTTCCTGTTCCTCGTCCAGCTCTTCACCGGCCCGGTGCAGATGGCGACCGAGATCCTCAACGAGCTGCAGAACGCGATCGCCGGCTGGCGCCGGGTCCTCGCGGTGCTCGAGACGCCCGTCGAGGTCGTCGACGCGGGCGAGGACGGCGTGCGCAGCCCCCGGGGACCCGCGAACGTGCGCCTCGAAGGGGTGCGGTTCGCCTACCCCGACGGCCCCGAGGTCCTGCACGGCGTGGACCTCGACCTGCCCGCGCGCGCGTCGGTCGCCGTCGTCGGGGCGACGGGATCGGGCAAGACGACGATCGCCAAGCTCGTCACGCGCCTCATGGACCCGACCGGTGGCCGGGTCCTGCTCGACGGCGTCGACCTGCGCGACATCGCCGTCGAGTCCCTGCGCGAGCGCGTCGTGCTCGTCCCGCAGGAGGGCTTCCTCTTCGACGGCACGCTCGCCGACAACGTCGAGTACGGGCTGCGTGGCGAGGCGCAGGACGAGCCCGCCGCCGCCCGCCGTGCGCGCGTCGAGGCCGCCGTCGAGCGCCTCGGGCTGACCGACTGGGTCGCGGACCTGCCCGACGGGCTCGACTCGCCCGTGGGTCAGCGCGGCGAGTCGTTGTCCGCGGGGGAGCGCCAGCTCGTCGCGCTGGTGCGGGCGTACCTCGCCGAGGCCGACCTGCTCGTCCTCGACGAGGCGACCTCCGCCGTCGACCCGGCGACCGAGGTGCGCATCGCCCGGGCCCTCGCCTCGCTCACCGCGGGGCGCTCGACGCTGACCATCGCGCACCGCCTCTCGACCGCCGAGGCCGCGGACCTCGTCGTCGTGGTCGACGCGGGCCGCGTCGTCGAGCTGGGACACCACGCCGACCTGTCGCGAGCGGACGGCGTCTACGCCCGCATGCACGACGCGTGGGTCTCTCAGACCCGCTGATCGCCGCGGCGCCCCGGACGACGGCCCGGGGGACGCCCGGCGTCTGGCAGGATTCTCAGGTGCCCGACTTCACGACCGGCCAGCAGACCACGACCGACCCCGCGCTCGACCCCGCGATCGCGGCGCGCCTGAAGCGCGACGACGCGGGGCTCGTCGCCGCGATCGTCCAGCAGCACGACACGGGCGACGTGCTCATGCTCGGCTGGATGGACGACGAGGCGCTGCACCGCACGCTGACCACGGGACGCGTGACGTTCTGGAGCCGGTCGCGCCAGGAGTACTGGCGCAAGGGTGACACGTCGGGGCACGTGCAGGTCGTGCGCTCGGTCGCGCTCGACTGCGACGGCGACGCGCTGCTGGTGCGGGTGCACCAGGTCGGCGCGGCGTGCCACACCGGTACCCGCACGTGCTTCGAGGCCGGGGGCGACCTCGGGGCCGTCGTCGGGGAGCTGCCGTCCGTGCCCGGCGCCACCACGACCGACCCCGATCCCGAGGAGGAGAACCAGTGAACGCGACCGCCGCCCAGGCCGAGCCCACCACCGTCCCGTCGGGCGGTCCGGCGTGGGGCGCGACGTGGCCGGCCGCGGACGGGTTCCGCTCGCTCGCGACGACGCGGCGCGTGATCCCCGTCGTGCGGCGCCTCCTCGCCGACGACGTCACGCCCGTCGGGCTGTACCGCACCCTCGCGCAGGGCAGACCCGGCACGTTCGTGCTCGAGTCGGCGGAGTCCGACGGTCGCTGGGCGCGGTACTCCTTCGTCGGCGTCGCGTCGCGCGCGACGCTCACGGCGCACGACGGCCGGGCGGTCTGGTCGGGCGACGTGCCCGCGGGCGTCCCGACGAGCGGCGACGTCGTCGACGTCCTCGAGGCGACCCTGGAGGCGCTGCGCACGCCCGCGATCGACGGGCTGCCGCCGCTGACGGGCGGGCTCGCCGGGGCGATCGGCTGGGACGTCATCCGGCACTGGGAGCCGACGCTCCCGTCCGACGCGCCCGACGAGCTGGGCGTGCCCGAGCTCACGCTGTGCCTCGCGACCGATCTCGCGGTCGTGGACCACGCGGAGGGCAGCGTGTGGCTCGTGGCGAACGCGATCAACTTCGACGACACGGACGAGCGCGTCGACGAGGCGTACGCGGACGCCGTCGCGCGGCTCGACGCGATGCAGGCACGCCTCGTCGCGCGCGGGGCGCACGTCGCGTCGGTCGTCGTCGACGAGGCGGAGCCCGAGCTCGAGTTCCGCTCGACGCGCGAGGAGTTCGAGGCGTCCGTCGTCGCGGGCAAGGACGCGATCCGTGAGGGCGAGGTGTTCCAGGTCGTGCTGTCCCAGCGTCTGGACCTCGACTGCCCCGCGGAGCCCCTCGACGTCTACCGGGCGCTGCGGACCATCAACCCGAGCCCGTACATGTACTACTTCCAGCTCACGGACGCCGACGGGCGGGACTTCGCGGTCGTCGGTTCCAGCCCGGAGACGCTCGTCAAGGTCGAGGACGGGCGCGTCACGACGTTCCCCATCGCGGGCTCGCGCCCGCGCGGGGCCACGCCGGAGGAGGACGTCGCGCTCGGCGAGGAGCTGCTGCAGGACCCCAAGGAGCTGGCGGAGCACATCATGCTCGTCGACCTGTCGCGCAACGACCTGGTGAAGGTGTGCGAGCCGACGTCGGTCGAGGTCGTCGAGTTCATGGCGACCAAGCGCTTCAGCCACATCATGCACCTGTGCTCCACGGTGGTCGGCACGCTGCGCGCGGGGGCGACGGCGCTCGACGCCTTCCGCGCGACGTTCCCCGCGGGCACGTTGTCGGGTGCGCCGAAGCCGCGCGCGATCGCCCTCATCGACGAGCTCGAGCCCGCGTCGCGCGGCATCTACGGCGGCACGGCGGGGTACTTCGACTTCGACGGCGACATGGACATGGCCATCGCGATCCGCACCGCGCTGATCCGCGACGGGCGCGCGAGCGTCCAGGCCGGCGGCGGCATCGTGGCGGACTCCGTCCCGGCGCTCGAGTACGCCGAGTCGCGCAACAAGGCGGCAGCCGCGGTGCGCGCGGTCCAGGTCGCGGCCCGGCTGCGGAGCCTCGCGTGAGGGGCCCGAGCAGGCGCACCGCGATCTGGGTCCTGCTGCTCCTGGGTGGTGCGACCCTCGCCGCGGCCGCACCCACGTGGTCGCGCACGACGGGTGCCACCGCGCTCGACCCGCAGGTCGAGGTCGCGATCACCGGCACCTCGGCGGCTCCCGGCGTGAGCGCTGCCGCGCTCGTGCTCGTCGCGGCGGCGCTGGCGCTCGGGCTCGTGGGCCGGGTCGGCCGCTGGGTCGTCCTCGTCGTCGCCGCGGCGAGCGGCGTCGTGTCGACCGCCGCCGCGCTCGGTGTCGCGCTCGACCCCGAGCCGAGCGCGCGATCGGCCGTCGCGGACGCGACCGGCGTCACCGAGCTCACCTCGCCGGTCTCGCTGACCGTCGCGCCGTGGATCGCCGCGGTGCTCGGGGTGGTGACGGTGCTCGTGGTGGTGTGGGTCGCCGTCGGCTCGCGGGCGTGGGCCGGGGCGTCGACCAGGCACGAGCGTGCGACCTCCGGGGGCGCCGACGGCGCGGCGGGGGACGCCGGACCGTCCGCGCAGGGCCCCGCGGTCGCGGCCGCGGAGAGGGGCCCGGCGGCAGCAGACGCGCCCGACGACCTGGCCGACCACGACGCCTGGGACGCGCTCTCCCGGGGCGAGGACCCCACGGACCGCTGAGCGTGCCCGCCGACCGCGGCGGACGGGCTGCCGGGACGACCCCCGCGCGGTCCGATAGGCTCTGAACACATCATGACGAAAGGCACGACCCTCATGGCCGAGAACCAGCAGACCGAGATCGCCTACCTGCCGACCGCGGCGCCGCCCACGAACCACGGCCACACCGTCGCCGCGTGGTTCACGATGACCGGCATCATGGTCGGCGCGCTCGTCGCCTCCGTCGGGTTCGTCATCCCGGCCTTCACGACCGTGTCCACGGTGTGGCTCTTCTGGGTCGGCGTCGGCATCGTCGCCGCGAGCCTCGTGATCGGTCTCGTGCTGCGCAACATGGGCTACGGGCAGAAGCAGGTCTCTCGGTGACGCAGCCGCCGGGAGCCGGACCGTACGGCCCCGCGGACGCCCAGGGCGGGTCGCAGGCGCCGTACGGGACCCCGGCACCCGGCGGCTACGCGCAGGTCCCGCCGTACCCGGCCGCGGCCTACGGCCCGCCGCCGTACTACCCCAAGAACGGGCTCGCGGTCTGGTCGCTCGTCCTCGGCATCGCCGCGTTCGCCCTGAGCTGTGGCCTGTTCACCGGGATCCCCGCGGTCATCGTGGGCAGCTATGCGAAGCGCGCGGTGGCCGAGGGACAGGCGGACAACGGGGGCATGGCGACCGCGGGCGTCGTCCTCGGCTGGGTCGCGATCGGGATCTCCGTCCTCGGCCTCGTCGCGGTCCTCGCGTTCTTCCCCGCCTTCTTCGCGTTCGTCGACGCGATCCCCGACCAGCCCTGACCCGGCCGTGACGTCCGGGACGGTACAGCGCCGGCGCCTGCCGGTGGCGACCCGCGCCCCGCTCGCGCTCGGGGCGCTGGTGGCGGCCGCGACCGTCTACGTCGGGGCGGTCGACCCGAACCGTCCCGGCCACTACGTCACGTGCCCGCTCCTCGCCCTCACCGGGCTGGCGTGCCCCGGCTGCGGCGGGCTGCGGGCCACGCACGACCTCGTGCACCTCGATCTCGCCTCCGCCTGGGCCATGAACCCCCTCTGGGTCGTCGTCGCACCGCTGCTCGTCGCCCTGTGGGCGGTGTGGCTGGTGCGCGCGTGGCAGGGCCGCGGAGGCCCGCGCGTGCCGACGTGGGCCGGGTGGGGCGGTCTCGCCGTGCTCGTCCTGTTCGGGGTGCTCCGCAACGTGCCGGCCCTCGTCCCCTGGCTGGGGCCGGTGGCCCCCTGACCCTGCGGGGCCCCGTCGGCCGCCGTCTCGTGAGGTGGGCCGTGGTCATCGTCACGTGGGGTCGGCTCTACGATGGCAGGTACCTCCCTGTCAACGGGTCGGCCTGAACCTGTGGGTGCACTGTGGGCCGACCGGCCCGGCAGGGGGCGGAACGACACGGGGAGTGGTGGGACGATGACTGTTCTGGACGACATCGTCGCCGGGGTGCGCGAGGATCTCGCGGTGCGCCAGGCGTCGACCTCGCTGGACGAGCTGAAGGAGCGCGCCCACCGTGTGCCCGGTGCCCTCGAGTGCGTGAGCCGGCTCAAGGCGGACGACGCGGTCGCGATCATCGCCGAGGTCAAGCGGTCGAGCCCCAGCAAGGGCGCGCTCGCCGCGATCGCCGACCCGGCCGAGCTGGCGGGGGAGTACGAGACGGGCGGCGCGTCCGCGATCTCGGTCCTCACCGAGCAGCGACGGTTCAACGGCAGCCTCGCCGACCTCGACGCCGTGCGGGCCCGGGTCGACGTCCCCGTGCTGCGCAAGGACTTCGTCGTCACGCCGTACCAGGTGTGGGAGGCGCGGGCGCACGGTGCGGACATCGTCCTGCTCATCGTCGCCGCGCTCGAGCAGACGGTGCTCACCTCCCTCGTGGAGCGTGTGCACTCCCTCGGCATGACCGCGCTCGTCGAGGTGCACTCGCTCGAGGAGGTCTCGCGCGCGCTGGACGCCGGCGCGCGCGTCGTCGGCGTGAACTCGCGCGACCTCAAGACGCTCGACGTCGACCGCACGACGTTCGCCCGGCTCGCCCCGGCGATCCCGGACGAGGTCGTGCGCGTCGCCGAGTCCGGCGTGCGCGGGCCGCACGACGTCATGGACTTCGCCCGTTCGGGCGCGCACGCGGTGCTCGTCGGGGAGGCGCTCGTCACCGACGACGCGCCCCGCGCGTCGGTCGCGGACCTCGTCGCGGCCGGGGCGCACCCGTCGCTGTGGTCCGTGCGGCCCTGAGGAGGGACGGCACCGTCCGTCACCCCGCAGGCGCCGCGCCCCGGCCCCGCCCATCCCCTCACGCAGGAGGTCCGGCCCCGTGCCCGACTCGACCCACCCGACCACCGACCGCTCCGTGCGCGCCGACCTGACCCGTTCCCTCGCGACGCAGGAGGGCCCGTACTTCGGCGAGTTCGGCGGGCGCTTCGTCCCCGAGGCGCTGATCGCCGCGCTCGACGAGATCGAGACCGAGTACCGCAAGGCGCTCGACGACCCG
>CAZFUQ010000106.1:0-12079 GCA_964521905.1 uncultured Cellulosimicrobium sp.
TCTTGTCCTGGCGGGCGTAGCCGTAGAAGGGCTGGACGACCGTGATGGTGCGGGCCGAGGCGCGCTTCGCGGCGTCGACCATGAGCAGCTGCTCCATGATCCACTGGTTGATCGGCGCGGTGTGGCTCTGGAGGATGAAGACGTCGGCGCCGCGGACGGACTCGCCGAACCGGACGTAGATCTCGCCGTTCGCGAAGTCGTACGCGGTCGTGGGGAGCAGGTCGATGCCCAGCTCCCGCGCGACGTCGTTGGCGAGCTCGGGGTGCGCGCGCCCCGAGGCGAGGACGAGGGACTTGTCCCCGTTTCCGGCGATCGTGCTGCTCATGCGAGTGGTTCCTTCGGTGGGAGTCCGGGTCGGGGGGTCGGTCTGCGGGTCGGTCAGTCGGTCGGTCGCGCACCGCGCAGCGCCTCGAGCGTGTGCTCGATGCCGGGGCTGGGCGGGGGCGGCGTCGGGCGCTCGGCGGTCGCCGCGGCGCTCTGGTCCGCGAGCTGGGCCTGGGCCTGCGCGCCGAGCGGCGGCGCGTCCGGGTCGCTCGCGCGCGCGGCGACCGCGGCGTCGGCCGCGGCCGTGCCAGGACGACGGCGCTCGACCCAGCCCTCGATGTTGCGCTGCGGGGCTCCGCTCACGCCGAGCGCGCCCGCGGGCACGTCGCGGCGGATGACGGACCCCGCGCCGGTGTACGCGCCGTCGCCGACGGTCACGGGGGCGACGAACATGTTGTCCGCACCGGTGCGTGCGTGCGAGCCGATGACCGTGCGGTGCTTGTGGACGCCGTCGTAGTTGACGGTGACCGACGCGGCGCCGATGTTCGTGTGCTCACCGATCGTCGCGTCGCCGACGTAGGACAGGTGGGGGATCTTCGACCCCTCGCCGATCTCCGCGTTCTTCGTCTCGACGAACGTGCCGATCTTGCCCTTCGCCCCCAGCACGGTGCCCGGGCGCAGGTAGGCGAACGGGCCGACGGTCGTGCCCGCACCCAGCACGGCGAGCGTGCCGTGCGTCCGGGTCACCGTGGCGCCGGCACCGACCTCGGTGTCCGTGAGCGTCGTGTCGGGGCCGATCGTCGCGCCCTCGGCGACGACCGTCGCGCCGTGCAGCTGCGTGCCCGGGAGCAGGGTCACGTCGCGCGCCAGCTCCACGTCGACGTCGACCCACGTGGTCGCCGGGTCGACGACCGTCACGCCCTCGCGCATCCAGCCCTCGAGCAGGCGGCGGTTGAGCTCGGCCCGCAGGACCGAGAGCTGGACGCGGTCGTTGACGCCCTCCACGACGGTCGGGTCGTCGGAGACGAGCGCCCGCACGACCCCGCCCTCGGCGCGCGCCGCGGCGACGACGTCGGTCAGGTAGACCTCGCCCTGCGCGTTGTCGCGCCCGAGCGTGCCCAGCCCGCGGCGCAGCACCGCGGCGTCGAACACGTAGATCGACGCGTTGATCTCGCGGATCGCGAGCTCGTCGGCCGTCGCGTCCTTGTGCTCGACGATGCGCAGCACGTCGCCCGTGGCGTCGCGCACGACGCGCCCGTAGCCGGTCGCGTCCTCGAGCTCGGTGGTCAGCAGGGTCACGGCGTTGCCGTCCGCGACGTGCGCCGCGAGGAGCTGGGCCAGCGTGCCGCCGTCGAGCAGGGGCGTGTCGCCCGCCGTGACGACGACCGGGCCCTCGAGCCCGTCGCCCACGCCACGGCCCTCCTCGCCGTCGGGCACGCCCTGGAGCAGCGCCAGCGCGTTCGCCTTCGCGTCGAGCGCGGTGAGCGCGCACTGCACGGCACGCCCGGTCCCGGGGACCTCGTCCTGGTCCACGACCACCACGTCCGGGTCGACGCCCTGCGCGTGCTCCGCCACGCGGTCGCGCTCGTGCCGCACGACGACGGCGAGCAGTGCCGGGTCGAGCGAGCGCGCCGCGACGAGCACGTGCCCCAGCAGGCTGCGGCCGGCCAGGGTGTGGAGCATCTTCGGGGTGGACGACTTCATCCGCGTGCCCTCGCCTGCGGCGAGGACGATCACGGCAGCGGGGCCGACCGTGGTGTCGGTTCCCTGCTGAGCTTCCATGGGTGTTCCCCTCGGGATCGGTGGCACGAGCTCCGCCCCCAGGACTCGAACCTGGACCAAGGGCACCAAAAACCCTTGTGCTGCCGATTACACCAAGGCGGATCGGACCCGGCCACACCGGTGCCCACGTCTGTGCCCCGGTGCGTTCCCGGGCCGCGGCGGGCGGGTTGGGTCCGGGAACAGTCTGCCAGGTCGCCCCCGGTGCCCGACGACGCGCCTGCCCGTCTCGCCCCTTCCGCACCCCGGCCGCGGCGTGGGCCGCGCCACACCGCACGCCGGACCCGCCGCCGGACCGCGGTGATGTCACGGCATGATGGGTCCCGTGGCCGAGCCCAGACGTACTCCCCGTTCCCGCATGACCGCGAGCCAGCGCCGTGAGCAGCTGCTCGCCGTGAGTCGCGGGCTGTTCGCGGAGAAGGGGTTCGAAGGCACGAGCGTCGAGGAGATCGCGGCGCGCGCCGAGGTGTCCAAGCCGGTCGTGTACGAGCACTTCGGCGGCAAGGAGGGCATCTACGCGGTCGTCGTCGACCGTGAGGTCCAGGCGCTCACCGCCGCCCTCTCCGGCGCGCTCGACCAGGGCGGCCACCCCAAGGTCCTGCTCGAGCGGACCGCGCTCGCGCTCCTGACGTACATCGAGGCCTCCGAGGACGGGTTCCGCATCCTCGTGCGCGACTCCCCCGTCGCCCAGGCGACCGGCACGTTCTCGAGCCTCATCGGCGACGTCGCGACCCAGGTCGAGCACCTGCTCGCGGACCAGTTCAAGACGCGCGGGCTCGACCCCAAGGTCGCGCCCATCTACGCACAGATGCTCGTCGGCATGGTCGCGCTCACCGGCCAGTACTGGCTGGACGTGCGCTCGCCCCGGAAGACCGAGGTCGCCGCGCACCTGGTCAACCTCGCGTGGAACGGTCTCGCGGACATGGAGAAGCGCCCGCACCTCATCACGACGAAGGGCTGACCCCGACGCAGGACCGGGTGCGGGGCCCGCGGGTGCGACCGCGCCCGGCAGGGCCGTCGCGCACCCCGGGCGCCCCGCCCTCGTCCGCGCACGCGGACCGAATCGGTTCGATCACCCCTCGAATCACCCTCCTGCCACCTCCGGATCGCGTCCGCGTGTCGTTCGATCGGTAGGTGGCCCCGCAGGGTCGCGGCGGCCCTCGTGCCGACGGCCACGGCTCCCGACGTCCTCCCCCCGTGCCGGGCGGACGTGCCCTGCGTGAGGAAGGACCGTGCACCGGTGACCGATGCCTTCTGGGCGACCCAGGACGCTCCCCCGCAGACCGCACCCCACCAGACGTCGGACGCCCTCCAGCGGGCCGTGTCGCTGCTGCCGCCGGTGCCACGCACGGTGCACCGTCGTCGCACCGTCGACGAGTCGCTGCGCTCCGGTGCGCGCCTGACGACGATCCACGCCCCGCACGGCTACGGCGCGACGACGGCGGTGGGTGCCTGGGCACGCCGGGAGATCGGTCGCGGCACGCCGGTCGTCTGGGTCTCGGCCCGCCCGCGCCCGGAGGGGACGCGCACCGGCACGGGCGGCGACGCGCTCGCCGCCCGGGTGCACGACGCACTGGCGTACGTCGTCGGGCGCACACCGGCCCCCGGGCTGGCACCGGACCGGGTTCCCACGCCGGACGACGTCGCGGACCGGCTCGACGCGGAGGGTGCGGTCCTCGTCGTCGACGACGTCGTGCCCGCCACCCGGGGCGTGCTCGCGCCGCTGGAGGCCGTCGCCCGCCGGATGCGGCACGGGCGCGTGGTCTGCGTGACGACCGCCCGCCCGCCGCACGACGGACCCCCCGCGGGGGACGCGCTCGGCCTCACGCTGGACGACCTCGCCGTCACCGCGGACGAGGCCGTCCAGGCCGCGAAGCTCTCGGGGGTGTGGCTCGACGGCGAGCTCGCCGAGATCCTCGTCGACCATCTCGCGGGGTGGGCGCACGGCGTCTTCGGCGCGGTCGCGGACCTCACCGCCGCAGGGGCCCGCGGGGAGCCGATCACCGAGGAGCTCGTCCTGGGCACGACCCGGCGCCACCGGTCGCGCGCGCTGCAGGGCCTGCCGCGCGACGTCGTCGAGCTCATGCTCGACGTGTCCGTCGCAGAGGACTTCGACGTCGTCGACCTCGGCCTGCTCACCAACGTCGCCCGGCCCCGGGAGCAGCTCGCGCGGCTGCAGGACGCCGGCGCGGTCGTGCGCGGCCACGGGCCGGGGGGCGTCACCTACGCCCTGCGACCACGCCTGCGCACGGCCTTCCTCGAGGTCGCACGGCGTCGCCACCCCGCGCGCGTGAGCGCCCGCGCCCTCGGCGCGTCCTCCTCGCGGCTCGCGCGCGGGCACGCTCGGCGCGCCCTGCTGCTCGAGCTCGAGTCGGCCGACGCCGCGCGCGTCGAGCAGACCCTCGACGGGACGTGGACGCGGCTGCTGGACGGTAGCGACGACCACGCGCCGGAGTCCCTGTGGGCGGCGCTCGGGGGCGCGACCTCGCGGGACGTCCCCGCGCGCCTCGTCCTGCTCCTGACCGCGGTCCGGCCACCGCTCGGCGTCGTCCGGCACGCCCCGGCGCGGGACGTACCCGCCCGGACCGAGGCGCTGCCCGACGACGCGGCCGTCCTGCCCGCCGTGCCGGCGCGCACGGCCGCGGACGCGCTGGAGACGTTCCTCGACGTCGTCGGCCTGCGTCGAGCGGGGTGCCACGGCGAGGCCCTCGCGCGCAGCCGCGCGTGGCTGCGCACCGCGGGCGGCACGGGCCCGGACCCGTCCGCGGCACCCGCGGACGCCGCCACCACCACGCTCGTCGCGCTCCAGGGAGCGCTCGCTGCGCTCGAGGGCTGGCAGCCCGCCGAGGCGTCGCTCCTGGCCCAGCTCGCCCACCACGAGGCGCTGCGCGCCGGCCTGCTGCGGCTCGCCGGCGCCGGTGCCGGCCTCGCCGCGCTCGCCGAGTCCCTGGGCGAGGACGTCCGCGGAGCGCGCGCGTGGCTCGTCGAGCTCGACGCCCTCCCCCGCCCCCCGCGCTGGTGGACCGCCGTCACGGGCGACGTGCGTGGCCTCGTCGACGCCCTCACGGCGCTCGCGTCCGCCGACCCGGCGCGGGCCGCGAGCGCCGCCACCTCGCCGGCCGTGCTCGACAGCGTCGACTCCGACCTCTGGTACGTCGGCCTGCACGTCGAGGCGGGGGCGGCCGTGCTGAACGGCCGGCCGGCCGTCGCGGCGGACCACCTGCGCGCGACGCTCGCCCGACGCGGCCCGGTCCACCGCCGGGACGACGCCCCCGCCCCCGACCTGACGCGCGCGCCGCCCCTGGTGGCCCTGGACCTCGGCCGGCTCTACCTCGCGATGGGGCACGGGACGACGGCGGCGACGGTCGAGGCTGCCCTCGCGCCCGGGAGCGTGGCCCACGCCCTGCTGCGGACCCGTGTCGCGATCGCGCGCGGCGACGCCGCGACGGCCCTGCGCAGCGCCGCCCCGCTGACGAGCCAGGACGGCCTGTCCGTCGGTCCACGCACCGAGGCGCACGTCGTGACCGCCGAGGCGCTGCACGCCACGGGCGACGTCGAGGGCGCCCGGGCAGAGCTCGCGCGGGCGGCCTCGTTCTCGCGCCGTCACGGGTCCCTGCTCGCGTTCGGGTGGGCGGCGACGTCGCTCGACTCGCTGCTCGCCCTCGCGGACCCGTCCACCCACGACCTGATCGCCCCGCTCCGCCACGAGGTCGGGGCGCCGTCCGAGGTCGCGTTCGTCCAGCTCCCCGAGCGTCAGCTCCTCGTGCTGCAGGCGCTCGCCGACGGGCTGACCGGGCCGGAGATCGCGCGCGACTTCTTCGTCTCGCGCAACACGGTCAAGACCCAGGTCCGGGAGATCTACCGGCGCCTGAGGGTGCACGACAAGGCGGAGGCCGTGCGCCGGGCTCACGAGCTGGGTCTCCTCGACCCGATCAACCGCCCGCAGGCGCCCCGCTGACGACGGACAGCGCGCCGACGAGGTAGACGTCCGAGCCCGTCGTGGCCTCGACCCGCACGACCGCGTCGTCGAGCACGACGGGCTCGAACCGCTTCGCGTCCACGCCGAGCGAGTTCGCGTAGGCGGAGCCCCACGCCGTGGAGTCGAGGGCGTCGTCGGCCCGGCCGGGCCCGGCCGGGCCCGAGCCGTCCCAGCGCAGGGGTACCAGCGCCTGCCCGCCGAGGCGGAGCCGGTCCCCCGACCCACCCGCGTCGCCCTCCCAGGCGACGAGGCCGACGTCGGCCCGCGTGCCCGGCCTACCGGTGGTCGTCACGACGAGGGGAGCCGCGGAGCCGACCCGGACGAACCCGTCGAGCACCACGGCGAGGCGGTCGCCCGAACCGGTCGGCGTGCCCGCCCCCGTCCCGTGCACGACGACGAGCGCCCACCCGCCGTAGGCGCCGAGCCCGGGCGTCGCGCACACGTCCGCGACGCTCCACGTCCCGGCCCCGCCCGCCCGGACCTGACGCGTGACGTCGGCGCCGGCCTGGTAGGACGAGCCGACCCGGTCGACCTCGACGACGCCGCCGACGCGGGACGTCGATCCGTCCGGGGCACGCAGCAGGGGTGCGCCCGGCTCGCCGGCGCACGCGCCGGACCAGTACAGGCGTGCGGCCAGCACGTCGCCCGGAAGCTCCAGGACCGCCGAGGAGGACGTGGTCCCGAGCCCCAGCTCGTCCACGGGCGTCATCTGCCAGACGTTGTTCGTCGCCGTGGAACCGGTCGCGGTGCCGGCGACGACGTCCGGGCAGCGCGGGCTCGTCGGGAGGCAGTGCAGCACCGGCGCGCCGATCGTCGTGACGTCGACGGCGCCGGTCGCCACGTGCCGGACCGAGAGGCCGTCCGCCCGGACCTGGACCTGCTCGTGGTGCTCCGCGACGGTCACGGTCCCCTCGGTGACGGACACCGTCAGGCCGGTCGCGCCGAGCGTCGCGTCCTCGGCGACCTCGACCGGGAGCAGCAGGTGCGCGGTGTCGCCCGGGCCGATGCCCGGCGTGGTGCACGTCGTCGCGGGGCCGGCGGGCCCGGGCGGCCGCGTGACGCAGTCCCACGCGCCGGCCGCGACGCCCGAGCCGCGCACGAGCGCGGTCGTGCGCACGGCCTCCGGCGCGACGGGCGCCACGCCCGCCGGCAGGTCGAGGCTCGCGGCGAGCTCCCGGCTCGCGCGGGCCCCGGTGTTCGTCACGGAGATCGCGACCACGCCGGTCCGGTCCCGCACCAGGTCGCCCACGCCGAGCAGGGCGACGTCCAGCTCGGCGGGCTCGACGGGCGGCTCCGCGGGCGGGACGACGACGGGGGGCCCGCCGTCACCGTCACCGTCACCGGTGCCCGGGCTCCCGTGGTCGCCCGGGAACGGCGCCGCCGGGGGCCGGACCGGGCCGACGACCAGGTCCGTCCCGCCCGTCGCGGGCTCGGGCGGGTGCTGCTTGCCCCCTGCTGCACCGGGACCCGACGGCGTCGGGGCCGGTGCCGGGGAGGGCTCGTCGGTCGCGGCGGGCGGCCCGGGCTCGGCGACCGGCTGGTCCGGCGCGTCACCGGTGTCGTCGGCGTCCGCGTCGCTGCCGCGACCGAGGTCGTGCGTGCCACCGGACGGCCCTGCCGCGCGGTGCTCGCCGCCCGCCACCACGCCGTCGGCCGAGCCGGTGCCCACGTTCGCGGCCACGACGGCCGCGGCGGCGGCCAGGCACACGACCACGCCGACCCCGACCAGCACTCCCGCGGCCCCGTGCGCACCGAGCGCCGTCGTCACGCGGGTCACGGCCCCGGGCCGCGCGGCGCCCCGGGAGGCCCGGGCGCCCGCACGCGCCCCGGGAGGCCTGCGCGTCGCGTCGGTACCCCGGCGTCGCACCGCGCGCCGCGCGCGCACTCCGGTGACGGCACCGGCGCCGGTGACGGTCGCGCCGACGCCCGCCGACGCTCCCACGAGACCCAGCGGGAGCAGCACCGTGCGGATCCGCCCGTTGACGTCCCGCAGCTCCTCGACGGCGGCGGTGCACGCCACGCACCCGTCCAGGTGTGCCCCGACCTCCTCCCGTGCCCGGCGCCCGAGCGCGTCCCGCACGTACCCGCCGAGCCGGCTCGCGTACGGTGCGCAGCCGGGCTCGACCGTGCGCAGGTGGTGCTGCAGGTACTCGTGGCGCAGACGCTCGCGCGCGCGGCGCAGCTGGGACGACACGGCGTTCGGCGTCGAGCCCACCAGCGGCGCGACCTGCGCGGGCGAGAGGTCGTGCACGTCCGAGTACCACAGGACGCGGCGCCACCTCGGCGGGAGCGCGGCGAAGGCGGCCCGCACGTGGTCGTGCTCGTGCTCCGACTCGACGGCCGGGTCCTCCTCGTACGGGCGGTCGAGCGTCTCCTGCGGGACGGGACGGGTGCGCGAGCTCGCGCGCAGCGCGCCGATCGCGCTGTTCCGCACGGTCGCGAGGAGGTAGGCGCGCACGTTCGACGTCGGCCCGCCCCCGGAGCGGACGGCGGCGAGGACCGAGGTGAAGGCGTCGGCGACGACGTCCTCGGCGGTCGCGACGTCACGCACGGTCCGCACCGCGGCCTGGAGGGCGACCTGGTAGTGCCGTGCGTAGAGCTCGCCGAACGCCGCCGCGTCCCCGGCCCGCAGGGCGTCGAGCAGCTCGACGTCCCGTGTCTCGACGGCCGCTCCCGCCGGTGCCGACGAGGTCGCGACCTCCGCCGGGGGCACCGCGTCCTGCATCGGCATCCTGTCGTCGTCTCCCTCCGCGCCCCGCCGGGCGGGCACGCCACGAGCGGGTCGCTGCCCGCGCCCTGTGCACGGTGCCACCGCGTCCCGAGGGCCGCAGCGCGAGCAACGGGTCCGCGTGGGTGATGCCGGGGGTGATTTGGTCCCCCCGTCCGGCCGTCATCACCGCGGTCCCCTAGCGTCTTCCCCGACGATGACGACGAGAACACCCGACGAGGTCGGCGACCTGTGCGCACGGTGGCGAGCCGGTTCGCTCGCGGACGGCTGGTCCGTCCCCGAGGACTGGGCGGTGCCGGCCGTCGTGCTGCTCGCGCGCGCCGTGACCGAGGACGCCGAGCTGACCACCCACGCGCGTGCCCTGGGCACGGCCCGCTCCCACTCGGGCGTGGGGATCGGCGAGGGGGTGCGCGACCTCGCCACGCTCTTCGTCGCGCGAGGGTCCGCCACGCCCGTCGGTGCCGTGCTGGCCTTCACGCAGGGTTGGGAGGAGGCGGAGGCGCTGCTCGAACCCGCCGTCGCCCGTGCCGGGATGAGCGGGCTGTCGCCCGTCGAGGAGTTCGGGTCCCGGTGCGCCGACGTCGCCGAGGGCGTGCGGCGTGCCCAGGAGGGTGGACGACCGGTCGTCGTCGCGGTGGACGGGCGGGCCGGGGTGCTCGGCCGGCTGCGGCGCTGGGAGCGCGACGTCCTCGTCGGCGAGGCCGTCCGGGTCGCCTTCGACCCCGACGTCCCGACCGGCTACCGGGACGGCGTCGCGCTCGCCCTGTCGTGGACGACGTCCGTCATGGACCCGCCGGAGCAGGCCCACGGCGTCGAGGCGCTGCGCGAGACGCTCGCCGGGTGGGCGAGGCGCCGGCACGGGATCCTGCGCGACCCCGCCCGCATCGTGTGCACCTTCGCGCCGCTGCACGAGCCCGACGCGCTGCGCGTCCTGATCGGGCGGGCGCTGCTCTGAGCCCGGCCGACCCGCGTCATCGCGCCAGCCCGCGCTCCCGACGGCGGTTGGTCGAGACCCGGTCCGTCGTCCGGCGCACGAGTGCCCGGCGGATCGCCTCGCGGCCGCGCACGAGGAGCGCCGCGACGGCGTTCGCCGAGATCCCGAGCTCCTGCGCGACCTCCGCGATCGGACGCCCCTCGCACGCCGTCATGTAGATCGCGTAGCGCTGGCGCGGCGAGCACTCGTGCAGGCAGTCGAGCGTCTCGAACAGCTCGACGAGCGTCGCCGCCTCCCCGGCGGGGTCGTGGGAGGACGGGACGTCGCGCGCCTCGTCGATCACGACGGTGATCGGCTCCCGGCGACGCGACCGGTCCGTCGCCGCGTTGCGCACCGTTCGCGCGATGTACGTCCGGGCGTGCTCACGCGGCCCAAGTCCCTGCCGCAGGAGCGCGAGGATCCGCGTGAACGCCTCCGCCGCGAGGTCGTCGGCGTCGGACGCGCTGCGCGTGAACCGGCGGGCCGCGGCGAGCGCGTACGGGTAGTAGCGACGCCAGAACAGGTCGACCGCCTCGACGTCGCCGGCCCGGGCACGGTCGAACAGCTCCGGGTCGCTCGGCCCCTCGGGCTGCTGCGCCGCCGGGTCGGCGGGCTCCGCCGGGACGGCCGCTCCCTGCGCGTCCGTCGGTGCCGGTGCGACGCGGTCGGCGGTGGTCGTGTCGGCCAGGACCGCGTCCGTCGTGAGTGCCATGTCCAGTCTGCCCCTCTCCTCGGCCTGCCCCGTGCAGGCGCCGGCGACGCGTCGGTGCGTCGTCCTGGAGAGGTGCGGGGACGGCGATCGTGTCGCAGGTCACGGTGGTGATCGAGGGGGTGATCCGACGGCGGCGGCCGGGGTGAGCGCACGTCGCTCGACCGGTCACCGGTCACCGGTCGAGCGGGCGGGCCTCTTCGTCCAGGAGGTCCTGGAGGTCGGCCTCCAGCAGGTCCGCCCACGCGTGCGGCGCCTCGGGCAACGGCTCCTCCACGACGACCCGGTACCCGGCCTCGACGAGGACGCGTCCCACCCGTCGCAGGTCGGCCTCGGGAAGCGTGAGCCAGTCCGGGTCGGTGATCGGTGCGCACACGACGTGGTGCTCGACGTCGAGCAGCGTGCGCAGCTCCTGCAACCACTCGACCTGCACGAGCCGACGGCCGTCGCGCGCCGCGTGGGGTGCGCCGTCGGGGTCCCACGCGCTGCGCCCGGCGGGCATCACGACGACCACCGCGCCCGACCTCCAGACCACGACCGTCTCGCGCATCCCCTCGACCATCTCGACACCCGCCTTCGTCTCCGCACCCGTGCCCCCGTACAGACGTCGCCGCACCGCTGCGCACGACGAGTGACGTCCGTCGCAGCCCGGAGCGGTCGTGCCCGGCCACGCGGGCGGGGCCCCTCCCAGGGACGGGACCCGACGCACCCGGACGAGGTTCGAGGCACCGCCGTGAGGCTCTGACCTGCGCCGATGCTCCGGAGCGCGGGTGCTGGTCACCCGATCGGAGATGCCGGATCACCCCGCCCTTCACCACCCGGAGTCGCGACACGTGGCGACGCGAACGGCATCCCAGTGAGTGGAATCACATGAGCAGTCCCGTCACCGGCACCGCACCTGCGGCACCGAGGTCGGGCGTCTGAGGACAGGGGCTCCACGGATGGATCTCACGAGCACGGACGGCACGTCGGCGACGTCGGCGGGCACCACGGAGGACACGACGTACGCGCCCCGCCACCTCGACGGTGGCGACGCGGACACGGTGCTCTGCGCGAGAGCGCGCGCGGGCGACCAGGACGCGGTGGCGGACCTGTGGCGGCGGCACTACCCGTACGCGCTGGTCGTCGCGCGACGCTTCACCCGGTCGCAGTGGGAGGCCGACGACCTCGCCGCGGAGGCGTTCACGCGGATCCTCGTGCTGTTCCGCCGGGGGCAGGGCCCCGTGGAGTACGCGCGCACGTACATCGCCCGGGCCGTGCGCAACGCGGCGACCGACAGGTCCCGCCGCAAGACACCGGCCACCACCGAGATCGACGACGCGATGGACGTGCCGTCGCCGTACGACCTCGGCGAGCACGCGACCGCCTCGCTCGAGCTCGAGCGAGCCGTGGCGGGCATGTCGGGCTGCTCGGAACGGCAGCGGTACGTCCTCTGGCAGATCGCCGTCGCCGGACGCACCGTCGGGGACGTGGCGGAGGAGCTGGAGATCACGGCGAACGCGGTCTCCGCGCTGCTGGTCCGTGCTCGCGCCACCGTGCGGCGCACCATGGACGCGAACCAGGACGCACGCCAGGCGGCAGCACGGCTCACCCGCTCCCGCGCCACGACGGACGGGGTCGACCACGTGGAGAGGTCTCGGAGCGGTC
>CAZFUQ010000107.1:0-11921 GCA_964521905.1 uncultured Cellulosimicrobium sp.
TCGTGGTGGGTCTGGCGGGAGCCGCGAGGAACGAGCGGCGGATGGTAGACGCGGCGCCCCCACCCACCCCGACACCCAGGGCGACCACACCGCCGTCGGACATGACCACGCCTCTACCTCGCGCGACCAGGGTTCTACCTCGGCGGGCGGGTGGGTCAGAGGCGGGAGATGCGCCGGTCGACGGCTCGGCGGACGGAGCGCAGCACGAGCGCGGCGGCCCAGGCGGCACCGGCCCAGCTCGCGGTGCGGACGCTGCTGCGGGCGACACGGCGGCGCCGGCCCCGGAACTCGCGGATGGGCCAGCCGACGTCCTGCGCGTGGCGTCGCAGGCGCGTGTCGGGGTTGATGGGGCACGGGTGCCCGACGGCCTCCATCATGGTGACGTCGTTGAGAGAGTCGCCGTACGCGTACGACGCCGCGAGGTCGATGTCCTCACGCTCGGCCAGGGCGCGCACGCCCGCGGCCTTGGCCCGGCCGTGCATCATGTCGCCGACGAGACGGCCGGTGTAGAACCCGTCCGCGTGCTCCGCGACGGTGCCGAGGGCACCCGTCGTGCCGAGGCGGCGGGCGATGAGCTCGCCGATCTCCAGGGGCGTCGCGGAGACGAGCCAGACCTGGTGGCCGGAGGCGAGGTGCTCGTCGAGCAGGCGTCGGGTGCCGGGGTAGATGCGCAGCGCCAGGACGGTGTCGTACACCTCCTCGCCGATGGCGGTGACCTCCGCGACGGACCGGCCGGCGATGAGTGCGAGCGCGCGGTTCCGGATGCGGTCGATCTGGTGCTTGTTCTCGCCGAAGAGCAGGTACCGCGCCTGGTGCACGGCGAAGCGCACGATGTCGGACGTCGAGAAGAACTCGCGCTGGTACAGGGCTCGCGCGAGGTGGAACGAGGAGGCGCCCCGGATGATCGTGTTGTCGACGTCGAAGAACGCGGCGGTGCGGTGCGCGGGGGCGGACGGGGCGTCGTCGGGGGCGGTCGTCCCGGGGGTCGGGGTGGGACCCGGGCCGCTCGACGTCGCCATGACGCCCACTCTATGCCGTCCTCCTCGTCGCGTCGGACGTCCCGTGCGACGTGGGGACCCCCGTACCCTGGACGCGTGAGCAGCGCCCCGTCGTCGACCCCGCTCGTCCTCCTGTACGGGCGCGAGGGGTGCCACCTGTGCGACGACGCGCGCACGGTCGTCGAGGAGGTGTGCGCCGAGGCGGGGGTGGCGTGGGCCGAGGTGGACGTGGACGCGCCGGACGCGGACCCCGCGCTGCGTGAGCAGTACGGCGAGTACGTCCCGGTCGTGACGGTCGGCGGCGTCCAGCAGGGCTTCTGGCGCGTCGACGCACGGCGCCTCGCGCGGGCGGTGGGCCGGATTTCGGCCCCGCGCGCAGACCTGGGATGATCCGTACCAGTGGAATGCGATCGTCGACGACGACGGTCCCGGGACGACGGTGGTGACGGGTGGCAGAGCAGGTAGTCGGTGAGGTGACGGCGCCGGGGATACCGAGCGCGACGGTGGCGCGGCTGCCGTCCTACCTGCGGGCGCTGCGTGACCTCGTGGCGCGCGGGGTGACGACGACGTCGTCGGTCGAGCTCGCGGAGCTGTCGGGTGTCGGCCCTGCGCAGCTGCGCAAGGACCTGTCTTTCCTCGGCTCGTTCGGCACGCGCGGGGTGGGCTACGACGTCGACTCGCTCGCGCAGTACATCACCGAGGCGCTGGGTCTCGTGGACGAGCACCGGATCGCCATCGTCGGGATCGGCAACCTCGGGCACGCGCTCGCGAACTACTCCGGGTACGAGCAGCGCGGCTTCCACGTCGCGGCGCTCCTGGACGCGTCGCCCGACGTCGTCGGGACGCGCGCGGCGGGGCTCGTCGTCGAGCACGTGGACGCGCTCGAGGAGGTCGTGGCGCGGGAGAAGGTGTCGATCGTCGTCCTCGCGACGCCGGCGGCGCACGCGCAGCCGGTCGCGGACCGCGTCGTCGCGGCGGGTGTCCGGGAGATCCTCAACTTCGCGCCCCGGGCGCTGCAGGTGCCTGCCGACGTGGACGTGCGCGGGGTGGACGTGGGCAGCGAGCTGCAGATCCTCGCGTTCCACTCCCAGGCGCGCGCGATCGCCGCGGCCCAGGACTGAGCCCGACCTGCCGACGGACCGACCCTGCCGAGGGGTCGTCCCGGCGGAGGTTCCCGGGACGGCACGGAGGCTCCGGGGGCGGCACGGAGGTTCCGGGGACGACGAGGGGCCGCGTGCTCGTGTCGCACGCGGCCCCTCGTCGTCCCGTCCCGTCCCGGGCCGGGCGCGCCGGTCTCAGGCCTGCTTGATGGCCGAGACGTCGAGCGCGATCTTGATCTTGTCGCCCACGAGGACGCCGCCGGTCTCGAGCGCGGCGTTCCAGGTGAGGCCGAACTCCTTGCGGGAGATCTCGGTCGACGCCTCGAACCCGGCGCGCGGGTTGCCGAACGGGTCGGTGGCGGTGCCCGCGAACTCGGTCTCGAGCTCGACCGGCTTGGTCACGCCGTTGATCGTCAGGTCGCCCGCCACGACGTAGTCGTCGCCGTCGCCCGTGATGCTGGTCGACGTGAAGGACCACGTCGGCTTGCTCTCCGCGTCCCAGAAGTCGGCGCTGCGCAGGTGGTTGTCGCGGTTCGCGTCGCCCGTGCTCACGGACGCGGCGTCGAGCTCCGCGGTCACCGAGGTCGACTCGAGGTCGTCGCCGACGGTGATGGTGCCGTTCGTGATCGCGAGCGTGCCGCGCACCTTGGAGATGCCGGCGTGGCGGACGGTGAAGGCCGCCTGGGAGTGCGAGGAGTCGAGGGCGTAGGTACCGGCGGTGAGCCCGGCGGGCAGCGACGAGGCCATGGGTGCTCCTGAGGGGTCTGGTCCCGGGTGGGACGCAACTGGTTGAAGGTTCAACTTCGTGACGAGCGTATCAACTGCGGGGCACGCTCCGTCTATTCCCTGCAGGATGGAAGAATGTCCGCCTGCCCCCACGTCACCGTGACCGCACCGCCCGAGGACCCATGACCAGCAACGATGTCGACACGACGGCGACGACGCGCCGTGCGACCCCCGTGCCTGCGAGAGACGAGCCCCGCTGGCTCGACGCCGAGCAGCAGCGGCTGTGGCGCGCGTACCTCGACGGCACGGTCCGTTTCATCGAGGCGCTGGGTCGCGACCACGAGGAGCGGTCGGACGTGTCCCTCAACGAGTACGAGCTCCTCGTCCGGCTCTCCGAGAGCCCCGACCACACCCTGCGCATGTCGGCGCTCGCCGACGGTCTCGCCCGCTCCCGCAGCCGGGTGACGCACACGGTCGCGCGCATGGAGGCCCGCGGCCTGGTGCGCCGTTCCGCGAGCACCGGCGACCGGCGCGGCGTGAACTGCGAGATGACGACAGAGGGCTACCGCGTCCTGGTCGCGGCCGCGCCGGCGCACGTCGCGGCCGTGCGCCGCTACATGGTCGACGTCCTGACGCCCGAGCAGTTCCGCGCGCTCGGCGAGGCGATGGCCGCCGTCGCCGACGCGTGCAAGGGGGAGCGGGAGGCCTGACCCGGGGGCGCGGCCCGCGGGTGCCGTGCGAGAGCCCGGAGTGCGGGACACTGGTGGACATGGTCTCCACCACCGTCCACCTCCTGCGCCACGGCGAGGTCCACAACCCCGACGGCGTGCTGTACGGCCGGATCCCCGGCTACCACCTCTCCGAGCGCGGCCACGAGATGGCCCGCCGCGTCGCCGCGCACCTCGCGGGCGAGCCCGGCCCCGACGGCACGTCGCGGCCCCGGGCCGACCTCGCCGTCGTCGTCGCGTCGCCGTTGCAGCGCGCCCAGGAGACTGCCACGCCCACGGCCGAGGCGTTCGGCCTCGAGCTCGGGACCGACGACCGGCTCATCGAGGCGGCGAACCACTTCGAGGGCATGACGTTCGGCGTCGGCGACGGCTCCCTGCGTCACCCGCAGCACTGGCGCTTCCTGTGGAACCCGTTCCGGCCGTCGTGGGGCGAGCCCTACGTCGAGCAGGTCGCGCGGATGCGGGCCGCGGTCGCCGACGTGCGCGACAAGGCGGCCGGCCACGAGGCGCTCCTCGTGAGCCACCAGCTCCCGGTGTGGCTCACGCGCCTGAGCTTCGAGAACCGCCGGCTGTGGCACGACCCGCGCAAGCGGCAGTGCTCGCTCGCCTCGCTCACCTCGCTCCGGTTCGAGGACGACCGCCTCGTGGGGCTCCACTACTCCGAGCCGGTCGCCGACCTCCTCCCGGGGGCCGCGACGGTCGCCGGGGCGTGACGTCCGTCATGCCCGACCGCCGGAACCCCGCGCACGCGCCCGATCCGCCCCGTTCGCGCGTGGCGGAGATCACGTCTCTCAGGCTGTGTTCAGGAACCGCGGGCAGGGTGCCTCCCGTGATGCTGCAGTGACCGCCATCCCGCGCGCGCGCGTCGCCCGCGCCAGGACGACGACGCGGGCCCTCCCGGAGCCCCGTCCCGCGCGCCCCGGCCGGGCGCGGCTGCGCCGTACCCTCGGGGCCGGCGTGCTGCTCGCCACGACCCTCGCGGTCGCCGCGTGCAGCCAGGGCTCGGGGGCGACGGACGACGTCGTCGGCCAGGGCTACGTGTCGGGCGACGGGTCCGTGCGGACCTGGGACCCCGACGACCGCGGGGACGTCGTCACGCTCACGGGCACCGACTACGAGGGCGAGGCCGTCGACACGGGTACGTGGCTCGGTGACGTGGTCGTGCTCAACACCTGGTACGCCGCGTGCGCACCGTGCCGCGCCGAGGCGCCGGACCTCGTCGCGCTCGCGAACGACCGCGCCGACGACGGCGTGCAGGTGCTCGGCATCAACACGACCGACGAGGTGGGGGCCGCGCAGGCGTTCCAGCGGCGCTTCGAGGTCCCGTACCCCTCGATCGACGACCGCAGCGGCGAGGTGGTCGCGACGCTCTCGGGCACCGTGCCGCTGCAGGCCGTCCCGTCGACCGTCGTCCTCGACCGTGAGGGCCGGGTCGCCGCGCGCGTGATCGGTCTCGCCGAGGGTTCGACGCTCGGCGCGCTCGTGGACGACGTCGTCGCGGAGGCACCGGCGGGCGCGACCGACGACGAGGCGGCCGGCTGACCGTGTCCGCGCTCGCATCGCTCGCCGCCCTCCCCGCGGCCGTCGTCCCCGCGGTCACCGCGACGGGCGTCGGCGAGACCTTCGCCACGACGGCGTTCAGCGGGTCGATGCTGCTCGCGGTCCCGGTGGCGGCGCTCGCCGGTCTCGTGTCGTTCGCCTCGCCGTGCGTCCTGCCGCTCGTGCCCGGCTACGTGGGGTACGTCAGCGGGATGGCCGCGGCGAACGCCGGCGGTGGTCGCGGGACGACGGCCGGGGGGTCCGGCGGGGGGACGGCGACCCGGGTCGCCGCGCCGGGGCGTGGGCGCGTGCTCGCGGGCGTCGGGCTCTTCGTCGCCGGGTTCACGCTCGTGTTCGTGGCGCTCATGTTCGCCGCGGGCGCGGTCGGGGTGCACCTCGTGCGCTGGGAGGACGTCATCACGCGCGTGCTGGGCGTGGTCGTGATCCTCATGGGCTTCGCGTTCATGGGGGCGGTGCCGTTCCTGCAGCGCGAGCGCCGGCTGCACCTGAGCCCGCAGGCCGGCCTGTGGGGCGCGCCGCTGCTCGGGATCGTGTTCGCCCTCGGCTGGACGCCGTGCCTCGGCCCGACGCTCGCCGCGGTCCAGGTGCTCTCCCTCAGCGAGGCCTCGGCGGGTCGAGGCGCGATCCTCGGCGTCGCGTACTGCGTCGGGCTCGGCGTGCCGTTCCTGCTCATCGCCCTCGGGCTGCAGAGCTCGCAGCGCATGCTCGGCTTCCTGCGTCGGCACCGGCTCGCGATCATGCGGATCGGCGGCGGACTGCTCGTGCTCATCGGCCTCGCCCTGGTCACGGGCCTGTGGACGACGTTGACGACGTCGCTGCAGGGCTGGATCGGCGGATTCGTGACGGTGGTGTGAGATGAGCGAGAAGACGGACAGGACGGAGCGGGCCGAGAGCCCGGCCGAGAAGCCCGGGCGATACCGCCCGGAGGGCATCGACGACGCGTTCGACGCGCCGGCGTCGGGCCCGGACGCGAAGACGCCCGTGTCCCCGCAGGTCCCGACGCTCGGGTGGCGGGGCACGCTGCGCTGGACCTGGCGCCAGCTCACGAGCATGCGCGTCGCGCTCATGCTCCTCATGCTCCTCGCGGTCGCGGCGGTGCCGGGCTCGGTGCTGCCGCAGCGCCCGCAGGACCCGGCCGCCGTGCTGCAGTACCTGCAGGAGAACCCGACGACCGGGGAGTGGCTCGACCGCCTGGGGTTCTTCGACGTGTACGCGTCGGTGTGGTTCTCGGCGATCTACATCCTGCTGTTCGTCTCGCTCGTCGGCTGCATCCTGCCGCGCACGAAGGCCCACCTGCAGGCCCTGCGCGCACGCCCGCCGCGCACGCCGCGCAGGTTCGACCGCTTCCCCGCGCAGGGGCGCGTCGTGACCGACGCGACGCCCGACGAGGTCGTCGAGGCCGCGCGGACGCACCTGCGCGGGCGGCTGCGCCGGCTCCCGAGGTTCCGCGTGGAGACCGGCTCCGAGGACCCCACCCCCGCGCGCGGGAAGGCCGCGGCGCGTCCTGCCGCGCGCACGGTGTCCGCCGAGCGCGGCTACGTGCGCGAGACCGGCAACCTCGTGTTCCACCTGTCCCTGCTCGGGCTCCTGGTCGCGGTCGCGACCGGACAGCTCCTGCACTACCGCGGCCAGGCGATCGTCACCGAGGACCGCGGGTTCGCGAACGCCGTCGTGGACTACGACACGTTCGAGAACGGCGCGTGGTTCCGGCCCTCGTCGCTCGTCCCGTTCTCGATGACGCTCGACGCGTTCGAGGCGGAGTTCGAGGCGTCGGACCAGGCGGCGTTCGCCCAGTCGCGCGACTTCACCGCGTTCGTCACGGTGCGCGACCCCGACGGGACGACGCACGAGGAGACGATCAAGGTCAACCACCCGCTCACCGCGGGCGGCGCGAAGATCTACCTCCAGGGCAACGGGTACGCGCCCGAGGTCACGGTGCGCGACGCCGACGGCGAGGTCGCGTTCGCGGGCAGCGTGCCGTTCCTGCCCGAGGACACGATGTACACCTCGCGCGGCGTCATCAAGGTCCCGGACGTGTCCGAGGGCCTGGAGCAGGTCGGGCTCGTGGGGTACTTCCTGCCGACCGCGCAGGTCAGCGACGACGGCGAGACCGCCGCCTCGATCTACCCGCAGCCGATCAACCCGCTGCTCGTGCTCGAGGTCTACCGCGGTGACCTGGGGCTCGACGAGGGTCTTCCGCAGAACGTCTACCGGCTCGACACCGAGGACCTCACCGTCTCGACCGACGACGACGGGGGGCGTGTCAAGCTCCTCCTCGCGCCGGGCGAGACGGTCGACCTCCCCGACGGCCTCGGCACGATCACGTTCGAGTCCCTCCCGCGCTACGTGGCGCTCGACCTGCGGCACGACCCGTCGCTCACCTGGGTGCTCGTGTTCGCGCTCGGCGCGCTCGGCGGCCTCGCCGTCTCGCTGTTCACCCCGCGCCGTCGTGCGTGGGTGCGCGCGTGGCGCGAGGTCGTGCCGGGAGAGCCGGACGACGACGGCGCGCCGCGCGAGCGGACGGTCGTCGCCGTCGCAGGCCTCGCGCGGGGTGACGACGCCGGCCTCGCGGGCGAGGTGGACGCACTTCTCGCCGCGCTCCCCGGCGTGGCACGATCGAGTGAGGACGACCTCACCTCGCGGTCGACGAGTGCCGCACCGGCACGACCGACCCCCGCTCCGACCGCGCGCGACCGCGCACGAAAGGCTGACCGATGACCGTTGCCGAGCTGAGCCAGGACCTGGTCTGGGCGGCCGCGACCGTGCTGACCCTTGCGCTCGTCGCCTTCGCGATCGACCTGTCGCGGCTCGCGGGCCGCCGCGACGAGGTCGTGGACGAGCGCGCCGGAGTGCTCGCCGCCGCGGGCGGCGCCGCGGGCTCCGAGTCGCCGTACGGCCCGGACGCGGCGGGTGACGTCTCCGCGGACCGCGCCCCTGCGCCGTCGCGCAAGGCCGCGAACATCGGGGTGTCCCTCACGTGGCTCGGCACGGCGCTCCTGCTCGTCGCGATCGTCGCGCGCGGCATCGCCGCGGGCCGCACGCCGTGGGCCAACATGTACGAGTTCACGCTCGTCGGGTCCTTCGTCGCGCTCGCGGTGTTCCTCGGGGTGTCGGTCAAGCGCGACGTGCGGTTCCTCGGCTCGTTCGTCACGGGCCTCGCGGTGCTCTTCCTCGTGCTCGCCCAGAACGCGTTCTTCGTGGTGGCGACCGGTGTCCAGCCCGCGCTGCAGTCGTACTGGCTCGTCATCCACGTCGGCGTCGCGATCGTCGCGACGGGCGTCTTCACGGTCGCGTTCGCCACGTCGGTGCTGCAGCTCCTGCGCGACTCGCGCGACAACGGCAACGCGTTCCTGGGGCGGCGGGGCTGGCGCTGGCTGGACTCGACGCCGGGACCCCTCCAGCTCGAGGCCCTGAGCTTCCGCCTCAACGCGGTCGCGTTCGTGCTGTGGACGTTCACGATCATCGGCGGCGCGATCTGGGCCGAGCACGCGTGGGGCCGCTACTGGGGCTGGGACCCCAAGGAGGTCTGGAGCTTCGTCGTGTGGGTCGTCTACGCGGCGTACCTGCACGCCCGCACGACGCGTGGCTGGTCCGGCCGTCGCGCCGCGTACTTCGTGATCGTCGGCTACGCGTGCGTGCTCTTCAACTTCACGGGCGTGAACATCATCTTCGACGGCAAGCACTCGTACTCGGGCCTCGACACGGGCAGCTGACCGGCGTCCCCGGCGGTCGGCACGGGGTGCTGCTCAGCGGGCGTCGTCGCCCTCCTCCGTGCCGTTGCTCGCGCCGGGGCGGGGCGAGCCGTCGTCGGGCTCGTCGTCCGCCGGCGGGACGTCCTGCGGCTCGGTCGGGGCCGCGTCCTGCGGACCGGACGACGCGCCGCGAGACTCGCGGCGCTGCTGCTGCTCGAGCCGCCAGAGGAACTCGGGGTCGTCGTCGGGCGCGAGCGGCTCGTTGCGACGTCGCCGCGCGGGGCCGGGGGTCGGGCGTCCGGTGGACCCGTAGCGTGCGCCACCACCGCGCTGGGAGCGCTTGACGAGGATCCACGCGATCGGGCCCAGGAACGGCAGGAGGACGATGAGGACGACCCACAGCCCCTTCGGGATGCCGCCGCGCTCCTCCTCGTCGCTCGAGGCGAGGTCGACGAGCGCGTAGACCGCGAGGCCGACGGCGAGGAGAGGGAGCAGCACGCGAAGCATGGCTCCAGCCTAAGCGCCGTACGCTGGAGCCGTGCCTGTCGTCGTCTACTCCGTCCTGCGCGTCCTGCTCTTCGTGGTCGCGCTCGTCGTCCTGGGGCTCGCCGGCCTGCGGGACTGGCTGCTCGTCCTCGTCGCGGCGGTCGTCGCGCTCATGCTGTCCTACCTGACCCTGCGCCGGCCCCGCGAGGCGGCGTCGCGCTGGCTCGCCGCGCGTGCGGAGCACCGCTCGCGGACGGGCGAGCGGTTCTCGCGCCAGATCGAGGACGACGCGGCGGTCGAGGACGCGGCCCTGGACGCGGCGGGCACGGACCCGGGGACGGGCCCCGGGGCGACGGACCGGGCGACGTCCGAGGGCGCGGGCACCGACGTGGCAGACCACCCCGAGACGCCGACCGCCCGCTGAGCGCGTCGCCGGGAGTGGCCGGCGAGCTGCCCGGACCACCGGCTCAGAGCGCGAGCCCGACCCCCAGCAGCACGCCGTACGCGAGCTCGAACATCCCCGTGCCCGCGAGCACGGGGACGAGCAGCGGTCCGCGCGCGCCCGCGACGACGGGGATCGTGAGGAGCACCGCGGGCAGCAGGAGCAGCAGCACGCCCAGCGTCCACGGCGAGGCGAACGCACAGACCACGGCCAGCAGGATCGGCACCCAGATCATGGCGACGTACGAGCGGCGTGCCCGGAAGTCGCCGAGGCGCACCGCGAGCGTGCGCTTGCCCGCCACGACGTCGGTCGGGATGTCACGGATGTTGTTGATCATGAGGATCGCGCACGCGAGCAGCCCGACCGCGACGGCGCCCACCGCGGACGGCCACGTGACGACGTCCGCCTGCGTGTAGGTCGTGCCGAGCGTCGCGACGAGCCCGAAGAACACGAACACGCCGACCTCGCCGAGGCCGCGGTAGCCGTAGGGGTTGCGCCCGCCCGTGTAGTACCAGCCGGCGAGGATCGAGACCGCGCCCACCGCGAGCAGCCACCAGTGCCCGGTCACCGCGCACAGGACGAGCCCGAGCACCGCGGCGGCGCCGAACGCGCCGAACGCCGCCGCGCGCACCTGTCGCGCGGGCACCGCGCCGGACGCGGTGAGCCGCATCGGCCCGACGCGGTCGAGGTCGGTGCCGCGCACGCCGTCGGAGTAGTCGTTGGCGTAGTTGACGCCGACCTGGAGCGCGAGCGCGACCCCGAGCGCGAGGAGCGCGGGCCAGATCGCGAAGCCGTCCACCTGGGCCGCGGCGCCGGAGCCGACGATCACGGGGGTCGCGGCGGCGGGGAGGGTGCGCGGACGCGCGCCCGCGACCCACTCGGTGGTGCTGGCCATGGTGCTCCGTTCGGTCGTGCAGGTCGTGCGGTGCCGGTCCTCGGGGCGGTCAGCCGGCAGAGGTGCCCCCGCCGCGCCCGACGGCGAGCCGCACCACCGCGGCCCGGTCCACCTTCCCGGGGCCACGCCTCGGGAGATCCGCGACCACGAGCACGCGGCGAGGTGCGGCCGCGCGGTCCAGCCTATCCGCGACACGCTCGCGCAGGGTGGCCACGAGACCGGGCGGGGCGGGCGCGGCGCCGGCCCCCGGGCCTCCGGACGGCTGCCCGACGAGCGTCACGACCGCCACGACCTCCTGTCCCCACTCGGGGTGCGGCACGCCGACCACGCACGCCTCGCCCACCCCGTCGATCTCGACGAGCACCGCCTCGACAGCGGCCGGGGCGACGTTGACGCCGCCCGTGACGAGGACGTCGTCCGCGCGGCCGAGCACCGCGAGGGTGCGGGCGTGCGGGGGCCCGTCGAGACGGCCGAGGTCGCTCGTGCGGAACCAGCGCGTCCCGTCCGGGTCGACGCGGAACGCCGCGTCGGTCGCGGCCGGGTCGCCGAGGTAGCCGTCCGCGAGGAAGGGGCCCGAGAGCTCGACGACGCCGGTGCCGTCGTCGCGGGTGGCGGACCCGGGTGCCTCGCCGTCGCCCGCGGCCTCCCCTCGGACGACCCGGACGCGTGCGCCCGCGAGCGGGACGCCGTCGTACACGCACCCCCCGCACGTCTCGGTCATGCCGTACGTGGTGAGGACGCGCGCGCCCGCCTCGCGGGCGCGCCGCAGCAGCGGGGCGGGCGTCGCGGCGCCCCCGAGGAGGACCGCGTCGAGCGAGCGCAGCGCGGCCAGGCCCGCCACGCCGTCGTCGGACCCGGTCCGCGCCGCCGCGAGGAGCCGGTGGAGCTGCGTGGGGACGAGCGAGACGTACCGGCGCTCGCCGCGCGGGGCGCGGGCGACGAGCGCCGCGAAGCCCGTGGGGGTGAACGGCTCGCCCTCGGGCGCGGCCGTCAGCCCGCGGCCCGCAGCGTGCGCGCGGGCGACGACCTGGACGCCCGCGACGTGCGTCGCCGGGAGCGTGAGGAGCCAGTGGCCGGGGCCGCCGAGGCGCTCGTGCGTCGCGGCGCCCGAGGCGCGCAGCGCGGCGGCGGAGAGCGTCACCTCGCGCGGAGCGCCGGTCGAGCCGGACGTGCGCAGGACGAGCGCGGCGCCCCCGGCGTCGGCGGAGGTGAGCGGGGGGACCGGTGCCACGGGCGGTCCGTCCCCGCCGATCTCGACGCGCTGGTGCGGGCGGTGGGCGCCGCGCTCGACGGC
>CAZFUQ010000108.1:0-10430 GCA_964521905.1 uncultured Cellulosimicrobium sp.
CGTCGCCCCACGTGACCGACGCGCGGAGCTCGGCGCCCTCACGGCCGCCGGTCACCTGGGCGAGCACCGTGTCCGTGGCCTGCCCGACGGCGAGGCTCACGCCGTCCGCCGCCGTCACCTCGAGCGCGGGGTGCTCGACGAACGTGCCGTCGTGCGCGATCGCGACCACGTGGATCCGACCGTCGCTCGAGAGCGTGCCCGGCTGGTCCGGGAGCGTGAGGCTCACGGCCCGCTTGCCCTCGGGGAGCGTGACCGGCGCCGTCGCGAAGAACGCGGCGGGGGTGCCGGTCTGCGGGCTGCCGCCGCGCAGACGGTTGTCCGTGACCGCGACGGCGATGTTGCCGAACACCGGGTTGCGCGCCGCGCCCGACCAGTCGCCGAAGCTCAGGTCGATGGGCTGCGACGAGCCGTCGTCGAAGGTCAGCAGGCCCAGGGCGTGCTGGTTCTTCTCCGTGCCCGTGCCGATCACCGAGAGCTGCTCGGCGTCCGCGGGGACCTCGAGCTCGATGGTCTGGCCGTCGCCGGTCGCGTTGTCCGGCTGGCCGGCGGGGATCGCCGGGACGTCGAACGCGAGGTCGGTGCCGGGCACCGTGCCGCGCTCGCCCTGCACGAAGCCCTTCGCGGCGAGCTGGGCGCGATCGAAGAACACGCCCTGCCCGTCGCACGAACCGACCGTGGTGCCGACGTCGCCGATGCAGACGTTGTCGTAGGCCCCGAGGAGCGAGCCCTCCCGCTGCAGCGCGACCGACACGGAGGAGCGGGCCGAGACCGGCTCGATCCCCTCGCCGGAGACGGTGACCGTCACCGGGTAGACGCCCGGAGCGGCCCACGTGTGCGCGGCGTTCACCGCGTACCCGCCGAACGAGCCCGCCACGAGCGTGCCCGCCACCGGGTCCGAGCCGTCGCCGAACGTGACCTGCACGTCGAGCGCCGACGCGTCGCCGTCGACCCCGGTGAGGGTCGCGAACGTCCCGGAGACCTCGCGGCCCGTGACGGTGTCGCGGTCGGCCGCGGCCGACAGCGTGGGCTCGTCCGCACCCGAGTCCTTCGGGTCGGCCAGGAGCTCGACCTCGGCGAGCGACAGCGCGCCCTCCCCCGCCGTCGCGGTGACCGACACGCGGTACTGCGCGAACGCCGTCGGCTCCGCGACCGTGAACGGCCGCGTCTGCAGCGCCCAGCGGAACTGCTCGCCGGACCGCTCGTCGAGCGTCGTCCAGGTCTCGCCGTCGTCCGAGCCCTCGAGGGTCCACGCGGACGGCGACGCCGTCCCGCTCGCCCCGGAGGTCAGGGTGTACGACCCGACCGTCGGCCGGAGGCCGGCGCCCTTCCACGTGATCGTCGGCGTGGTCGTGGCGAACGTCGTGCGCGAGGCGGACGTGTTGTCCGTCAGCGCCGCGGCGCTCGTCGACGCGTCGCCGTCCGCGACCGTCGTCGTGCCGAGTCCCGCCGTCGTCGCGTCCTGGACCGGCGTCGGGGGCTCGTCGCCCTCGGTGAGCGACGGCGGCGCGTCGTCCTCGCCCGTGCCCCAGTCCGAGGCCTCCGGACCCATGACGAAGTCGAGCGTCGCGCCGCCCGTCAGGTCGGCCTGCGAGAGCGACGTCGAGGTGCGGGCCACGCCGTCCACCGCGAGCGACTGCACGTAGACGTTGTCCACCGAGTTGTTCGCGGCGTTGACCACGAGGTCGCCGTCCGGCAGGTGCACGGTCGCCTTGTCGAAGAGCGGGGAGCCGACCGCGTACTGGTCGGAGCCGACCTGCGCCGGGTAGAAGCCGAGCGACGCGAAGATCCACCACGACGACATCTCGCCGTTGTCCTCGTCGCCCGGGTAGCCCTGGCCGATCTCGCTGCCCACGAACAGGCGGCGCATGACCTCGCGGACCTTCTCCTGGGCCTTGGCGGGCGCGCCCGCGGCGTCGTACAGCCACGGGATGTGGTGGGACACCTGGTTGCTCATGCCCCACATGCCCATGCGCACGTCGCGCGCCTCGCGCTGCTCGTGGATGCCACCGTTGCCGGCGCCCTGCTCCGGGGTGGAGAAGAACAGGTCGAGCTTGTCCTCCAGGCCCTGCTTGCCGCCGTAGAGGTTGGCCAGGCCCTGACCGTCCTGCGGCGCGTGGAACGCGAAGTTCCAGCCGCTCGTCTCGGTGTACCCGCCGCCCCAGGCCTCGGGGTCGTAGGTCTCCGGGTCGACGGCCCACGAGCCGTCCCCGTGCCGCGGCACGAAGAAGTCGACCTCGGGGTCGAACAGCTCGACGTAGTGCGTCGCACGCTCGAGGAAGTAGCTCGAGTCCTCGCGCAGCGTCTCGCGGCGCTCCTCGGGCGTGGCCGGGTCCTCGGCGAGGGCCGCGGCCATGTTGCCGATGCCGAAGTCGTTGATCAGGCCCTCCAGGCCCCACGACACCGACTCGTGCGTGGACTCCTGCGTGAACCCGAGGAACGGCGACGTCTGGAGGCCCTTGCGGCCCACGGCGTTGTTCGGCGGCGCGACCGTCGCGTTGCGCAGCGCGGCGTCGTACGCCTCGAGCGCGACGTCGGACGGCAGCGAGCCCTTGAGGTACGCGTCCGCGAAGGCCACGTCGGAGCTCGTGCCGGTCATGAGGTCGGCGTAGCCCGGCGAGGACCAGCGGGCGATCCAGCCGCCGTCCCGGTACTGCTGGACGAAGCCGTCGATCAGCTCGCCCGCGAGCTCCGGGTAGAGGAACGAGTACGCCGGCCAGGCCGTGCGGTACGTGTCCCAGAACCCGTTGTTGACGTAGATCTTGCCGTCGACGATCTTCGCGTTCGTCTGCGTGTCCGTGGCGCTGCCGGTCGTCGCGGAGACGGGGCTCGCGTACTTGTACGCCGGCGCCTCGGCCGTGCCCGTGTTCTCGAACTGCGAGTTCGGGTACAGGTTGAGGCGGTAGAGGTTCGAGTACAGCGTGACGAGCTCGTCCTCGCTCGCGCCCTCGACCTCGACGACGCCGAGCCGGTCGTTCCACTGCTGCTCGGCCGCCACCTGGACCTCGTCGAACGAGCGCCCGGTCACCTCGAGGTCGAGGTTCTTGCGCGCCTGGTCGAGGCTGATGAACGACGTCGCGACGCGCAGCTCCACGGTCTTGTCCGACGACGTGTCGAACGTGGCGTAGCGCGCGTCGGCGCGGTTGCCCGCGGCCGTCCCGACCGCCGTCGGACCACGGTCGAAGGTGCCGGCGACGAACATGCGCGTGCGGCCCGCGGAGAGGCCGGAGCCGTTCTCGACCCAGCCGGTGAGCGTCCCGGTGGCCTGGTCGAGCGTGAGCTTGGACGTCCCGTCCACCTTGTCCACGAGCACGTGCCCGGTGCTCCCGGGGTAGGAGAAGCGCAGCACCGCACCGTGGTCGGTCGGCGTGACCTCGACCTCGGAGCCGTTCGTGAACTCGACCCCGTAGTAGTCGGGGCGCGAGGTCTCGTCCGCGTGGTCGAACTCGAGGCCGCGCGTCGCGAGCGTCGCGTTCGGCGCACCCGAGGCCGGGTTGATCGCCGGCAGGAACGTCAGCTGGTTGCGGTCACCCATCCACGGGCTCGGCTCGTGGGAGATGCCGAGGCCCTGCAGGACGGGCAGGTTGTTGGCGTTGTTCGCCTTCTGGTACTCGTAGTGCCAGGTCTGGGACGCCCCGTTCGTCATCGGCACCCAGAAGTTGAACCCGTTGGGCACGGCCGTCGCGGGGATGTTGTTCCCGCGCGAGAAGCTGCCGGACGAGAGCGTGCCGCGGCGCGGCTCGACGTAGTTGACGAGGCTCGAGCCGTCGATCGTCTCCGGCTGCGCCGTGAGGGCGAGGTCGTCGAGCCAGCCCGCGAACTTCGACCCGGCGTGGCCGCCCGGGTTGTCGTAGCCGAGGAGCACCTGGTCGACCGTCTTGCCCGCGGCGACGTCGCCGAGGTCGATCCGCACCGAGTTCCACTGGTCGGCGTAGAGGATCTTGCCCTCGCCCTGCGCCTGCGCGGTCGCCACCGTCTCGTGCGCGTCGCGCGCGCCGAGGTCCGAGAGGAACGTGCCGTCCGTGAACAGCACGTCCACGGCGGCGTACGTCGACGGGTACTGCAGGTCGCCGAGGAGCTCGGGGAAGATCGTGTAGCTCAGGCGGGTGTCCTCGCCGACCAGGACGTCGACGTCGTCGTAGAGGACGTTCGTCGCGTAGGCCTCGCCGTCGGCGAGGTGCGAGCCGTCGTAGCGCAGCGAGGCCAGGCCCGAGAAGCCGACGCCCGCCTTGTTCGTGAAGTTGACGCGCGGCCCGGTGCCGACCTCGGTCGTCATCGGCGCGGCCGTCGGCCCGGCGCCCAGGTCGGCCGAGAGGTCCCAGCCGGCGAGCTGGACGATGTTGTCGCCCGAGTTCGCGGTGATGTTCAGCCGGAGGTAGGAGTACGCCGCCGTCGGCTCGTCGAGCTCGAACGTGCGCTGCTGCTGGCGCTCCGGGAAGTCCTCGTCCGTGCGCTGGTCGAGCGGCGTCCACGTGGAACCGTCGTTCGAGCCCTCGATCGTCCAGGTCTTCGGGTCGCGCCCGGCGGAGTCGTCGGCCGAGGTGAGGGCGTAGGCGACGAAGGAGACGGGCTCGCTGAGCTCGTACGTGACCCAGCCGGTCGAGGCGAAGGCCAGCCACTTGGTGCCCGAGCTGCCGTCGGCGAGCTTCGCGGCGCCCTCGTTCGGCAGGTTCTCGGCGCTCGCGGTGACCGCCTCGACCTTCTCGAGCAGGCTGCCGGGCATGCTGGCCGTGAACGGGCCGACGTTCGACTGCCAGGGTGCGCCGTCGCGCTCGGCCACCGTGGTGGACAGCGCCGCGGGGTCGCCGGACTCGAACGACGAGGAGAAGTCGCCGGCCTCGGCGGCCGCGGCGGACGACGCCGTGAGCACGCCCACGGGGACCGCGAGCGGGACGGTGAGGGCTGCAGCGAGCACGACCCCGAGGGGGCGTGCCCGGCCGCTGCCGGCGCGCACGGACCTCGCGCGCTCGGGCGGGTGGGGTCTGGTCATGGCTCGTGATCTCCTTCGATCATCTGACAGCGCTGTCAGGCTGCAGGGGTGCCCCTGACAACGCGCAGGGGGGAAGCGTTGTCAGGGGCGACCTGAACTTATGCGCGGCGACGGGCTTTGTCAACGTCGCCGCGGGCGGGCGAGCGCCATGGGTCGAGTGTTACAACACCCGACGACGCCACCAAGCCCTCGGCGGACTCCCACCGACCAGCCGGCTGTAGCCAACCTCCTGGCCGGGTACATCTAGGCGCCGGGGCCGCGGACCTCGCCGGTGCCCCGGACGGCCAGTCGCGTGGGCACCACGACGAGCCGCGGCGCGAGGTCCGGGTTCTCCGCGCGCGACACCGCGAGGGCGGCGGCCTGTCGCCCCATCTCCACCACGTCGTACCCGACGACCGTCACGTGGAGCAGGTCGGCGAGCTCGAAGTCGTCGAAGCCCACGAGCGCGACGTCGGGCGCGCCACCCGCGCCGGACCGGTCGCGCAGGGCGTGCAGCGCCCCGACCGTGATCTTGTTGTTCGCGGTGACGAGCGCCGTCGGCGGCTCGGGCAGCGCGAGCAGCTCGGCGACGAACGCGCGCGCGAGGTCGGCGTCGTGGGCACCGTCGCGCACGTACCGCGCGGGGTCCTCGACCCCCGCCCCGCGCAGCGTCGCGACGAACTCGTCGCGACGCTCCTGGAACGTCCACAGGCGCGACACGTCGCCGACGAGCGCGATGCGCCGGTGACCGTGCGCGAGCAGGTGCGTGACGGCGTCGCGCACGCCGCCGCGGTTGTCGATGACGACGGTGTCCGCCTCCACGCCCTGCGCGGGCCGGTCGACGAAGACGACCGGCAGGCCGTCCTCGAGCTCGCGGCGCAGCGCGGAGTGGTCCGTCGCGGTGGGGGTCACGACGAGCGCCCCCACCCGGCGCTCGACGAGCGCCTCGGTGAGCGAGCGCTCCCGCTCCGGCTCCTCGTCGGAGCTCGTGGTGATGAGCTGCAGGCCGTGATGGCGCAGCTCGCGCTCGATACCGCTCGCGAGCGCGGAGTAGAACGGGTTGGCGAGGTCGCCCGTGACGAACCCGACGAGGCGTGACGACCCGCCGCGGGCGAGGTCGGCCGCCACGGCGTTGCGCCGGAACCCGAGCCGCTGCGCGGCCTCCTGGACCTTCGCGCGCGTCGGCGCCGCGACGTTGGGCTCCTCGTTGAGGACGCGCGGCGCCGTCTTGAGGCTCACTCCCGCGGCCTCCGCGACCGCGGCGAGCGTGGGCCGGCGACCACCGCGCCCTCCGTGCCCCCCGTGCCCCCCGTGCCCACCGTGCTGGCGCGTCGCCGCGGTCTCGGCGAGCTCCGTCGCCACCCCGCCCTGCTTCGCGCGCCCGGAGGCTTCCCCCTGCGTCACCATCTTCAGACCTCCCGTCGACCGCGGATGAGCATGTCGACGACGATAGCGAGCAGCAGCACCGCTCCGGTCACGATGTACCGCGTCGCCGTGTCGAGGTTGAGCAGCGTGAGCCCGTTCGCGATCGACTGGATCACCAGCACGCCGAGCAGCGCGGACCAGGCGCTGCCGCGCCCGCCGAACAGGCTCGTCCCACCGATGACCGCCGCGGCGATCGCCGTGAGGTACGTGTCCGCGCCGCCCGTCCCCTGGTTCGCGGCGGCGAGCCGCCCGGCCGCGAGGATGCCGCCGAGCGCGGCGAACGTCGAGCAGGCGACGAAGCAGGAGACGACGGTGCGTCGCACCGCGACGCCCGCGAGCAGCGCCGAGCGCCGGTTCCCACCGACGGCACGCACCGACCGCCCCCAGCGCGTGCGGCGCAGCAGCACGTCCACGACGGCGACGAGCGCGACGAACAGCACGACCGTGTACCCGATCCCGCGCGCGGTCCCGAGGTAGGCCACGGTGCCGGCGAGCACGACGGCGAGGACACCCGTCGTGACCGCGATGCGTGCGAGGCCGGGTGCGGGGAGCTCCGCCCGCACGCGACGCACGTGGTCCGTGACCCGCAGCGCCGCGTACCCGACCACGACGACGACCACGAGCCCCCACGCGACGGCCGGGGCGAGGAACCCCTGCTGCACGGTGCGCACGAGCCACGACTCGAACGGGAGGTTGATCGAGCCACGGTCCCCGAGGACGCGCAGCTGCACGCCCGCGAGGACGAGCAGACCGGCGAGCGTGAAGACGAACGACGCGAGCCCCAGGCGCGTGGACAGCACCCCGTACCCGAAGCCGACCACGACCCCGACCCCGAGCGCCGCGAGGATCGCGACCGAGACCGGCCACCCGAGGCTGACCGTGCCGACCGCGAGCACCGCCGCGGCGAGGCCGCTCACGGAGCCCACCGACAGGTCGATCTGCCCGACGAGCAGCACGAGCACGACGCCGAGCGCGATGATGCCCGTCGGCGCGCTCTGGAGCGTGAGGTTGACGAGGTTCTCCGCCGACAGGAACGCGGGGTTGATCGCGCCGAGCACGAGCCAGATGAGGACGAGCGCGCCGACGATCGGCAGCATGCCGAGGTGCGCCCCGCGCAGCTGGCGGACGACGCCGCCCGTGAGCACGCCGGACCCCTGCCGGTCGAGCGCGGCACCCGAGGTGCGGCCGGGGACGCTCATCGCGGCACCGCCCCGGAGCCGCCTGGCCGCCGGGCGTCCCGCGCCCGGTCCGGGGTCGCCGACCGGGACGGCCGGACGGCGCCGGTCATCGCGGCGAGCAGGTCCTCGTAGGACGTGTCGCCCGAGAACTCGCCGTGCACGCGCCCGAGGCGCAGCACGAGGATGCGGTCCGCGACGGCCTGCAGCTCGCCCGCCTGGTGGCTGATGAGCACGACGGCGTGGCCGCGCTCGCGCAGCTTCTCGATGAGGTTGAGCACCTCCGCCGTCTGGCGGACGCCGAGGGCCGCCGTCGGCTCGTCGAGGACGAGCACGCGCGGGGCGCCGAGCAGGGCGCGGGCGACCGCGACGACCTGGCGCTGCCCGCCGGACAGCGTGCGGACCGGCTGACGGACCGACGGCACGGTCGCGGCGAGCTGGTCGAGCAGGCCCCAGGCCTCGCGCTCCATGGCGATCTCGTCGAGGAACGGGCCGCGCAGCGTCTCCTGCGCGAGGAACAGGTTCTCCACGACGTCGAGGTCGTCGACGAGCGCGAGCTGCTGGAACACCGCGGCGATGCCGTGCGCGCGCGCCGCGGCGGGCGAGTCGAGGACGACGGGCGCGCCGTCGAGCAGGACCTCGCCCGCGTCGGGCCGGAACGCGCCCGCGACGACGCCGGCGAGCGTCGACTTGCCCGCGCCGTTGTCACCGACCACGGCGAGGACCTCGTGCTCGCGCACGTCGACGTCGACGTCGACGAGCGCCCGGACGCCGCCGAAGTTCTTGGAGATCCCGCGCAGGGACAGCACGGGCGCGCTCACGGTGCGGCCTCCAGGAGCCCGGCGGCGACGCACGCGTCGACGTAGTACGGCGTGCAGATCTCGTCCACCGAGTGGACGCCGCCGTCGACGATCACGCGCTGCACGTCGTCCGCGCCCACCGCGCGCGGCGCGAGGAGGAGGCTCGGCACCCCGTCGATGACGGCCGTCGCGCGCGGGTCGTCGCCGCGCAGCACGCGCACCGCGAGCTCGGCCGCCGTGCGCGCCTGCTGGGTCGTCGCCTTGTAGACCGTCATGTACTGGTCGCCGGTGAGCACGCGCTGCACCGCCGCGAGCTCGCCGTCCTGGCCCGTCGTGGGCGGGACCGGGTCGAGGCCGGCGGCCTTCATCGCCGCGATCGCGCCGCCGGCGATGCTGTCGCTCGCCGCGAAGACGCCGTCGACGCGGCCGGGGTACTGCGTGAGCTGCCCCTCGACCCACTCGGTCGCCTTGTCGGGGCTCCAGTCGGGCGTGTCATGCTCGGCGAGCACGTCGATGTCCTCTCCCTCGAGGGCGCGGTGGACGCCGGCGGCGAGCTCGGCGGCGTTCGGGTCGGTCGGTGAGCCGTGGACGAGCAGGACGCCCGGCCGTCTGCCGTCCGGCGGCGGGTCCTGCTCGGCCCGCTCGAGGACCGCGCCGACGAGCGCCTCCCCCATGAGGTACCCGATGAGCTCGTTGTCGAACGAGACGTAGTAGTTCGCGCCGTCGACGAAGCGATCGTAGGCGATGACGGGCACCCCGAGGCGCTGCGCCTCGGCGACGATGCTCACCGCGGCGACCGCGTCGACGGCGTCGAGGACGAGCACGTCAGCGCCGCGCGCGAGCATCGACTCGGCCTGCTGCTGCTGGTTCGCGGCGTCCTGCGCGGCGTTGGCGTAGAGCACCTCGCACGTCGGGCAGCGCCGCTCGACGACGCCGACGAACGTGGGCCGGTCGGTCGTCTCGTAGCGCGCCGTCTTCGCCTCGGGCAGGAGCAGGCCGATCGTCCCCTCGGACGGTCCGGCCGGCGGCTCCTGCGGGCTCGCGCAGCCCGCGAGCACGAGCAGGGCCGCCGCCGCGGCGGTCACGAGCGCGCGCCCTGCCCGACGGCGGGGGGCACCCGCCCGTCCGTCGCGCCCGTGCTGCGCCCCGGTCACGCGCTCACCCCCAGGGCTCCGCCGACCCGCGCGGTGTCGAGCGCGACGGCGAGCGCGCCGCGCACCTCGGCGGCCGACCCGAGCTCCGACGCGACGACCTGCACCGGCCCGGCCGTGCTCGGGACCGTGCGCTGCTCGAGCACGGTGCGCAGCGGGCCGAGCAGGATCTCCCCCGCCTCGGCGAGCTGCCCCCCGACGACGACGATCTCGGGGTCGACGAGGTTGCACAGGTTGGCGGCCGCGACCCCGAGGTGCTGCCCGGCGTCGAACAGGACGCGGCGGCAGCCAGGGTCGCCCTCCTGGGCGCGGGCGATGACGTCGCGCAGGGTGAGGTGACCCCGGCTCTCGGAGAGCATGGCGAGCAGGACGCCCGCCCCGACGAACATCTCGAGGCAGCCACGGTTGCCGCACCGGCACACGGGCCCGTTCTCGTCGATGGTCACGTGCCCGATCTCGCCGGCGACGCCGGCGCGGCCGTGCACGACGCGGCCCCCGAGCACGAGCCCGCCCCCCACGCCGTGCGAGACGCGCAGGTAGGCGACGGCGTCGTGACCCGCGGCCGCGCCGAACCGCGTCTCGGCGAGCGCGCCGAGGTTGGCGTCGTTGTCGACCGTCACGGGGGCGCCGAGCTCGGCCTCGAGGACCTCCGGCACGACGACGCCGTCCCAGCCGCGCAGCATGCCGACGGTCGCGATGCGGCCCGTGCGGACGTCGACGGGGGCGGGCACCCCGACGCCCACCGCGAGCAGCTCGTCGGGCGAGGCGTCCACCGAGGCGACCATCTCCTCGACGAGCAGGGCGGCGCGCTGCAGGCCCGTGTCGGCGCGGTGGTCGGGGGCGAGCGGCATGCGCTGGTCCGCCAGCACGCGCATCGACGCGTCCGCGAGCGCGACCCGCACGACGTCGGCGC
>CAZFUQ010000108.1:10440-11917 GCA_964521905.1 uncultured Cellulosimicrobium sp.
CCCGCATCGACCGGGTGCCGAAGTGCACGCCTGCCACGAGGCCGAGGTTGCGCGCGAGCGTCACCTGGAGGGCGCGGCGACCGCTGCGGGTGGACGGCGACGTGTGCAGCACGCCCGCGCCGGTGAGCTCCTTGACGATGTTGGAGACCGTGGCCGGGGACAGCCCGGTGACGCCGGCCAGCTCGATCTGCGTGAGGGAGCCACGCTGCTGGACGGCGCTCACGATCCGAGCTCGGTTGGCCTCACGCAGTGAAGTCTGCGAGCCCGGGGTCACCCGGTCAGCGCGCACGAGCGTCAGGATACCGCCGGGCCGCGCAACCACAGGTGGGGGCACGTGGGACAGCAGGGCCTCGACATTCGTCGACAGCGCTGTCAGGATGGGCCCCGCTCAAGCAGCCCTCCAGGTTGCGTCCATGATCTGACGAGAAGATCACGATTCGGCGTCGCTTGCGTTCACTTCTTGACATCAAGATGGCCGCGTCGTTGGATGGGCAGCGGGTTAGAGGGCGCACCGATGCGCCCGGCCGGTGTGCGACGGGGTCGTCCAGCCGGTCTCCCACGACCGAAGAAGGCGTAGGGAAATCACGATGCGAATCGATCGCAGGACGAGCGCGACGGTGGCGACGGCCGCCCTCGTGGGTCTCGCACTCGCCGCGTGCAGCGGTGGCGGTTCCGGTGACGAGGGCACCGGTGACAGCAATGGTTCCGGGGGCGGCGACGAGGTCGAGGTCTTCACCTGGTGGGCCGCGGGCTCCGAGAAGGCCGGCCTCGACGCGCTGGTCGGCGTGTTCGACGAGCAGCACCCCGACGTGGAGTTCATCAACGGGGCCGTCGCCGGTGGCGCCGGCTCGGCCGCGAAGGACCTCCTCCAGTCCCGCCTGCAGGCGCAGGACCCGCCGGACACGTTCCAGGCGCACGCCGGTGCCGAGCTCCAGGACTACATCGACGCCGCGCAGATCGAGGACGTCTCGTCGCTCTACGACGAGTTCGGACTCAACGACGTCTTCCCGGCCGACCTCGTCGACCGCCTGAAGTCGGAGGACGGCGCGATCTACTCGATCCCGTCGAACATCCACCGCGCGAACGTCGTCTGGGCCAACCCGACGGTGCTCGAGGCCAACGGCATCGACCCGGCCGCGGAGTACGCGGACCTCGACGCCTGGATCGCCGACCTCGAGACGCTGCAGGCCGCGGGCGTCACGCCGCTGTCCGTCGCCACGACCTGGACCCAGGTCAACCTGCTCGAGACCGTGCTCCTCGCGGACCTCGGCCCCGACGCCTACAACGGGCTGTGGGACGGCTCGACCGACTGGGAGAGCTCCGAGGTCACGGCCGCGCTCGAGGACTTCGAGACGCTCATGGGCTTCACGAACTCCGACCGTGACGGGCTCGACTGGCCCGAGGCGACCCAGATGGTGATCGACGGCACCGCCGCGTACAACGTCATGGGCGACTGGGCCGTGGCGGCGTTCGAGGA
>CAZFUQ010000109.1:0-11871 GCA_964521905.1 uncultured Cellulosimicrobium sp.
CTCGAACTCGTCGACGTGCGTCTGCAGGTCGTACGTCGCGACCGCCTCGGCGCCGCCCGCGATCGCCGCGAGGATCGCCTGGCCGTCGGCCTGCGTGATGCCCACGGTCGGGACCCACGCGTCGTTCTCGGCGCCGAGCGTCGGGCTGAGCGCCCCGTCGGCGTTGTTGTACAGGATCACGGCGGACGCCCCGGCCTGCGACGCGTACAGCACCTTGTCCGCGAACGGGCACGTGCCGCGGCTGATCAGCGCGACCGCCCCCGTCACGTCGATCCCGTCCCAGGTGCCGGCCGTGCAGCCCTGCACCGCCGCGTCCCCGGGCTGGACGATCTGGCCCGTGACGCCGTCGTCCGGGGTGTCGGGGGCGAACTCGGCCGGGTAGAGGTCCGACGTCACCTCGACGCCGGCGGCGGTGAGGGACAGCTCGTCGACGACCAGGTCGTCGAACGTGAAGTACTGGCGCTCGGGCTCGTAGCCCGCGGCCCGCAGGGCGTCCTCGACGTAGACGGCGCTCGCCTCGTAGCCGGGCGTCTCCATCGCGCGGTTGCCGCCGTTGGCGTCCGCGATGTCCTGGAGGTCCTGGAGCCGCTGGAAGACCGCGTCACCGGTGACGAGGTCCTCGAGCGGGGGCGGGTCCGCGGCGGCACGCAGACCGCCTGCCGCGGCACCGAGTGGCTCGGCACCGACGGGTACTGCGCTGACGGGTACTGCGCTCAGCACGGCGAGCACGAGGCCCGCTGCTGCTGCGGACGGGACGATCGTTCGTGGTCTCACGCATCCTCCTCGACAGTGGCCCCCGCCGACCGACCCCGGTCGTGTCGGGGTACGGCCGAGTCGCACACGAGACGCGACGCTGCGGAGGCTCGTGTGCTCGCGAGCGTAGGCCTCCGTGCCCGGGTGCGAAACCCCTGCGCGGCCCGGGCGACCGAAGTTCACGCGACGGTAACGCGGCGCCGTCGGAGTCGGGCAGACTGTGCCCGTGCCCGGATTCGCCGTCGTCGACCTCGAGACCACCGGGTTCTCCCCCCGCCTGGGCGACCGCGTCGCCGAGGTGGGGGTCGTGCTGGTCGACGACGCAGGCCGGGTCGAGGACGAGTGGTGCACCCTCGTCAACCCGGAGCGGGACCTCGGGCCGCAGCACGTGCACGGCATCGCGGCGGCCGACGTCGCGCTCGCCCCGACGTTCGACCGCGTCGCCCCGGCGCTGCTGCGCCTCCTCGAAGGCCGGGTGCTCGTCGCGCACAACGCGGCGTTCGACACCAAGTTCCTGCGCGCCGAGATCGGCCGCGCCGGGATCGCCGCGGCGATCGACCCGCTCGCGTGCCTGTGCACGCAGCAGCTCGCGGGCCGGTACCTGACGGGTTCCCGCGCGCTCGCCGCGTGCTGCGCGACGGTCGGCGTCGTGCACGACGGCGCCCACTCGGCCCTCGGGGACGCGCGCGCCACCGCGGGGCTGCTCGGGCACTACCTCGACGTCGCGGCCGACGACGAGTGCTGGGACGTCGCGCGCGCCGCCGCCGACGGCGTGCGGTGGTCCCTCCCCACCGCGCTCCCCGGGGTGGAGCCGGTCCTGCGCGGCGCGAGCCGCGCCCAGGGCCACTGGCTCGCGGGCCTCGACCGCAGCGCCGGGCCGGCGAGCGGGACCGACGGCATGGACGGGGTGGACGCCGAGGCGTACCTCCGTCTGCTCGACGCCGCGCTGCTCGACCGCTACGTCTCCCACGCCGAGCGCACCGCGCTGCTCGCCGAGGCACGCGACGCCGGCCTGGACCGCTCCGCCGTCGAGCGGGTGCACCGCGACTACCTCGCCGCCCTCGCCCGGGCCGAGCTCCACGCGCGGGCCGGCACGACCGACACGGGCGCGCGCGACGCCGAGGCGTCCTCGCTGCGCGACGACCCGGCCCTGCACGAGATCGCGGGCCAGCTCGGCCTCGACGCCGACGACGTCGGCGGGGCCGTGGACGCGGCGGTCGCCGAGCGCCTCGTCGGCGGTGCCGCCGCCACGGTGCCGCCGCGGCCCGCTTTCGCGCTGGCCGACCACGACGAGGTCGTGCTCACCGGCTCGATGTCGCGACCGCGCGAGACGTGGGAGAAGGACGTGCGGGCCGCCGGGCTCTCCCCCTGGCCGTACGTCACGCGCCGCACCAGGCTCGTCGTCGCAGCCGACCCCGACTCGCTCTCCACGAAGGCCCGCACCGCCCGCCGCTACGGCGTCCCGATCGTCACGGAGCAGGCGTTCGAGGCCCTCCTCGCGGGCAGGGCAGGCCTCGTCGCGTGACTCACGGGCGCTCGTGACCCCGCGGTGACTAAGGGCACGCCTCGTCCAGCTTGACCGCGGACAGCGTGACCACCGTGGAGATCGGGACGACGGTCCCGGGCGCCGGGTCCTGAGCGCAGACAGTCCAGTTCGAGTCGTTGATCGCGAAGCGCTCGAGCCCTGTGGCGTCGACCTGGTCCATGAGGTAGGAGTCCAGGGTCTGGAGCAGGTCCTGCGCGTCCTGCAGGTTCTGCCCGACCACCGCGGGCATCTCGAACGTCTGCTCGGTGTCCACGCTCGCGCCCGTCCCCGACGCGTCGACGGGTGTCTCCTCGGCCGTCGTCTCGTCGGGCTCCGCGCTCGGCGACTCCTCCTCGGCCTCCTCCGTGACCGTCACCGTCACCGGGTCGGACGGTTCCCCTGCGCACGCGGCGAGGAGCAGGACCACCACCCCGCCGACGACTCCTCCGACTGCTCGCCTCATCACGACGCCTCCCCCGCTCCGGTTCCATGGTGCGCCTCGGCCGGGCGCCCGGCACGCCGAGCGCGGGTGAGAGGGCGTCCCGCCCGTCCGGGAGCAGGTCCGGCGACGGGGTGCGACGCTGGGCGGCATGAGCCCGGACCGCACGGTCGACGTCGACGCCCTGGTCGACGGGCTGTTCGCGCTCCCGCTCGGACAGTTCGTCGTGGCCCGCACGGCGGCGGCGAAGCAGATCGAGGCGGCGGGCGACGCCGTCGGCGCGGAGCGCGTCGCGCGCCTGGCGAAGCCGACCGTGGCGGCGTGGGTCGTCAACCAGGTCGCGCGCGAGCGGCCCGACGACGTGGCCGCGCTCGCGAGTCTCGGTGACGAGCTGCGCGACGCGACCGAGGACCGCGACCGCACCCGCATCCGGACGCTCGACCGGCTGCGGCGCGAGCGGGTCGAGCGGGTCGTCGGCGAGCTGCGCGACGCGGGCGAGGTCGCGGGGCGGGCGGTGTCCGCGACGGTGCTCGACCGGCTCGCCGAGACGCTCACCGCGGCAGTCATGGACCCCGACGCCGGTGCGCTCGTGCGGTCCGGCCGGCTCACGCAGGCGCTCCAGCACGTCGGCTTCGGCATCGTCGACGAGGGCGGCGAGCCCGCGGACGTCGTGGGGCTGCGCGAGCGCACCGGCACGGTGCGGGGCCGCGGACCGCGACGCAGCGCCGGCGACACGCGCGACGGCCCCGGGGCGGCGTCGGACGACGGGACGGGCGACACCGGTGGAGCCGACGAGGCGACCACCGACGACGACCCCGCCACCGCCGCCGAGCGCGAGGTCGAGGAGTCGGCCGCCGAGGTCGACCGCCTGGAGGCCGAGCACGACGAGGCGGACACCCGGGCGCGCGAGGCGAGCGACGCCGTCGGGCAGGTCGAGGACCTGCTGGGCCGTGTCGAGGACGAGCTCGCCCGGCTCGCCGACGAGCGCGAGGACCTGCGTGCCCGCCTCGCCGAGGCGCGCGAGTCCGAGGCCGCCGCACGGGCGGCGCTCGACGCCGTCGCCGACCGGCTCGACGCAGCGGAGGCCCGCGCCGCCGCCGCGCGCAAGTCCCGCCGCGCGACGCGGCGCGGCTGATCTTCCGGGCGTCCTCCGGGCGTGCGTTCGTCGTGCGCGAACGCGGGATTGAGCCGGACGCGCTCAAGGTTGGACAGGTCAGGACGCCACGAGCAGACCGTGGCACGACAGACCTGGAGGACCACCATGATCAGCACCTACACCGTGGCGCCGTACCGCCCGCTGCCCACCGAGCGCGTCGTGCGCGAGCTGTGGGGCCGGCCGTCCGGTGCACCCGTCGCCCCGACCGGCTACGCGCCGGCGGCCGACGTCTACCGCGAGGGCGACGACCTCGTCGCCCGCTTCGACCTGCCGGGAGTCGACCCGGAGCGCGACGTGACCGTCGAGCTCGAGGGCCGTCGGCTCGTGGTCCGGGGCGAGCGCCTCGACCAGCGCGTCGTCGAGGTCCCCGCGGCCGAGGCACCCGTCGAGGGCGACCAGGCCGAGGGCTCCGCCGAGGAGGCCCCGGAGGAGGCGGTCCAGGCCGCTCCGGCCGGTCGCCGGATCCGTGAGGTGCGGTTCGGCGAGTTCCGCCGGACCGTCACGCTCCCGAAGGCCGCGGAGGCGGACGCCGTCCGCGCGTCGTACGACGCGGGCGTGCTCACCGTGACCGTGGCCGGCGTGTTCGCCGGTCGCGCCCCGCAGCGCATCGAGGTCACGCGCGCGGCCTGACGGCGGCGTGCACGGCGGCCCTCGCGGCCCACACAGACTCCGGTCGCGCCCCGCCCCCCTGCGTGGCCGGAAGACGACGGGGCCGGTGCCTTCGGGCGCCGGCCCCGTTCGTGTGCCCGACATATGGGCACCTCTCCCCCTTTGTCGGCCTGGAAGGGTCCGTTAGCGTTCGGTCCCATGGCAACCCCCAGCCGACCGCGCATGCCCGTGCCCTCACTGCGCCGTCGGCCACCACGTCGGGGCCGTACCCTCGCCGGCGCGCTCGGCGTCGTCACGCTCGCGCTGACGCTCGGCGCGTGCAACGCCGAGGCGCAGGACGCCCCGACGCCGGTGGCGGTCGGCACCGAGGAGTACGAACCGATCCTCGAGACCCGCCTGTCCGTGCCCGGCTCGGCAGAGGACGAGGTGACGGTCGGGCTCGTCTCGCTCACGGCGGAGGGGTCCACCGTCGAGCTGCGCGTCCTGTTCACGCCGCACTTCGCCGGTGACGACCCCACCGAGGCGTACTCGATCTACGACATGCTCGGGCACGACCACGACCCGCGGATCGTCGACATCGGTGCGCTCACGCAGTACGACGTCGTGTCCTCCTCGGGGACCGATCTCGCGACGGACGTCGTCCACGCGGACACGGTCAACGGCGACGCGGTGCTCTACCAGGCCTGGTTCCCGCGCCCCGAGGGCGATCCCGAGACCGTCGACGTGCGGCTGCACGACGCGTGGCCGACGTTCGAGGACGTCCCCGTGACCTGGGAGCCGGAGGAGTGAGCCGCCGCACCACGCGCCCGGCCGTCGCCGGGACGTGCGCCGCGGCGCTCGCCGTCGGCCTCCTCGCCGGGGCACCCGTCGCCGTCGCCGACGAGGCGCAGGCCGGCTTCGTTCCCGGGACCGACCTCCTCACCCTCGACGACCTCGGCGGCGCGCCGAACCGCGAGAGCCTCGACCGCGCGACGACCCGGTTCGACCCCGGGCAGGCGACGACGTTCTCGCTCGAGGGCGCGGTGACCTCCCTCGAGTACGTCGAGGTCGAGGAGGACGAGGTCGTCGTCACGCTCGGGACCGACGTGCTGTTCGACGTCGGCTCCGCCGACCTGTCCGCGACCGCGGTCGAGCGCGTGCAGGAGATCGCCGAGGACCTTCCCGACGCCGTCACGGCGGACGTGGTCGGCCACACCGACTCGGTCGGCGAGGACGCGGACAACCTCGACCTCTCGCAGCGGCGCGCCCAGGCCGTGGCCGACGCCGTCGCGGCCGTCCGGACCGACGTCACGCTCGACGTGCAGGGCCGCGGGGAGACCGAGCTCAAGGTCGCCGAGAGCGGCGACGACGTCGCCGACGACCGGGCGCAGAACCGGCGCGTCGAGCTGCGCTACTCGGGGACGGCTCCCGGGGAGACCGGGATCGAGATCCAGGAGCACGACCTCGAACCCGCCCGCGCGGACCACGTCCCGGGCGACGGGCCCCGGGTCGAGCGTGTCGAGGACGCCGAGACCGTCGCCGAGGAGGTCGTCTCGGTCCCGAACGACGAGGGTCGCGAGGAGCGGGTCCGCGTCGCGGTCGAGCAGATCGTGGTGCGCGGGTCCCTGATGCGGCTGCGCGTCCAGCTCACGCCCCTCGGCCCGGTCGACGGTGCCGAGGACGGCATCAGCGTCTACGACCTCACGGGCCGGGGTGAGCTGCACCCGTCGGCCGTCGACCCCTACGCGCTCGTCTCCTACGCGCCCGTGCGCGGCAGCGGCGCGCAGGAGCTCGACACGGACGAGCTCTCCGCGAAGACGAGCGTCGGCCGGACGGTCCGCTACGAGGTCTACCTGCCGCGGCCCCTCGACGAGTCGCTCGAGTCGCTCTACGTGAACGTCGCGCCGCGCTGGCCGACGTTCGAGGACGTCCCGCTCGTCTGGGACTGAGCCCTCTTTCACCCCGCCGGGCCCTCCCGCCGCACGACTCCAGCCGTTAGCGTTCACACCATGCCCGCACGGGCTCGGTCCCGTCGACGAAGACACGGGGACCGCGAGACGAGGACGAGCGCATGGCCCTGAGACTCAACCCTCCGCCCGGCTGGCCCGCCGCACCCGAGGGCTGGCAGCCCGGGCCCGACTGGACACCGGATCCCGCATGGCCACCCGCGCCCGACGGGTGGGTGCTCTGGACCGACGACGCGGACGAGCCGGTGGCGACGCGCCCGCCGCGGCGACGCCGTCGTGCGGTGCTCCTCGCCGGCGCAGGAGTGGTGCTGTTCGTCGTCGGGCTGCTGATCGGGCAGGGCAACGCGGGGCGCACGCTCGACGAGGCGAGGACGCTCGTCGCCGACGCGGCGGACGAGCGGGACGCCGTCGAGGGCGAGCGTGCCGCGCTCGAGCAGCAGCAGGCCGAGCTCGACGAGCAGCTCGCCGCGGTGCGGACGACGCAGACCGAGCTCGACGAGCGGACCGCCGCGCTGGGGACCTCGGAGGCGGACGTCACGGCCCGTGAGGGAGCCGTCGCCACCGTCGAGGCCGACCTCGCCGCGCGGCTGTCGGACGTGGAGGGCCGTGAGGCCGCCGTCGCCCAGGCGGAGGCGACCGCGGCGGCCGCGGCGGCCGCGAGCCAGGCGCAGCAGGAGCAGCGCAGCGCGCCGGCCGGGATCGCCGACACCGGATCGAGCACGTCGGTGTACTACCAGAACTGCGACGCCGTGCGCGCCGCCGGTGCCGCTCCTCTGCTCGCGGGCCAGCCCGGCTACGCGTCCAAGCTCGACCGCGACGGCGACGGGGTCGCCTGCGAGTAGCGGGTCTCAGCCACCGACGCCGCCGAGAAACGTCCGGATCGCCTCGGTCACCAGGGCGTGGTCGTCGCCCTGGGCGAGCCCGGACACCGTCACCACGCCGACGATCCCGACGCCCTCGACCCGGACGGGGAACGCCCCGCCGTGCGCCGCATACTCCTGCAGGGGGAGCTGGTGCTGGTCGTTGAACGTCGTGCCCTTCGCGCGGGCGCGCAGGCCCACGAGGTACGACGACGCCCCGAACCGTCGCACGACGCGCACCTTGCGCTCGACCCACGTGTCGTTGTCGGGCGTCGTGCCCTCGCGCGCGGCGTGGAACACCTGCTGCGCACCCTTGCGGACGTCGATCGTGACGGGCAGGTCGCGCTCGTCCGCGAGCTCGACGAGGAGGCAGCCCAGTCGCCACGCGTCGTCGTACGTGAAGGCCGTCAGGACGAGCTCCCGCTCGTCCGCCTCGACGGAGGCGATGAGCTCGGTGAGCGCTGCGAGGTCGTCGGGCGTCGTCGTCATGGCGCCATCGTGGCACGATCGCGGCGTGACGACGACGCCCGGCCCCGCCCGCACCGACCCCCTCGACCACGGCGTGCTCGACCGCGCGTCGGGCGTGCTGCTCGCGCAGGCCGCGGGGGACGCGCTGGGCGTGCCGTACGAGTTCGCGATGCCGCCCGGCCCCGGGCACCGCGACGCGGTCGCGGTGATGCGCGGTGGCGGCCTCGGCCCGTACGCGCCGGGCGAGTGGAGCGACGACACGCAGATGTCGGTGTGCGTCGCGCGCGTCACGGCGTCGCACGACGTGCTGTCCCCCGTCCCCGACGCGTCCGGCGCGAGCCCGCTCGACGACGTCGCGGCCGCGTTCGAGGCGTGGCGCACCGGGGGCGCGTCCGACGTCGGGACGCAGACCGCCGCGGTCCTGCGCGACGCGTCCGCACGCCGCGGACCGGCGGCGGCCCGTCTGCGCGACGCGTCCGCGGCGCTGCACGCGGCGACCGGTCGCACGGCCGGCAACGGCGCGCTCATGCGCACGGGCGTCGTCGGGCTGGTCGCGCTCGACGACCGGGCGACGACCGCCCGCGCGGCTCGCGCCGTCGCGGAGCTCACGCACACGGACCCGCTCGCGGCCGAGTCGTGCGTGCTGTGGTCCGAGGCCGTGCGCGTCGCGGTGACCGAGGAGCGGCTCGACGTGCGCGCGGGGCTCGACCTGCTCGACGACGCCGCCGCCTCCCGCTGGTCGGCGTGGATCGCCGACGCCGAGCTCGCGCGCCCGGCGGCCGACCTGCGGCAGAACGGCTTCACCGTCACCGCCCTGCAGGGCGCGTGGCACGCGATCTCGACGACGTCGGATGCCGACGGCCCGGGCTCCGCCGGCCGCGACCACCTCGTCGCCGCGCTGCAGGCGGCGGTCGCGATCGGCGGAGACACCGACACCGTCGCCGCGATCGCCGGGGCCCTGCTCGGCGCGCGCCACGGCGCGCGGGCCGTCCCGCCGGAGTGGACCGCCGCCGTCCACGGGTGGCCCGGAATCGGTGCGCGCGTGCTCACGGCCCTCGCGCGCCGCACCGCGCAGGGCGGCCTCGTCCGGACCGGCGCGCTCACCGGACCCGACGGCGGCACGCGCCCCACGCAGCTCTGCCCGCTGTGCGAGACGCTCGTCCGGGAGAACCCCCGCTACCCGCGGCACGTGTGCGCGTGGTGCGCGGCGGACGTGGCCGACGAGCGCGGGCGCCCGGTGTCGCTGTCGAACACGAGCCTCACCGGCACCGGGTTCACGGCGCGCTACGTCGACGGCTCGCCTGCGTCCCCCGAGGTGCTCGCCGGCCGGGTGTGGATCGGCGGCATCGAGCACCAGGCAGCGGAGGCGCGCTTCGGCGGGATCGTCGTCCAGCCTCTCGACGAGTCTCGCTGATCAGGGTGCCGCGACCCGACGTGTCAGGTGCGCCTCGGTGAGTTCCCCGCCATAGCCTGGGCCAGTGACGACGCCGAACCCGTATCTGCGCTCGGACGTCTCATCATGGCGCGTTGTCGACGCCGAGCCGCTCGGCACTGACGAGAAGGCCTGGCTCGAAGACCATCTCGGGAATCGCTGGCTCTTCAAACCAGCCGAGATCAAGCGGAACGGCACTCGCCAGGGGCAGGACTGGGCCGAGAAGATCGCTGCAGAGATCGCGAGCCTCCTGAGGCTGCCACACGCCCACGTCGAGCTGGTGGTGCGCGAGGCAGCAGAGGGATCCGTCTCGCTCAGGATCGGCTCCGACGACTTTGTCCTCCGCGAGGGGACGTTGCTCCTGATCGACCGACGGGCGGCCGGCTACGTGCCGATCTCCGAGCTGGCCGAGGGATCCCCACGAAAGCGGCGACCGGGGCACTCCCTCCAGAACATCCGCGCCGCGCTCGATCAGGTCGCTGCCCCTCGGGGTAGCCGTCTCCCGGAAAGCCTGTCAGCGTTCGACATCTTCGTCGGCTACCTCGTCCTTGACGCCTGGATCGCCAATCGTGATCGGCATGATCAGAACTGGGCGGTGCTGGAGCCCCAGCTGGGCAAAGGGCCTCGGCTGCTCTGCCCGACGTACGACCACGGGAACTCCCTCGGGTACGGACTCTCTGATACCAACCGGGTCGACTGGATGTCGTCGTCCAAGCGAATGGGGCAGTTCGCGGAGCGAGGGACCGCCTTCCGTCTTCAGAACTCCGGGCCGGGGACGATCCCCACACTGGTGACCGTCGCGGTCTCCGCGCTGCTGATGGCCTCCCCCGAAGGTCGCGCGTACTGGTCCGACGTCATCCAGGAGCTCCCGGTCTCCCGAGCGATGGACCTCGTGGGCCGGGTCCCGGGGTTGTCGGTGCCAGCGCGTACGTTTGCTGCAAGACTGTTGGAGATCAACGCGGAAAGGCTCAACCATGAGTGCACCAGCCGTCTCTGAGGTGCTCCTCAGACGCTCGGCGCCCGTCGTGTCGGCGCGGCAGCGCCTCGTCGTGGCATGGCAGCACCCGGTTGAGCGCCGGATCGAACCGATCGGCTTCCTCACCCTGGACAACGGTCTGCACACCTTCGAGTACGTGGCTAACGTGCGACAGATCAGCGGGTTTCGCCCGCTCGTCGGATTCCCCGAGCTAGAGCGGCGGTACTCGTCCGAGTTCCTCTTCCCGTTGTTCGCGCAACGGGTCATGGATCCCCGCCGTCGCGACTACGAGCGCTACGTACGCGGTCTCGGTCTCGGTACGGACGCCACACCGTGGGAGCAGATCGCCCGGTCCCGCGGCCACCGTCAGGGCGACACGCTCCAACTGTTCCCTGTTCCGCAGGTAGTGCAGGGCCGCGTCGAGTGCACGTTCCTCGTCCATGGGCACCGTCATATCGGCACCCGTGACACGTGGTTGGACGGCGTTCCGCACCGATTCACCCCCGAGCAGGTCGAGGAGACTCTCGTCGGGCTCCGTGCGGGCGAACCGCTACACCTCGTGCCAGAGCCGGAGAACCCCAGAAACCGCGATGCCGTACTGACGCTGCCGGTGAACGGCGTGCCGGTCGGCTACGTCCCTGACCTCCTGGTCAGCGATCTTCACCGGCTCGAGGCGATCACACCGGTGCGAACCACCGTGGCCCAGGTCAACGGACCGGAGGCACCGTCGCACATGCGGCTGCTCGTGGACCTCGCGGCGGACGGCGTCGGCGACTTCGAGTTCTTGATCGGCCCGCGCTGGGAGTCGCTGGCCTGAGTCAGTACGAGAACACGTCGTCCAGACCGAGCATAGATGCCTCGACCTGCGCGGGAAGGAAGGCGCAACACTCGTCGTAGAGCTCCCGTCGACCCACGACCTCGAGCTCTTCGACGAGCACGTCGTACAACGCCAGCAAGTTCTCGACGTCTCCAGCAGCGTACGCAACCTGCTCGGCGGTGAGAGCTGATGAAGACCAGTCGCTCGTTCGCACCGAGCCCTTGTCGAGGTCGACGCCGAGGTACCGCCGACTCAGTGCCCTGAGGCTGTGCTCACTGGATGCTGCTGTCGGATGCAGGAGCTTCGACGCGACCTTGGTGCACCGGACGTTCGCCGCACGTGTTCCCCATGCGCGCCGCATGAAACGCAGGTCGAACGGAGCGTGGTGCATCACCTTGACGACCGACTCGTCAGCGAGCAGCACGCTGAGCACCTGGGGAACGCCGTCCGACACCCGGACCACGTCGATCGCCGACGATCGACCCTTCACCTGACAGGTTCCGAGACTGTCGTTCGCCCAGTCGAGCCCGGACGTCTCCGTGTCCCAAGCCACGATCCCGCCTCTGCGCAGATCGCCGGCCCGTTCGACGCCGAGATCACCGTCGACGATGGTCGCCACTCGTCCTCCTCCCTGCCGTGGTGGTCGGTGGCAGGCCGACCGTACTCGCAGGGTACGACGCACACCGCCTGTGCTCGATCGTCGACGTGAGCTGTGGATGACACCGGACCTCGGCACCGACGCCGGGGCGCACCGAACCCGGGGTTGCGCGCCATCCGGGTGCCCGGTGACGCGCAACCCCGGGTTCGCCGGGGGGGGTGACCGTCAGCCGCAGGCGAGCGCCGTGAAGGCGACGTCCTGCGCGGAGGAGGCCCCGCCGTCGGGCAGGGTG
>CAZFUQ010000110.1:0-5423 GCA_964521905.1 uncultured Cellulosimicrobium sp.
CCGGCACGACCCGCGCCGGGCTCGCCGACCAGGAGGTCTGGCCCAAGACGGAGAGCGGGCGCCTGCGCACGTGGGTCGGCGTGGGCGGGTCTCCCGAGTCGGTCGTGCGGACCGCGCGGCACGGCCTGGGCCTCATGCTCGCCATCATCGGCGGCGAGCCGGAGCGGTTCCGGCCGTACGTCGATCTCTACCACCGGACCGTGGAGGAGCTGGGCAAGCCCGCCCTGCCCGTCGGGGTGCACTCGCCGGGGCACGTCGCCGACACCGACGAGCAGGCGCAGGAGGAGGTCTACGAGCACTTCGCGGCGATGAACAACCGCATCGGTCGCGAGCGCGGATGGCCCGCCTACCACCGCGGCCGGTTCGCCCACGACGTGCGCGACGGCTCGCTCTACGTCGGCTCGCCCGAGACCGTGGCGCGCAAGATCGCCCGCACGGTCCGCCTGCTCGGCGCCGGCCGCTTCGACCTCAAGTACTCGACCGGCACCCTGCCCCACACGAGCATGCTGCGCAGCATCGAGCTCTACGGCACCGAGGTGATCCCCCGCGTCCGCAACCTCCTGGCGGAGACCTGAGCTCCCCGTCGAACACGACATGAGGGTCGTCACCGGCCGGATGACGACCCTCATGTCGTGCTCGACAGCGGGCGGGGTCGAGCGCGGCAGCCGGTCGGACAGTCAGCGGGTTGCCGCGGCGAGCGCGGCGGCCTCGAGGTCCGGCGGGAGGCCGACGGCGGGGCGGTCCGCGCGCTGCGGCGTCGCCTCGCCCGCGGCGTCGAGCTCGCGGAGCCACGCCCAGGTGTCGTGGACGGTCTCGAGCACGTCGCGCGGGCGCAGGCCGAGCGCGTAGGCGCGCGAGGTGTCGGAGCCGTGCAGCGCGTCGTGCAGCTCGCCCGGCGGGAGCCAGACCGGCAGCTGCGACCAGGGCTCGATCCCCGCCGCGAGCACGGCCTCCGGCTCCAGCCAGACGAGCTCGGCGGGCGGGTACCCGGCGGTCGCCGCGTCGTCGGCGGTCACCGCGACGAACGCGGCGAGCAGCTCGCGCATCGTCGCGTGCCCCGGAGCGCTCACGACGTCCACCGGCCCGGACGCGCCCTCGACCGCCGAGCCGCGCGCGACGTCGAGCGCGAACGCCGCGAGGTCGCGCGCGTCGACGTACTGCAGCGGCAGCTCGGCCGGGCCGGGCGCGAGCACCGGACCGCCGCGCGCGACGCGCCGCAGCCACCACGGCAACCGCCCGACGTTCTCGCGCGGCCCGAGGATCAGCCCGGCGCGCAGGAGGAGCGCGCGGTCGCCGAGCGCGTCGACGACCGCGATCTCGGCGCCGCGCTTGGCCCGTGCGTAGTCGTCGTGGCCGGTCTCGTCGGGGTCGCCGTCGACGAGGGGCGCGGACTCGTCGGCGCCGCGCGCGTGCGGGAACGTGTAGACCGAGCGCGACGACACGTACACGTAGCGGCCACCGTCCGCGAGCAGGCTGTCGGCCGGCTCTCCCGACGGTCCCGCGACGAGCCGGGCCGCGTCCCGCACGGCGGCAGGGCTCCACGACCACGTGTCGACGACGACGTCCCACCGTTCGTCCGCGACGTCACCCGTGCGCAGCGCGTCCAGGCCGTCCGCCCGGGTGCGGTCGCCGAGGAGCTGTCTGACGCCGTCGGGCGCGGGGGTGCTGCCGCGGTTGAGGACGGTGACGTCCCAGCCGCGCACGAGCGCGTCGTCGACGACGGCGCGCCCCACGAAGTCGGAACCGCCGAGGACCAGGAGGCGTGTCATCCGCCCAGCCTGGACCGTCGCCGGCCCTCCCGCAGCCCGTTTCGCCGCGGGCAGACGCACCGGCCCCGCGACGCGGGCGTGACACCGGCGCTGCGTCGCGCCGAGTCTCTTCCACCGCACGTCCTGGCCAGGTAGCCTGGCCAGAAGAGGCCGCTCTCCTGGAGGTTCCCGTGCAGGTCAACGTGCTCGAGGCCAAGAACAACCTGTCCCAGCTCGTCGCCCGGGCTGCGGCCGGCGAGGACGTCGTCATCGCACGACGCGGCGTGCCGCTCGTCCGGCTGGTGCCCGTCCGTGCGGACCTCTCGCACGGGACCGGATCAGCGATCGTCGAATGGCTCGACGGCCATCCGCCGGCGGCACGATCGAGCCGGTCGCCGGCAGAGATCGATGCGGACATCGACTCCGAGCGCGAGGGATGGGAGTGATCTACCTCGACGCGTGCGTCGTGATCTACGCCGTCGAGGACGCCGAGCGGGGCCCGCACGTGCGCGAGCTCCTGGCCCGGCGCGGCACCGAGGAGTTCGGGATCAGCCCGCTCGTCCGGTTGGAGTGCCTCGTCGGGCCTCTGCGCCGCGGGGACGTCGAGCTCGAGGACCGGTACCGTGCGGCGCTCGACCTGTTCGTCGATCTCCCCCTGAACACGCAGGTCTTCGAACGCGCCACGAGACTGCGCGCCGCCAGCGCCCTGCGCACGCCCGACGCGCTGCATCTCGCGGCGGCCCAGGTCCACGGCTGCGACGAGCTGTGGACGAACGACACGCGGCTCGCGAGCGCGAGCCGCGGTCTCGCGGTGGACGTCCTGCGCGACGTCTGACCCGAGGGGGTGAGAGAGGTCCCGCGTCAGGACGAGCCCAGGCCCGCGTCGCGCGCGCGGGCGATCGCCGCGGCCCGGTCCACGACCTGCAGCTTGACGAGCACGTTGGACACGACGTTGCGCACGGTCTTCGCGCTGATCCCGAGCCGCTCGGCGATGGCGGGGTTCGCGAGGCCGCGCGCGAGGAGGTCCAGCACCTCGTGCTCGCGCGACGTGAGCTGGACGAACGGCCCGAGGTCGGCCGGAGCGGTGGCGAACCAGTCGGTGAGCCGCCCCGCGAGGTCGGCGCCGAACACCGCCTCGCCGCGTGCGACGGCGCGCACGGCGGCGAGCACGGCGACCGGGTCGGCGCCCTTGAGGACGTAGCCGCGCGCCCCGGCGCGGATCGCGCGGAAGACGAGCGCGTCGTCGTCGAACATCGTGAGCATCAGCACGGCGGTGTGCGGGGCCGCGGCGACGATCCGGCGGGCGGCCTCGATGCCGTCGAGGACGGGCATCTTGAGATCGAGCACGACGACGTCGGGCGTGAGCTCCTCCGCGAGCGCGACCGCGCGGGCACCGTCCTCGGCCTGCCCGACGACGGCGAGGTCGTCGGTCGCGTCGAGCAGCCCCGCGAGGCCGTCGCGGTACAGCGGGTGGTCGTCGGCGACGAGCACCCGGACGGGATCGCTCATCGGTCCCTCTCCCCCTCGTTCCCCTCCGCCGGCAGCTCGGCGACCACGCGCGTCCCCCTCGGTGCGCGGCCGTCGGCGCCGCCGCTCGACCCGACCTCCAGCGAACCACCGAGCTCGGCCGCGCGCTCGCGCATCGCCGCGAGGCCGACGCCCCACCGCGCGTTCCCGATCCCCGCGCCGTCGTCCTCCACGACGATCCGCAGCGCGCCGGGCAGCGCCTCGATCCGCAGCCCGCAGCGCGTCGCCCCGGCGTGCGCGACGACGTTCGCGAGCGCCTCGACGGCGATGCGGTAGGCAGCGACCTCGGTCGCGGCGGGCAGCACCAGACCGTCGACGTCGCTGCGCACGTCGACGTCGACCGGCAGCGCGTCCGCGTGCTCGCGCAGGGCGACGACGAGCCCGCGCTCGTCGAGCGCGGGCGGGCGCAGCCGGTACGAGAGCGCGCGGATCTCGGCGGCGGTGCGCGTCGCGTCGTCGCTGATGGCGTCGAGCGTCGCGACGGCGTCGGCGACCTCGGCGTCCGCCGGGCCGGCACCGTCGGCACCGTCGGCACGGGCGGCCCGCTCGACGAGCGCCCGTGCCGTCGCCGCGCGCAGGGCGATGCCGGCGACGGCGGGGGTCACGTCGTCGTGGAGCGCGCGGCGCAGGGCGCGTCGTTCCTCCTCGCGGGCGAGCACGAGCCGTTCGCGCGACGCGCGCACGTCCGCGTCGAGCTGCTCCTCGCGCACCGCGGCGGCGACCCGGCCGGCGAGGTCGGCGAGCAGGCGCCGCTCGGCGGCGCCGTACGGCTCTCCGGGCGAGCGGCGGGCGACGTGCAGCGTGCCGAGGCGCTCGCCGTGGAGCACGAGCGGGATCGACTCCGCGACGGCGGGTCCGTCCACGCCGGGTCCGGCGCTCGCGTGGCCGACCGCGGCGGCTCCGGCGCTCGCACGCCCGACCACGGGGGGAACGCCGCCGGGCCGACCGACCGCCGGTCCCGCGACGACCGGTTCCCGGCCGTCGGCCTCGACGACGACCCACGGTGCGCGCAGCGCCCGCGCCACCTCCTCCGCGACGAGCGGGAGGACGTCGCGACGGGTGGCGTCGGCGATCCGCTCGCCGAGGCGGCTGAGCACGCGGTAGGGGTCGTCGCGCTCGCCGAACAGGGCGCGGCGCACGGCCCGCGTGAGGCCGACCCGCATCGGGTCGAGCGCGAGCGCGACCGCCGCGGCCGCCACGAGCGCGACCCCCGTGGGCACGGTCGCCGACGCCCGCGACCCGAGCAGCGCGACGACGCCGGCGTACACCGTGACGATCCCGAGCGTGAGGAGCGCGGCCACGATCGTGCGCACGAGGACGACGTCGTGACCGAACAGCCCGTGCCGCAGGAGCGCGACGAGCAGTCCCGCGACGACCAGCAGTCCCGGCAGGCCCACCCAGCCGATCGGCAGGAGGGGCGCCCCGACGAGGAGCTGCGGCACGAACCACACCCCGCACGCGAGCGCGGCCGACGCGACCGCGGTCCCTCCGACCCAGCGGAGCTGCTGCGCGGTCTCCTCGGTCGGTGCCCCGGCCCGCACGCGCACGACGACGACCACCACGACCCCGACCAGCACGGCCACCGCGAGGTACTCCTGCGCGAGCAGCAGGACGTGCGCGACCGAGCCCCACCACCCGACGGGGACCTCGTCGCCCGGCGGCCCGGTCGCCGTCGGGCGCCCGGCGAGCGCCCCGGACGCGACGAGCGCCGTGACGATTCCGGCGACGCCCGTCGCGACGACCGGTCCCGCGGCGACGAGCCCCGCGTACCGCGCGAGGCGCACCGGCCACGGGAAGAGCAGCACGAGCGCGGCGACGCCGCCCCACCCGACCAGGTAGCACCCGACGACGCCCCCGAGGAAGAGCGCGCGCGGCACGTTCTCGAAGGCACCGCGCACGGGCAGCTCGAGGACGTGGACGAGCGTGCTCGACGCGAGGCCCGAACCGAGCAGGAGCAGCGCGGCGGTGCTCGGCGCGCGCGGTCGCCGGGCGAACGCGTAGACCGCGACGGCGAGCAGGGCGGCGACGAACAGGAGCGTGGACCACGCGGGCAGGAGCCGTGCGGCGAAGTCCGCCCGCGCGCCCGGCACCTCGGCGGGCACCTCGACCTCGGTCAGCGCACCACCGCGCACGACCGTGTACCGGACG
>CAZFUQ010000110.1:5523-11823 GCA_964521905.1 uncultured Cellulosimicrobium sp.
CGGGTCGTCCGTCGTCGCGCCGGAGCCCGTCGTCGCCCCTGAGCCGGTGCTCGCCCTGGCGGTGGTCACCGCGACGACCCGGTCGCCCGGGTCGAGCGGGCACGGCTCGACGACGCGCGGCACGACGGCGTCCACGGGCCAGTCGCGGGACGACGAGGTGAGGGTCGCGCAGTCGTCGGGCGCCGTCGTGCGCCACGCGGTGAACGCCGCCGCGACCGCGAGCGCCACGAGCGACAGCACGACGGCGACGACCGCGGCCCAGGGGCGCGCGGGCGCACCCGCCGGCGCAGCACCACTCGGGTGGGTGACGGGACCGGGCCCGGGCTCGGGCGTGCCCATGGGTCCATGGTGGCCGCGCGGCGCCCGGACGTCACCACGGGGCGGGCCGGCCGTCGCGCGCCCGGCCCTCACACCGGCTCGAGCCGCACGAGCGGGGCACCGGACGGCGTCGTGCGCGAGGACCGCTCGAGACGTGGCGCCGCGGACGCGAGGAGGTCGAGCGCGCGGCCCGCGTCCGTGCCCGTGAGCGCGGTGGCGCGGGCGACGAGCACGTCCAGTCCCACCTCGACGCGCACGTCCGGGTCGGCGACGACGTCGAGGTACCACGCGGGCGGCCCCGCCGGGCCGCCGGCCGCCACGACGAGGAACGCCGCGCCGTCGCGCACGTGGGCGAGCGGGACGGTGCGGGGGTCGCCGCTGCGCCGACCGGTCGTCGTGAGCAGCAGGACCGGCGCGCCGTGCACGCGCCCGGGGAGCCGGCCGCCGCTGAGCCGGTACCCCCGGCGGACCACGGCGTCCACGACGCGCCGGACGCGCGGCGGGGCGGCGCGCGACGAGGCGGTCCCGAGCACCGCGGGCCACGTCGAGAGGGCGACCCACGCGACGACGCCCGGCACGAGCAGCACGACCTGGCCGGGCGAGCCGAGCGGGAGGAGCACGAGCGCCGGCAGCGCGAGGACCACGCCGATCCCGACGAGGGCGACGCTCGTCGTCCCGAGCCGCGCCGTCGCCCAGCCGACGAGCCCCTGGCGCTCGCCGCGCCGGCTCACGAGGAGGATCCACCCGACGAGGACCGGCATCGCGACGCCGGACGCGGCGAACTGGGCGTCGAGCCCGACGCGCCCGGTCAGCAGCAGGTACGACGCCCCGGCGAGCGCCAGCAGGCCGAGCGCCGTCGCGACGCTCCACCACCGCGCGAGCCGGTCGCGCCCGAACGCCCGCGCGAGCTCGAGCGTCGCGGGCACGAGGGCGAGCGCGAAGACCGCGCCGAGCACGTCGTCGGCGGGGCCGAGCCAGGCCCAGGGGCCGTAGCCGCCGGTGCGCCACGGGTCGGAGAGCGCGAAGAACCCGACGAGCGCGACCCCGGCGAGAAGTCCGGCCACGCCGCTGACCACGGCGAGCGCGCGCGTGGTCCGGCTGAGGGCCGGGACGCGGGCACCGGCGAGCGCCGCGCCCGGGGCCGGGGCCGGGGCCGGGGCCGGGGTGGACGGGACCTGCGGGCCCGCCGCTCCCGCACGGGAGGGCACGACGGCGGGCGGGTCGGTCGCGGTCACGGGGATCACTCTCCTGAGGTGGTCGGCCGGGCGGGTCGTTCACTCGGGGTCGTTCGGGCGCGCGGACCCGTGGCCGCCCAGCTCGTAGGGGGTCGTGACCCCGGCGTACGCGAGGTGCAGGACCATGCCGAGCGCCGCGTGGTCGAGGTTGTGGCAGTGGGACATCCACAGGCCGGGGTTGTCGGCGCGCAGCAGCACCTCCCACACCTCGCCGGGGCGCACGTCGAACGTGTCGAGGTGCAGCGGGCTCCCCCGCGGCGCGACGCCGTCGCGCGAGACGACCTCGACGTCGTGCCCGTGCGGGTGCACGGGGTGCGTCTCGGTGCTGCGGTTGACCACGACGAGGCGGACCAGGTCGCCCTCGTGCACGTCGATCGGGGGGACGTGCGGCCACACGCGCCCGTTCACCGTCCACGCGTAGGTCGGGACGCCGTGCACGGGGCGCACCAGGCGGTCGAGCACGATCACGGCCTCCGCGTCGGGCCGGGTGCCTGCGTCGGCGGCCCGCAGCCTGTCGCCCGCGCGGCCCGGGTCGGCGCGGTCGGGCGTCCCGTAGTCGAGCAGGTCGACCTCCGGACCGTCGTCGAACGGCACCTCCGCGGGCGCTGCCGTGCCCGGCGCCCCGAGGACGAGACCCGCGCGGGGCGAGCCCTCGACGGCGAGCCGCACCACGGCGTCGGGGACGTCGCTCGTGTCCCCCGTGCCCGGCATCGTCAGCCCGACGTCGTAGCGACCTCCCGCGGGCACGCGCAGCACCGCGCTCGACGACGGGCCCCCCAGGTCCTGCGGGCCGTGCAGGTCCTCGCCGTCGACGGCCAGCACCCGGAGCTGCGCACCCGACACGGAGAAGCGCCGCGGGACCTGGTCCGTGTTGACGAGCCGCAGCCGGACGCTCGAGCCTGCCGCGACGCCGTGCGCCACGGGGACGTCGGAGCCGCCGAGGAGGGTCGTGCCGTCGAGGGTGTGGACGGCCAGCGTCAGGTCCACGTCCGCGGGCCGCTCGTGGGCCGGGTGCACGACGAGCGTCCCGTACAGCCCGCGCTGCACGCCCCGCGCCGACGACTGGTGCGTGTGGTACCAGTACGTGCCGGCCTGGTCGGCGACGAACCGGTAGACGAACTCCTCGCCCGGCCCGACGGCGTCCTGCGTGACGCCCGCGACGCCGTCCTCGCCGTTGGGGACGTCGTACCCGTGCCAGTGCAGCGTGACGCCGGCGGCGAGGTCGTCGTTGCGCAGCGTCACCTCGACGAGGTCGCCCTGCGTCGCCGTGAGCTCCGGCCCGGGCAGGGACCCGGAGGCCGTCCCGGAGGTCGTCCCGAAGGTCGTCCCGAAGGTCAACGCGTCGACGGTCGTGCCGGAGGGGAGCGTGACCTGCTGGGCCCGCGCGGTGAGCGCGTACCGGCGGACCGGCGTCCCGCCCGGCACGGCGTCGGGTGGCGTGCGCAGCGTCGTCACGCTCGTGGCCGGCGGCGCACCGGACCCGACCGCAGGGCCGTCCGCCGGTGCCGGCCCGGGTCGCGGGCTCGGCTCGCCCGCCGTGTCTCCCGCCCACGGTCCCGGGGCGGGAGCGGCGTGCCCGCCCGTGCCCGCATGGAGGGCGACCGGACCGACGCGGGCCGCGGCGTCGTCGGCCCAGGCCCAGCCGCCCGCGAGGACGAGTGCGAGCGCGTACGCGACCCCTGCCGACACCTGGACGCGTCGCGGCGGGCGCGCGACGAGGACCGCCCAGCCGATCCCGGTCGCACCCGCGGCGAGCGCGACGAGCCAGCCCGCGGCCAGCGGCGCGACGGGGTAGCCGACGAGCGTCGTCGCCGCGAGCGCGCCCACCGAGCCGACGACCGCGGTGAGGAGGGACGCGGTGGCGACCCCGCGGCGTCGGGCGTCGACGGGGAGCCCCCGCGCGCCGCGGACGAGCGCGGGGAGCGCACCGACGAGCGCGGCCAGCGCGCCGGCCACGGCGAGCGGGAGGCCGAGCGCCACGCGGTCGCCGACGAACCACCACCCCGCGTCCCCCGCCGCGACGAGGCACACCGCCCGCCCGACCAGCGCGACCGTCGCCGCGACGGCGGCGCTCGCCGCGAGAAGGTCGCCACGCCGGGCCGCGCCCGCGGGGTCGCCGGACCCGCGCGCGAGGACGACCGCGACGACCCACAGCGCCGTCCCGACGACCGTCAGCGCGAGGTCGAGACCGAGGAGGGCGATGGTCGGGTGCACGGTCGCTCCCACCGACGAGGCCGATCAGCGCGCGGGCGAGAGCGGCTGGGACTCGGGCACGGCGGCGCGCACGCTGCCCGTCCGCGCGAGGCGCAGGGCACGACGCACGAGCACCACGCAGACCCACAGGACCGCGAGGCCGTTGACCGCGTGCAGGCCGAGGATGACGCGCCCCGCGGTGGTCGTGCGCTCGGGCGACGAGCCCGTCGCCCCGGCGAGGAGGAACAGCAGGATCTGCACCACGATCAGCCCCAGCGGGAGCAGCGTGAGCCAGACGGTCCGGCTGCCGGCGCGCGCCAGCGCCGCGGCGACCGTCGCGAGGATCGTGAGCAGCGGGATCGCGATCCGCCCGTTGGTCTGGTGCAGGACGAACGCGTCGTCGGTGGCCGGCGCGGTGAACACGCCGAACGCCGCGAAGTAGAACTGGACGACGACCGCGACGAGCAGCAGCACGGTCAGGGTGACGTACACCTTGCGCATGACGGCCTCCGGGACCGGGACGGACGGTGGTACGTCCTCCACGGTCGACCGGCGACGTCCCGGGCGTCACGGGACACCCGTCCCGACCGGGCCGGGAAGTCACGCCAGGTCGCCGAACCCCGGGTCGTGCACGCCTCAGCGGTCCGATCGGTGCACGACCCCGGGTTCGGCGGCGGGAGGCTGGTTCGTCAGTCCGGGTCCGTCGGGTCGAGCGGGGCGTCGGGGTCGAGGTTCACGACGCCGCGCCGCCAGTAGCCGTGCAGCGCGAGACGGTCCGGGCTCGCGCCGCTCCGCCGGAGGTCGCGGCGCACGACGGCGAGGTCGGTCGCCTCGCCCGCGCCGAACACGTGCTCGTCGGCGTCGAGCGGGCCGAGCGCGCGCACGGCCTCGGCGAGCTGCCCGGGCCCGTCGGTCCGGTAGAGGATCTCGAGCGTCGCGCGACCGAGCTCGGTCTCGACGAACGCCTCGTCCACGTCGTCGCCGACCTCCACGATGGCCGTCACCGGCACGTCCGGCCCGACGGCGTCCACCCACCGAGCGAGCGCCGGCAGCCCGGTCTCGTCCCCGACGAGCGTGAGGCGCCCGATCCCGTCCGGCACGCCGCGGCTCGTCAGGGGTCCTGCGAGCACGACCTCGTCGCCGGGCGCCGCGTGCGCCGCCCAGGCCGACGCCGGGCCGCCGGGCTCCCCCGCCGGGGCGCCCGCGACGTCGTCGCCGTGCAGGACCCAGTCGACGTCGACCTCCGCGGCACCGTCGACGACCCGCGTCGCACGGACGGTCATCTCGCGCGAGATCGAGACCCCGTCGGCCGCGCGCTGCAGACCACCGTCGGCCGCGAGCGTCGGGGCGTGCAGGACCCCGGTCGCCGGGTCGGGGAGGAAGACCTTCACGTGGTCGTCCGGCCCCAGGGCGCGCAGGTCCGCGAGCGACGCCGCGTCCAGACCCCGCCCGGCCGACGCCCCCGGGCCGACGCCGTCGGGCACGACGGGGCGGACATCGCGGAAGGTGATGCGCCGCAGCGCGACGGACGTCTCGAGGACGGCGTGCACGCGGACGCGACGCGGGACGAGATCGAGACGGGTGCGGGGTCGGCCGAACATCGACCCATTCTCGCGCCAAGCAAGCCCCCTCGCCCCCGCCCGCCGAACACGACATTGAGGTCGTCATGGGCCGGATGGCGTCCTTCAGGTCGTGCTCGACGGCGGGTGTTGTCGTGTTCGGCGCGGGAACCACGGCGGTCGACCGGTAGGGCGCGGTCAGCGGGCGGCGGCCCTGCCCGACGGCGGCGCTCGTCCGCGTGGGTGGGCGCGCCTAGCGTGGCGGGATGGACGTGGAGGTGCGCTCCGCCGTCGGGCGCTATGACGACTTCGCCACCGTGGTGGGCCCGCGCAGGGAAGGCGTGCGCGGGTGCTGGTGCATGTCCTACCGCGACAGCCGGATCGCCGCCGAGGACCGCCCGGCGTTCATGGCCGACCTGTGCGACGCCGACCCCGGACCCGGCGTGCTCGCCTACGTCGACGGCGACGTCGCCGGCTGGTGCTCGGTCGCGCCGCGCAGCACGTACCGCCGGCTCATGAACGCCCGGACCATCCCGTTCGTCGACGACCTCGACGCCTGGAGCGCGGTCTGCTTCGTCGTGCGGGCCGGGTACCGGCGCCGCGGGCTGATGCACGAGCTGCTCGCGGGCGCCGTCGAGCATGCCGCCACGCACGGTGCGCCCGCCGTCGAGGGGTACCCCGTCGATGCGGGCGGTGAGCGCGTCGACGTCATCTCCGGGTACGTCGGGACCGTCGCGCTGTTCGAGCGCGCCGGGTTCACGCGGGCCGCCCCGACGACCGGCGTCAGCGGCGGCGTGCCGCGCGTCGTCATGCGTCGGGCGCTCGACTGAGCCCGCCGGACCCGCGTCCGTGTCGAGCACGCGGCGTGACGCGTCGGGCACACCCTCGTCTCTCCCCGCCTTGCGTCACCCTGTCATGCCAGGGTGCGCAGGACTCGGGAGACCAGACCGACTTCGTCTCCTTCGCCCGCCGAGCACGACTTGAGGGTCGCTATC
>CAZFUQ010000111.1:0-11806 GCA_964521905.1 uncultured Cellulosimicrobium sp.
CGGAGAACCATGCGCCTGCTGCTCGTCCGCCACGGACAGACCCCGTCCAACGTCGCCGGCCTCCTCGACACCGCGCTGCCCGGCCCCGGCCTCACGGCGCTCGGTGCGCGGCAGGCGGCCGCGATCCCGGAGGCGCTCGCGGGCCGTGCCGTCGACGGGGTCGCGGTCTCGACGCTCGTGCGCACCGGGCTGACGGCGGCGCCGTTCGTCGAGCGGCACGGCTACGACCCGCTCGAGCTCGACGGCCTGCGCGAGGTCGACGCGGGGGACCTGGAGATGTCGGCCGAGCACGGCGACCACATGCGGTACCTGGAGACGGTGTTCTCGTGGGGGCGGGGCGAGCCGGGACGTCGGATGCCCGGCGGGCCCGACGGCGCGGAGTTCCTCGGTCGATACGACGACGCCCTCGCGAACGTCGTACGCACGGGGTGGGAGACCGCCGTCGTCGTGTCGCACGGTGCGGCGATCCGCGCGTGGGCGTGCGCGCGGGTCCAGGGGGTCGACGTCGACGCGCTCGCCTGGATGCCGCTGGCCAACACCGGTCTCGTCGAGGTCGAGGGGGACCCGACGTCGGGCTGGCGTCTCGTCGGCCTGAGCGACGGCCCGCTGGGCGGCGCGTTCCTCGACGACCACGTCGCCGAGGACCCGACCGGCGAGTCCGTCGCCGAGGAGGAGGCGCGGGCCGACGACCGGCCCTGACCGCGTCGTCGCGTACGGCCTGGCCGTGATCCTCGCCGTCGTCGGAGAGGTCTCCTAGCGACCGGCGCGAGCGCGCAGGTCCGACGGCATCCACGGATACGGGTCGACGAGCGACTCCCGCCCTGCGCGCACGTCGTCGCGCAGTGAGCGCAGGACGCCGCTCGCGACGTAGAAGCGCCCCCTGGTGTTGCCGACCGCGTCGAGCAGCCCGGCCCCGACGAGGCGGCGGAGATCACGCGTGGCGGTCTGGTCCTCGATCCCGACGTGCTTGGCGTACGACGGGCGCGTGATGCGGTAGCCGAGCGCGGCGTCGAACAGCGCGTCGGCGGTCCGCTCGGGGACGCCGTGCTCGGCGACGATCGCGTCCAGCGCGGCCCACGTCGTCTCCGCCTCCGTGAAGCGGCGCTGGAGCGTCTGTGCCTGCATGTGGTGGGCACGGAGGGTGAACTTGATCCAGAGGGTCGCGTCGTTCTGCGGGCGCCAAGCGCCCTCGCCCGTGACGGCCAGCACGCGGTAGTAGTCGTCCGTGTTGCTTCCCAACCACTCCTCGATGCTCGAGAAGGTGGGTTCGAGCACGAGGTCCTGACCCAGCACCAGGGTCTGGAGCGCACGTGCCATGCGCCCGTTGCCGTCGCGGAAGGGGTGGATCATCACGAGGTTGAGGTGCGCCATCGCCGCGTCGACCATCGCGTCGGCGCCGTCGTGCCGGATCGTCGTGATGAGCGACTCCACGAGGTCGGGCACGTCCGCAGCGGGAGGGCCCTCGTAGACGGTACGGTCCGCAGACTCGTCCCGGACGTACACGGATCCGGGTCGGAAGCGGCCCGGATCTGCTCCGAGGTCGTGCTCCAGCAATATGAAGTGCAGGGAACGGAGGGTCTGGGGCGTGAGCGTGAACCCCGGGTCGGGGGTCATGCGCAGGATGAACGTCATCATCCGGCGGTAGCCCATGATCTCCGCCCAGGTCTGCTGATCCGTCGTGAGAGGTGGCTCGTCGTCGACGGCGGCGACGGCGTCCTGGTCGGAGACCGTGTAACCCTCGATCGTGTTCGACCCCTGGATCGCGCGCGCCTGGGTCGTGCGGCGCATCCCGTTCGACCACCGTCGGGGAACGCGCAGCACGGCAGCGAGATCCTCTCGCAGCGTGCGGATGTCGGCGATCACGCCGAGGTCGTCGAGGTCGGTCTCGGGCGTGCGGTAGATCGGCGAGACCATGTCGTTCATCTCCGATGTCGCAATGACTCAATCATTGCGACACAGCCTACCGCGATGTCGCAATGATTTGATCATTGCGACACAGGTGTGTCATGAATCTGGCGTGCGTCACATCAGTGACATACGCTCGCGGCATGGCCGACGCACCGCAGCACGTGCCCAACGAGCGCCCGCTCGAGTCCGACATCGTCACGGACCTGCGCGAGCAGATGACCTACGGGTCGTACCTGCACCTCGACACGCTGCTCGCCGCGCAGCAGCCGGTCAGCGACCCCGAGCACCACGACGAGATGCTCTTCATCGTCCAGCACCAGACCACCGAGCTGTGGCTCAAGCTCGTCCTGCACGAGCTGCTCTCCGCGCGCGACCTGCTCGCGGCCGACGAGCTCGGCGCCGCGCTCAAGCGCATCGCGCGCGTCAAGCACGTGCAGCGCACGCTCACGGAGCAGTGGTCGGTCCTCGCGACGCTCACGCCCAGCGAGTACGCGCAGTTCCGCGGGTTCCTCGGCCACGCGTCGGGCTTCCAGTCGTGGCAGTACCGCGCGGTCGAGTTCCTGCTCGGCAACAAGAACGCGCGCATGCTCGCGGTGTTCGACGCGGAGCCCGACGCCCGTGCCGAGCTCGCCCGGCTGCTGGCGGAGCCGAGCGTCTACGACGAGTTCCTGCGCTACCTCGCGCGCCACGGGCACGACGTCCCGCAGCGTGTGCTCGACCGCGACCTCACCGTCGCGCACACGCTCGACGACGACCTCGTCGAGGTCTTCCGCCGCGTCTACGACGACCCGCAGGCGCACTGGTCCGCGTACGAGACGTGCGAGGAGCTCGTCGACCTCGAGGACAACTTCCAGCTCTGGAGGTTCCGGCACATGAAGACCGTCCTGCGCATCATCGGGACCAAGCGCGGGACGGGCGGGTCGAGCGGCGTCGGGTTCCTCCAGAAGGCCCTCGACCTCACGTTCTTCCCCGAGCTGTTCGCGGTCCGCACGGAGATCGGGCGGTCGTGAGCCTCCCGCGCTCCGCCGGGGTGGTCGACGGCGGGACCTGGCTCCCGCCGTTCGTCGACGCGCACGTGCACCTCGGCCTCGTCGACCCCGTGGCGGTGCGGCGCGGCGGGATCGCCGTCGTCCACGACCTCGGGTGGGTGCCCGACGTCGCGCGCATCTGGCCCGGCACACCCGGCTTCCCGCGGGTCGCGTTCGCGGGCGCGTTCCTCACCGCCCCGGGCGGCTACCCGTCGGACCGGTCGTGGGCACCCCCGGGTTCGGTCGAGGAGGTCGCGACGCCCGACGAGGCCGTCGCCGCCGTCGACCGCCAGGTCGCCGCGGGCGCGTCGTTCGTCAAGGTCGCCCTGCACTCCGAGGCCGGCCCGGTGCCCGACGACGTCACGCTCGCCGCGCTCGTCGGCCACGCCCACGCGCGGGGCCGGGACGTCGTCGCGCACGTCGAGGGGAAAGGCACGGCCGCCCGCGCGTTCGAGGCGGGCGTCGACCGCCTCGCGCACGCCCCGTTCTCCGAGCGCCTCCCCGACGACCTGCTGAGAGCCATGGCCCGCCCGACCCGCGCCCCGTCGGCCCGCCCGACCCGCGCTGCCGACCACGACACCACGCGCCGCCGAACACGACATGAAGGTCGGAAAGGGGCGGATAACGACCCTCATGTCGTGTTCGGCGGGGCGGGGGTGGGTTGGGTGAGCACGTTGGATGTCCACGGGTGGGGGAGTTCGACGGTGCCGCAGGACGTCGCGATCGACAACGTGCGGCGCTTCGTGGCGCTCGGCGGGACGGTCGTGTACGGGACCGACCTGGGCAACGGGGCGTTGCCGCTCGGCGTGAACCCGCGCGAGCTGCGGGCGCTCGGGGCGGCCGGTCTCGGGCCCGACGCGATCCTCGCGGCGCTCACCGCCGATCGCCCGACTGCCGGCGCCTCGACTGCCGACGCCCCGCGACCGGGCGCGCAGACGTCTCTCGCGACGTGGATCCCCGGTGACCCGCCCGACCGGCCCGACGACCCGGACGAGCTCGCCGCGTGGCTCGCGCGCGCCGTCGTCGTCGAGCGTCAGCCCGGTACGGGCGAGCGCGTACCCGACCACGACGCGCCCGGCTACGGCGCACCCGACCAGCGAACGGACGGCCACCGCGCCACCGACCTCCGAGAGGACATGCCATGACGCAGACCCGAGCGACCGACACGCGCTCTGCCGACCGTGCGGCCCGGTCCGCCGCGCTCGACGCCGCCGACCCGCTCGCGCGGTTCCGGGACGCGTTCGTCGACTCCGACGAGGTGACCGCCTACCTCGACGGCAACTCGCTCGGCCGTCCCACCACGGCGAGCGCCGAGCGGCTCGCGCGCTTCGCGACCGAGCGGTGGGGTGCGCGGCTCATCCGCGGCTGGGACGAGGAGTGGTACGAGCTGCCGCTCACGCTGGGCGACCGGATCGGCGCGGTGACGCTCGGTGCGGCACCCGGCCAGACGTTCGTCGGCGACTCGACGACCGTCGTCCTGTACAAGCTCGTCCGCGCGGCGCTCTCGTCCCCGCAGGTCGGCGGCCGCGACGAGATCGTGCTCGACTCGGGCAACTTCCCCACCGACCGCTACGTGCTCGAGGGCGTCGCGCGCGAGCACGGCGCGACGCTGCGGTGGATCACGCCCGAGCACGACGCCGGGGTCACGCCCGAGCAGGTCGCGGACGTCCTGTCCGAGCGGACGGCGCTCGTCGTGCTGAGCCACGTCGCGTACCGGTCGGGGTACGTGAGCGACGCCGCCGAGATCACGCGCCGGGCGCACGACGCCGGCGCGCTCGTCCTGTGGGACCTGTGCCACTCCGTGGGCGCGGTGCCGGTCGAGCTCGACGCGTGGGGCGTCGACCTCGCCGCGGGCTGCACGTACAAGTACCTGAACGGCGGCCCGGGCGCGCCCGCGTTCGGGTACGTGCGCGCCGACCTCCAGGAGTCGCTGACCCAGCCGATCCAGGGGTGGATGGGCAGCGCCGCGCCGTTCGAGATGGGACCGGTCTACGCGCCGCACGCCGGGATCCGGGGGTTCCTCTCGGGAACGCCGGCGGTGGTCGGGATGCTCGCGATGCAGGACGTGCTCGACCTGATCGACGCGGCGGGCATGGGCGCGGTCCGCGCCAAGTCCGTCGCGCTCACGGAGTACGCGACGGGGCTCGTCGACGAGCTGCTCGTGCCGCTCGGTGTGCGGTACGCGTCGCCGCGCGACGTGGCGGTCCGCGGGAGCCACGTGACCGTCGACCACGACGCGTTCGAGGCGACGCTCCCGCTCCTGTGGAAGCGCGGCGTCATCCCCGACTTCCGCCGCCCGAACGGCCTCCGCCTCGGGCTGTCGCCGCTGTCGACGTCGTTCGACGAGGTGCGCGTCGGGGTCGAGGCGGTCCGGGACGCGCTCGTGGAGGTGACGGGGCCCGGAGCGGGACGCGTCGAGGGCGCGGAGGACGCGTGATCCTCGACGACTTCGACGCGCGGCCGGGGAGCACGACGTCGCTGCTGCGGACCGTCGTCGGGCTGTACCTGCGTGACCTCGGTGGGTGGGCCGCCGTCGCGGACCTCGTCGAGCTGCTCGGCGCGCTCGACGTCGCGCCCGTGGGGGCCCGCAGCGCGATCTCCCGCGTCAAGGCCAAGGGGCTGCTCCTGCCCGAGGCGGTCGGTGGCCGTGCCGGCTATCGCCTCGCGCCCGACGCCGCACGCATGCTCGAGCGCGGCGACCGCCGCATCTTCACCTACCGGCAGCAGGCCGACGACGACCCGTGGTGCCTCGTGTCCTACTCGTTGCCGGAGGAACGTCGCGACGCCCGCCACCAGCTCCGTCGGCACCTCGCGTGGATCGGCGCGGGGACCGTCGCCGACGGGCTGTGGATCGCGCCGGGGCACCTCGCCGACGAGGTCGAGGAGATCCTCGTCGGCCTCGGTGTGCGCGACGCCGCGACGGTCTTCGCGGCCGGTCCGCCGCACGTCGCGGGGTCGTTCGCCGACGCCGCCGCACGGTGGTGGGACCTCGACCGGATCGCCGCGCTGCACGACGCGTTCCTCGCGCGCCACGGTGGCGCGGTCCCGTCCGTGGAGGAGGCCGGCTCGCCGCGCGACGCGTTCGCGCGGTGGGTGCGCGCCGTCGACGACTGGCGCCCGGTCCCGTACGCCGACCCGGGCCTGCCGCCGGGCGCCCTGCCGGCCGGCTGGCCGGGCACGCGGAGCGTCGTGCTCTTCGCGGACCTGCGCGCGACGCTCGCCGGACCGGCCGCCCAGCACGTCCGCTCGGCCACGAGCGGGAGCCCCGGACCCCCGGGAGCGACCCCCGGTCCGTCGAGGACGCTCCCTAGCGCGCCGAGGTAGAGCCTCGGCCCACCGAGGTAGAGCCTTGGTCCGCCGAGGTAGAGCCCTGGTCCCGGAGGCCGAGCGAGCGCGGGGCCCGGTAGGTCCACTCGCGGTCGGCGTCGGTGATCTCCCGCAGGACGCGCGCCGGCACGCCGCCCACGACGGTCATCGGCGGAACGTCCCCCGTCACGACGGCCCCCGCGGCGACGACGGAACCGCGACCGACCGTCACGCCCGGCAGGATGACCGCCCCGGTGCCGACCCACACGTCGTCCTCGACGACGACGGGTGCCGAGAACTGCGTGCCGTCGGTGCGCAGGTCCGGGTGCACCGGGTGGCCGGTGGTCGAGATCGTCACGTTCGGCGCGAACATGACGCGGTCGCCGACCGTGATCTCGACGTCGTCCACGAGCGTCAGGCCGAAGTTCGCGTACACGCCGGTGCCGAGGCGCGTCGTGCAGCCGTACGCGACGCGCAGGGTCGGCTCGATCCACGCGCCCTCGCCGACCTCGGCGAACAGCTCGCGCAGCAGCCGCGCGCGCTCCGCCGTCTGGCTCGGGCGGGTCGCGTTGTAGTCGTAGGTGAGCTCCGTCGCGCGGGCCCGCTCCGCGGCGAGGCCCTCGACACCGTGGTCGGTGTACAGCTCGTGGGACGCCATGCGTCGGCGGATCTCGTGCTCGTGCTCGTTCACTGTCTCTCCGGGTCGGTGCGAGAAGGGCTGCTCCACCCTCTCCGGGCGGTCGGGTCCTACCCTCTCCCGGGCGCACCGACCTGGGCGAATCCGGCCGGGGTCGCCGCCGGTCGTGCGCGGTGCGAGGCTGGGTGGCCATGAGCGACCAGACTCCCGACCTGCCCTCCGCGGTGCGCACGCTCGTCGACGCGACGAACGCCGGCGACTCCGCACGCTTCCTCACCGCGTTCACGGACGACGGCTTCCTCGACGACTGGGGACGACAGTTCCGTGGCCGGACGGAGCTCGCGAGCTGGGACCGCACGGACAACATCGGCAAGCGGTCGCACTTCGACGTCACGGGCCTGCGTGACGGTGCGACGCCCGACGAGGTGCTGCTCGACCTCACGGTCTCGGGAGACGGCTACAACGGCCCGGGGACGTTCACGATCCGCCTCCGCGGAGGTCTCATCGCGAGCCTCGTCATCTCCTGACCTGCGGGTCGCGCGGGGCCGTGGCGGCCCCGGAGGCGCGTGTGACGCGACGCTTTTCCGGACATGACCGACAGGTCCTGAGATGCCCGCGCCGAGGGCACGGTGGGCTTGCTCACAGCGGTGTGACTTCACCCGGGAGCGGAACTGGACGAGCGTCCAGGTCGGCCTACGGTGAAGTGGACGCGCCGCCCCCGGCCCGTCGTGACCGACACCGAACCCAGGTAGTGATGACCCGCCCCATGCTGTCTCCAGAATTGTTGTCTCAGTCAACCAAGTCCGGTGGCCGTCGACGCCGTGGCGCCGCAGCCGTCGTCGTCGGGCTCGCCTCGGCAGCGCTCGTGCTCCCCGCGTCGGGTGCCGCGGCGGCCGACGCCTCGGTGAACCCGTTCGACCTGGCCGGGGGGTTCAGCGTCTACGCCCGTGGGGACGCGCACCTCGACAACCACGAGACGGAAGGGGCGGTCGCCGTCGGGGGTGAGCTCACGGTCCGGGCCGACGGCGGGGGCTACGCGATCATCCATCACGCGGCCGGGACCGCGGACTACGCGATCCCGACGGTCGACGGGGACCCGACGCGTCTGCTCGTGGGCGGCTACGCGCCGACGTCGGGCCTGGTGGAGATCACGAACGCCGGGGTGCCGGCCGGCAGCGGGCCCGAGCTGCAGGGCTACCTCAAGGTGGTGGGCGACGACCCGGAGTTCGGCACCTACCAGCGCGCCGACTGGGTCCGCTACCGGACCGCCGCGGACGATGCCCCGGCGATCGACGCGACCAACCAGAAGTGGCCGGACGGCGCGGCGAGCGTCGCGACGGCGGGCAGCACCGTCGCGGGGTACGTCGAGTCGGGCGCGAGCGACACGGACCTGGTGCGCCAGTGCCTGGCCGGCCTCGTCCCGAGCGGGGCGGCGCACGAGCTGACGGTCGCCGAGGACGTCGGGGACCGCGTCGTGCTCTCCGCGCTCGAGCCCGGCCGCCCGAACGTCGTCGACCACGCGCTGATCGCGAACGCCTCCACCGTCCAGTTCGCCGACGGCGTGCTGCCGTCGGCGGACACCCCGCTGATCGTCTCCGTCCCGGACGGGGCGACCGAGCTCCGGGGCAAGGTGTTCGGTGACGCCGGTGCGGCTGCCCGCTACGTCATGTGGGACCTGTCCCGGGTCGGCGGCGCGGTCACGCTCGGCCAGGACGGTACGCGGCTGGACGGCTCTGTCTACGCGCCCTTCGCCGACCTCACGGTCGAGGCCGCGCCGCTCGACGGCCAGGTCGTCGCGCACGACCTCGTCATGAAGGGCGGCGAGGCGCACGCCTACCTGTTCGCCGGCTCGATCCCCTGCGACGGGACGCAGCCGCTCGTCGACCCGGGCAGCATCACGATCACCAAGGTCGTCACGGGCGACGCCGCGGCCACCGTCCCGGACGACACCGTGTTCACGGTGTCGTACACGGTCGACGGCGGCGCTCCGGACGCGCTGGTCGTCCCGCTCGACGGGTCGCGGACCATCTCCGACCTCCCGGTCGGTACCGAGGTCGTCCTCTCCGAGCCGCACGTCCCCGCGGTGGACGGCGTGCGGTGGGGCGAGCCCGCGTGGCAGGTCGACGGCACGAGCGTCTCGCCCGGGCCGGACGGCGCGGTGACCGTCGAGATCGAGGAGTCGACCGACGTCGCCGTCGTCCTCACCAACACCGCCGACGCGCCGACCGATCCGACGACCCCGACCGAGCCGACGACCCCGACCGAGCCGACGACCCCCGGCACGCCGACGGTCCCCGGCGACACCGCCTCCGCGCCCTCCGGCGCGGACGACGGGGGCCTCGCGGCGACCGGAGCCCGGACGGGCGGCGTCGTCCTCGCGGCGCTCGCGCTCGTCGCCGCCGGCGTGACGGTCCTCGTCGTACGGCGTCGTCGGAGCGCGTGACGGCCGTACCACCCGGACCACGGCAGAAGCATGGGACCCGGACCGTTCGGGCCCCGCGCGGACTCTTGTGCACCGCGCGTACGGTCGACCGTACGCGCGGTGCACACGCGTAGGCGCGGCGCGACCACGCGTAGGCGCGACCACGCGTAGGCGCGGCGCGTCGGCGCGCCGGTCACGGCGGGGCCGTCCGACGGACATCTGAGCGCCGTACGCCGTTCACCCGGCGGAAGTGAACGCGCCACCCGGGATCCCTACCGTGACAGCGCTTCCCGTTCCGGCGCGGCGTGGCCACGGTGGTCCGACGGCCGTCGCCATGCGGCCCCACGACCTGCGAAGGATCCCATGACCCCGCTCGCCTCCGGATCGCCCACGCTGCTGCGACGCAGCACGGCGTCCGTGCTCGCCCTGTCCCTCGCCGGCGCGGTGCTCGCCACCGCGGCGGCGACCGCTGCACCGGCGTCCGCCGCCGACGAGTCCCTGCTCTCGACGTCCGGCACCACCTGGCGCTACCTCGACGACAACACGAACCCGGCCGGAACCGACGCGGACCAGCGCGTGTGGACGACCACCGCGTTCGACGACGCCGCCTGGAAGTCCGCGACCGGCACGTTCGGCGCCAAGCGCGGCGCCGCGACGGGCATCGGCGACGCCTTCCCGATCACCACGCTCCTCACGCAGTACATCGAGGGCACGACGACGGACGTCCCCACGTTCTTCTTCCGCACCGACGTGGAGCTCACCGAGGCCGACCTCGACGGCGTCCCCGCGTTCGAGGGCGAGATCGTCTACGACGACGCCGTGATCGTCTACGTGAACGGCGAGGAGGTCGTGCGCCTGGGCGACGACGACCGCGAGATCACGGAGAACCTGCAGTACCACGGCAACGGCCGCACCGACCCGGTGACCGGCTCGTTCGTCATCCCCTCCGACGTGTTCGCGCCGGGCGAGAACACGATCTCCGTCGCGCTCTACCAGGACGCCCCGACCAGCTCGGACATCTACCTCGACGTGCGCTCGCTCGTCCCGACCCACGGCGAGGTGCGCGACGTCGCCCTCAACGTCGGCGCCGACGAGACCCGGGCGAACGTCGCGTGGTTCTCCACGCTGCCCGGCGAGGGCGAGGTCCGGTGGGCCCGCGCCGACGCGGGCGGCGAGGTCGACTGGCAGACGGCCGCGACGTCGTCGTCCACGAGCGGGACCGCCGCCGACGGCGCGACCTACCACCACGCCACGATCTCCGGGCTCGAGGAGAACGCCTCGTACACGTACCGCGTGGGCGGCGCGGCGACCGGCTGGTCCGAGCCGGCGACGTTCGAGACGGGCACGTTCGGCGACGAGTTCAGCGCGCTGTTCATCGGCGACGCGCAGATCGGCGCGAGCGGCAACGCGGCGAACGACGCCGTGCGCTGGGCCGAGAACCTCGACACGATGACCGCGCTGCACCCCGACACGTCGTTCCTCATCTCCGCCGGCGACCAGGTGGAGAACGCGGGCAGCACCCAGCAGTACACGGGCTTCCTCGCGCCGCGGCAGATGCGCGAGCTGCGCTTTGCGGTCCAGGACGGCAACCACGACACCGCGTCCGCGCTGTACGACCAGCACTTCGCGATGCCGAACGTCTCGACCGAGCAGCGCCGTGACTACTGGTACGCCTACAACAACGTGCTCGTCGTCGCGATCGACTCGAACGACTCCTCGACCGAGCAGATCGCGGGGCACGAGGCCTTCCTGCGCGACGTCGTCGGCGAGCACGGCGACGCCTACGACTGGGTCGTCGTGACGTTCCACCACTCGCTCTACAGCCAGGCGTTCCACTCGCGCGACACCGACGTGGTGCGCATGCGCGACGCGCTCTCGCCGGTCTTCAGCGACCTCGGCGTGGACCTCGTCCTCGCCGGTCACGACCACATCTACACCCGGTCGTACCTCATGGAGGGCACGACGCCGGTCGTCCCGGGCGCCGAGCCGGCCGAGGGCGACGTCCTCACCCCGGACGACGACCAGGTCCTGTACATCACGGGCAACTCGTCGTCGGGGTCGAAGTTCTACGACTTCGACGGCGCCAAGCCGTGGACCGCACGCTGGGAGCAGTCGCGCGAGGCGAGCTACTCCGACCTCGACGTCACGCCGACGTCGCTCACGGTCACGACGTACGCGACCGGCACGCAGCGCGTCGTCGACCAGGTGACGATCGAGCGCGCGGACGCCACCGGCCCGGCGCTCGACGTCGAGACCAGCACCCGCTGCCTCGCCGGCACGGCGTACGTCGCGGTCCGCGCGACGAACACGGGCGACGTCCCCGCCGACGTCACGCTCGACACGCCGTTCGGCACGCGCACCGTCACCGCCGTCGCGCCGGGCAAGGCCGCGTACCAGTCGTTCTCGACGCGGTCGTCTGCGGTCGAGGCGGGTTCGGTCACCGTGACGGGCACCCTGCCCGACGGCGGGGCCTCCTCCGCGCAGGACGTCGCCTTCACGGCGCTC
>CAZFUQ010000112.1:0-11757 GCA_964521905.1 uncultured Cellulosimicrobium sp.
GGGGTGGGGGGCGCGGGGCGCGGGTGGGGGGAGGGGGGTCAGCGGAAGCGGCGGCCCTCGTCGCGGCGGTAGGCGCCGATCGCGAGGAAGGCGAACAGCGCGGTCCAGCCGACGAGCACCGGCCAGGCGAGCCCGTACGCCGGCTCGCCGGTCAGCGCCTGGACGAGCAGGTCGCGGCCGGCGCGCGTCGGCGTGGCCTGCGAGATCGCGTTGAGCCAGTCCGGGAAGAGGAACGGCGGGAGGAACAGGCCGCCGGCGAACGCGAGGGGGAAGAGGATCACCTGGACGACCGGCAGCGCGGCCTTCGCGGACAGCGAGTACCCGATCGCCATGCCGAGCAGCACGAACGGCACGGTCACGAGCAGCACCGTCCCGACGCCCGCGAGCAGCTGGCTCCACGTCACCGTGGCCGACGTGAACAGCCACCCGATGAGGATGAGCGGCACGAGCCCGAACAGCGAGAAGATCCCACCGTTGAGGATGCGCGCGACCATGCGCGGCACCGGCCCGGCGGGCAGCGAGCGCAGGAACGGGTCGAACGGCAGCGCCCGGTCCTCCGCGACGCCGAGCCCGTAGGTGAACAGGCTCGCCGAGCAGATCGCGAAGAGGCCGAGCGAGGCGACGGCCGTGGTCGCCGCGACCGGGTTGCCCGCGACCTCCTTCTGCGGCACGACGAAGAAGAACATCGCGAGCGCCGGGAACAGCAGGTTGCCGAGCACCGCGACCGGCACCCGGACCGTCTCGAGGAACTGGTACTTGAGGTGCAGCCAGGTCAGCCGGGCCGGGCCGGGGGCCGTGGCGGTGCGTGCGGGGGCACCCGCGGTCGTGGCGCTCATCGTGCGCCTCCCTTCGTCGTGACCTCGTGCGTCGAGGCGGCGCGCGCCGTCGCGTCACGTCCGACCATCTCCTCGAACGCCTCCTCGAGGCTCGCGCCGCGGATCTCGAGGTCGAGGAAGTCCACGCCCGAGGTGACGAGCTCGCGGACGAGCGCGTCGGCGTCGGGCGTGTAGAGCGCCTGCCTGCCCTGGCCGTCGAGCGCGTCCGCGCGCACGACGCCGGGCCACGCGGCGAGGTCGGTGCGCGAGCTCACGACGACGCGCCGCAGCGACACGCGACGCAGGATCGCGTCGAGCGAGTCGTCGGCCTTGACCACGCCCTGGTCGATGACGACGACGCGCTGCGCGAGCACCTGGACCTCCTCGAGGTAGTGGCTGGTCAGCAGGACCGTCCCGCCGCCCGCGTGGTAGGCGCGGATCGCGTCCCACAGGGCCTGGCGCGCGCCGACGTCGAGGCCGGTCGTCGGCTCGTCGAGCAGCACGACGCGCGGGCGGCCCACGAGCGACAGCGCGACCGCGAGGCGGCGCTTCTGCCCGCCGGACATCGCGCCGGTCTGGCGCCCGGCGAGGTCGGCGAGCCCGAACTGGTCGAGGAGCTCGCCGGTCGGGACCGGGTCCGGGTAGTGCCCGCCGACGAAGTCCACGACCTCCCGCACCTTGAGCGTCGCGGGCAGGCCCGTCTCCTGCGGGGTCAGGCCCAGCCCGACGCGGCTGCGGGCGTCGCGCGGGTCGCCGCCGAAGAGGCGCACGGTCCCCGCGTCCGGCTTGCGCTGCCCGCTGATCAGCGAGAGCAGCGTCGACTTGCCGGCGCCGTTCGGGCCGAGCAGCCCGACGAGCTCGCCCGCGCCGACGGTGAGGCTCACGTCGTCGAGCGCGACGACGTCGCCGAAGCGCCTCGTCACGTGGTCGGCGGTCACCACGGGCCGGGCGTCCGGCCCGGTGCGTGGCGGTCGGTCGGTGTTCATCCTCGAACTCCTCTCAGGAGGGTGGTCAGGGCCGCGGTGTAGTCCTCGAACGCGACCCGGCCCCGGGCCGTCAGCGCGAGGTAGGTCACGGGCGTGCGGCCCTCGTGGGTCTTGGTGACGCGGACGTAGCCCGCGTCCTCGAGCTTGCGCAGGTGGGTGGACAGGTTCCCGGCGGTCATGTCGAGCAGCTTCCGGAGCTTGGGGAAGGAGAGCTCGTCCCCCTCGCCGAGCGCGGCGAGCGTCGCGACGACGCGCAGCCGCGCCGGGGCGTGGATGACCGCGTCGAGCTCGGCGTCAGTCATCGCTCACCTCGCCCTCCACCGCCCCGGGGCCCGCCGCCCGGGACGGACGCCCGAGCCTGCGCCGTCGCACGACGAGGAGGTGCTCGATGCCGGCCATGACGAGGAACCCTCCGCCGCCGAGCAGCGCCATGACGAGGTAGGTCAGCGGAAGGCCGGAGTAGGTCGCGACGGCCGCGACCAGGAGGATCCACAGGCCCAGGACGAACAGTCCACGGGACCCGAAGGCGGCGGCCCCGCCCAGGTAGAGCAGGCCGACCACGAGGCACGCGAACGCGTTGCTCGCGAGCGCCATGACCTCTTCCGACGCGCCTGCCCGGGCCAGCCCACCGAGCACGACCCCGTAGCTGGCGAACCCGAGCATCCACGACCAGCCGTACATCGCGCCGGTGCGGGCGCTCACACCACGGGTGCCCGCGGTCCGGGAGACGCTGTGGACGATCGTGAAGCCGACCGCCGCGGCGATCAGCCCGAAGAAGACCCAGAACGCCCACGGCTCGGGCTGGGCGCCCACGACCCGGCCCGCACCGGTGGTGAGCCGTTCCGCGTCGGGATCCTCGGCGGTGCGCAACGCGCTCGTCCACAGGCACAGGTAGCCGACGAGCCACGCGACGCCCCACGCGAGGAAGAGCAGGCGCGGATCGGGCTCGGTGGCCGAGCGGGCGCGCTCCTGCTGGTCGCGGATGAGACGCAGGGACTCCGCGGGATCCATGGCCTGCTCGGCCTCGTGGCGCGGCGACGGTTCGTCGCCGGGGGTGTCGTGCTCGTTCGGCATGCGGTAGACCTCGCAGAGTAGTTTGTGATGCAAACCTGTTTGTAGCCTGCCATGCTCGCGAGCCGCACACAACCCCTTTCACCGAGCGGCGCTAATGTGATATCACTTTGCTATACATCGATGCTCGCGGCCCCGGGCCGCAGGAGAGGACGGTCCCCCGTGTCCGAGACCGCAGCACCCCCGCAGGAGTCCGTCGGCGGCGAGCCGACCGGCCGTCCCGTCGGGCACGACGGCACGCGCGTCGACGTCACCGAGCAGCCCGCGTGGTCGCTCGGCGCGGGCGGGGGCGGCCTGGTGATCCTGCTCGTCGTCGCGAGCCTCGGCGGGTCGGTCCCGCTCTTCGCGACCGGCACCCCGGTCGGCGCCGTGCTGGGCGTGGTCGCGATCCTGCTCGGACTCCTCCTGCTCACCATGGTCAAGGTCATCAACCCCGGTCAGACGCTCGTGGTCCAGTTCTTCGGCCGGTACCTCGGGACCATCCGGCGCACGGGTCTCGTCGCCACGGTGCCGCTCTCGACGCGCAAGCGCGTGTCCGTCCGCGTCCGCAACTTCGAGACGAGCGAGCTCAAGGTCAACGACGCGGACGGCAACCCGATCAACATCGCGGCGATCGTCGTCTGGCAGGTCGCCGACACCGCCAAGGCGAGCTTCGCCGTCGAGGACTACACCGACTTCGTCCGCGTCCAGGCGGAGTCGGCGCTGCGCCACGTCGCCATGTCGCACCCCTACGACGACGCCGAGGCCGGCGAACAGTCGCTGCGCGGCGCGACGGAGGTCGTCTCGGCCGAGATCGCCGCGGAGGTCGCGGCGCGCGTCGTGGTGGCGGGGGTCGAGGTCATCGAGGCCCGCATCTCCAACCTCGCCTACGCCCCCGAGATCGCCCAGGCGATGCTCCAGCGCCAGCAGGCCGGGGCGATCATCGCGGCCCGGTCGCGCATCGTCGAGGGCGCCGTGTCCATGGTCGAGGACGCCCTCTCGCGCCTCGAGTCCGAGGACGTCGTCACGCTCGACGACGAGCGCCGCGCCACCATGGTGTCCAACCTGCTCGTCGTGCTGTGCGGCGACAGCCGCGTGACGCCCGTCGTCAACACGGGGTCGCTCTACCAGTGACCCCCCGCACCCCGGACGCGCCCGGCGACGGCGAGCAGCCGTCGTCGGGCAGCGGCACGCCCCCGGACGGCACCGCCGGCGCGGACCGGGCCCGACGACCGCAGCGCAGGTCCGTGCTGCTGCGCCTGGACCCCGCGGTGCACGACGCCCTGGCTCGCTGGGCCGCCGACGACCTGCGCAGCGTCAACGCCCAGATCGAGATGGTGCTGCGCCGGGCGCTCGACGACGCCGGCCGCCTCCCGCGCGACGTCCGCCCGCCCCGTCGCCCGGGCCGCCCGCCCCGCGACGCCTGACGCCCCTCCCGGGCGGCGTCGAGCCGACGTCCACGCTCCGGTGCTATAACCGGACGGTGCCCGACCAGACCGTGCCGCCCCCCGCCACCACGACCGGGGCGGTCCCCACGCGCCCGGACCGCGCCGCCCGACGCCGTATCGGTGCGGAGGTCTGGATCGTCCTGGGCCTGAGCCTCGGCAAGTCGGCGGTCTACGCGATCGTCAACATCGTCGCCCGGCTCACCGCGGGGACGCCGCTGCGCGACCAGTCCGCGAGCCTCAACGTCAGCCAGTCCGCGCGACCGTACCTCGACCTCACCTACCAGCTGCTGTCGATCTTCTTCGCCGTGCTGCCCGTCGCGCTCGCGCTGTACCTGCTCAGCGCGCGGGGCAGGTCCGCCGTCCGGGCGATCGGGCTCGACGGCGCACGTCCCCTGCGCGACCTCGGCTGGGGGTTCGCGCTCGCCGCGGCGATCGGCATCCCGGGCCTCGGGTTCTACGCGCTCGGACGCGTCCTCGGGATCACCGTGGAGGTCCAGGCGTCCGCGCTCGGCACGGCGTGGTGGACCGTCCCCGTCCTCGTCCTCGCCGCCCTGCAGAACGGGCTGCTCGAGGAGGTCATCGCCGTCGGCTACCTGTTCGAGCGCACGCGCGACCTCGGGTGGGGTCGCGTGAAGTTCGTCGTGTGGAGCTCGCTGCTGCGCGGGTCGTACCACCTGTACCAGGGGTTCGGCCCGTTCCTCGGCAACGTCGTCATGGGCGTCGTCTTCTCGTGGTTCTACACGAGCCGATGGGGTCGGCACCGCGTCATGCCGCTCGTCATCGCCCACACCCTGCTCGACGTCGTCGCGTTCGTCGGGTACGCGCTCCTGCCCCTCGGGTGGAAGCAGTCGCTCGGCCTCGCCTGACGCCCAGGACGCGCCGAAGGACCCGGTAGCCCGGGACCCGACGACCGACGGGCCTCCCCGTCCTGGCAGGTTCTCACTGCGCCAGGCCCCCGACGAGCGCCTGCAGCACGACGACCGCGAGCAGGACGAGGGCGACGAGGCCGAACGCGGCCCCCGTGACGGCCGCCTGCCGGCGCACGCCGAGCTCGGCGCCCTTCGGGGCGGCGAACAGCTCCGGCCGCTCGGGGTGGTAGATCACGCGCACCACCGCCCCCGTGCGGTCGAGCGTCCCGACGTCGGAGTACGACGCCACACCGTGCATCTCCAGGCCGTCCGGCGTCGTGAACTCGACCGTCTCGACACGGGACGGCGCACCCCGTCGGCCGGCACGCGGACCTGCCGTCGGCTCCTCCAGGTGGGACTCGACCACGAGCCCGGTCGTCTCGCGGCCCGACCTGCGCAGCGACAGCGCGCCACCGAGGCTGCGCACCGGCCTGACCAGGAACAACGCGGCGACGAGCCCGACGAGCAACGGAACGATCTCGACAAACCAGCTCACCTGCGGAACTACCCCCTCAAGCCTCGTGAATCGCAGCGGAGGCGATACTAGCCGCACGGGACCGGCCCTCCGCGCGCGAGCGCGGAGGGCCGGTGTCCCGTGGGCTCCCGAGGTCCCGCGGGTCAGACGCCGCGCAGCGCGCGCAGCTCCTCACGCCGCTCGGCCTGGGCGACCGGGTCCGGGACGGGGAGCGACGCGAGCAGGCGCTTCGTGTAGTCCTCGCGCGGGTCGCCGAGCACCTCGGCACCCGTGCCCTCCTCGACGAGCCGACCGCGGTAGAGCACCGCGATGCGGTCCGAGAGCAGGTCGACGACCGCGAGGTCGTGCGACACGAACAGGCTCGCGAACCCCAGCTCGCGCTGGAGCTGGGCGAACAGCTCGAGCACGCGCGCCTGGACGGACACGTCGAGCGCGGACGTCGGCTCGTCGGCGACGAGCAGCTCCGGGTCGAGCGCGAGCGCCCGCGCGAGCGACGCCCGCTGGCGCTGCCCGCCCGAGAGCTCGTGCGGGAACCGGTCGCCGTACGAGCGCGGGAGCTGGACGGCCTCGAGGAGCTCGTCGACGCGGCCCCGGGCCGCCTCCGGGGACTGCGCCCGCCCGTGCACCACGAGCGGCTCCGCGACGCAGTCCGCGATGGTGAGCAGCGGGTTGAAGCTCGTCGCCGGGTCCTGGAACACGAACCCGATCCGCGGGCGCACCGGGCGCAGCTCGCGCTCCTTCACGCCGTTCATCTCGGCGCCCAGGACGCGCAGCGACCCGCCCGTCACCCTGGTGAGGCCGGCGACGGCGCGCGCGAACGTCGTCTTGCCCGAGCCGGACTCACCGACCAGGCCGAGCACCTCGCCCGGGCGGATGGTGAGCGAGACGTCGCTGACCGCGGTGAACCCCGGCTTGCGCAGGCGTCCCGGGTACGTGATGGTCAGGCCCTCGGCCGCGACCACCGGCTCGGCGGCCACCCACCCGGCGGCCCGGCCCGACGCGCGGGCCTGCGCCCGCGCGGTCCCCTCGCCCACGCGCGGGACGGACTCCAGGAGCCTGCGCGTGTACTCGGCCTGCGGCGACGCGAAGAGCTCGCGCGCCGGCGCCTGCTCGACGACCTTGCCCTGGTACATGACCGCGACGCGGTCCGCGAGGTCCGCGACGACGCCCATGTTGTGCGTGATGAGCACGATCGCGGTGCCGAACTCGTCGCGGCAGCGGCGCAGCAGGTCGAGGATCTCGGCCTGGACGGTGACGTCGAGCGCCGTCGTCGGCTCGTCCGCGACGATGAGACCGGGGTCGAGCACGAGCGCCATCGCGATGATGATGCGCTGCTTCTGCCCGCCGGAGAACTGGTGCGGGTAGTGGTCGACGCGCTTCTCGGGCTCGGGGATGCCGACCCGGCGCAGCACGTCGATCGCGCGCCGCCGCGCCTCGCGCCGGCCCACCCGGCCGTGCGCCCGGATGCCCTCGGCGATCTGCCAGCCCACGGTGAACACGGGGTTGAGCGCCGCGGACGGCTCCTGGAACACCATGGCCACGTCCGTGCCGCGCACCTGGCGCAGGCGGTCGCCGCCGAGCGTGACGACGTCGTGCTCCGCCGTGCCGGCCTTGTTCGTCAGCACGACGGCGCCGCGCGCCGTCGCAGTCGACGGCAGCAGCCCGAGGATCGTCTTGGCGGTCACGGTCTTGCCGGAGCCGGACTCGCCGACGACGGCGAGCACCTCCCCCGGCGCGACCTCCAGGTCGACCCCGTCGACCGCGCGCACCGACCCGGCGTCGGTCGCGAACGACACCGCGAGGTCGCGGATCGTCACGACGGGCCGTCCCGCGTCGCGACCGGCCGGGCGCGTCGTCTCGTCCGTCACGGCGCTCATCGCCGGTCCTCCGTCTCGTCGGCGGGCGCGTCGGCGAGGCCGTCGTCGTCCGTGCGTGCGTCTCCCGCGTCCGTCCGGGCATCGGCCTGCCCGACGCCCGGCGGGTCGTCCGGCGCAGCCGCGTCGGGATCGGGGCGGGCCGGGGACGCGGCGAGCTCGTCGGAGCGCGAGGCCGCACCCTCGATCGCGTCGAGACCGCCCGGGCCGGCGGTGAGCGTGCCGCCCGGCACGACCGACGTCTCGGCGACCTCCCCCGAGACCTCGGCGGCCGCGCGGCGCGAGCGCAGGCGCGGGTCGGCGAGGTCGTTGAGGCTCTCCCCGACGAGCGTGATGCCGAGCACGACGAGCACGATCGCGACGCCGGGGAAGAGCGCCGTCCACCAGATGCCGCTCGTCACGTCGGACACGGCCTTGTTGAGGTCGTAGCCCCATTCCGCGGCCTTGGTCGGCTCGATGCCGAAACCGAGGAAGCCCAGGCCCGCGAGCGTGAGGATCGCCTCGGACGCGTTGAGCGTGACGATGAGCGGGAGCGTGCGCGTCGCGTTGCGCAGCACGTGGCGGAACATGATGCGCCCGTGCGAGGTGCCGAGCACGCGGGCCGAGTCGACGAACGCCTCGCCCTTGATCCGCACGACCTCGGCGCGCGTGACGCGGAAGTACTGCGGCACGAACACGACGGTGATCGAGATCGCGGCGGCGAGGATGCCGCCCCACATGCTCGACTGCCCGCCCGAGATGACGATCGCCATGAGGATCGCGAGCAGGAGGGACGGGAACGCGTAGATCGCGTCGGCGAGCACGACGAGCAGCCGGTCGAGCCACCCGCCGAAGTACCCGGACACGAGGCCGAGCAGCACGCCGAGGACGATCGACGCGAGGATCGCGACGACGATGACGAGCAGCGCGGTCTGCGCCCCCCAGATCACGCGCGACAGCACGTCGTACCCGCCCACGGTCGTGCCGAGCAGGTGCTCGGCCGACGGCGGCTGCTGGGCTCCGAAGGCGCCGTCGGCGTCGCGCAGCTGGCTGTAGCCGTAGGGCGCGAGCCACGGCGCGAGCGCCGCGGTGAGGACGAAGATCCCGGTGATGACGAGGCCCGCGACGAGCATGCCGCGCTGGAGCCCCACGCTCTGGCGGAGCTGGTGCACGACGGGCAGGCGCTTCCAGCGGCTCCCGCGCGACGGGAGCGCCGCGGGCGGCAGGACGCTCGTCCCGGCGACGACGGTGGTCTCGGCGACCATCTCAGTACCTCACCCTCGGGTCGATGAGCGCGGCGATGACGTCGACGACGAAGTTCGTCACGGCCACGATGACGGCCATGAGCACGACGATCCCCTGCACGGCGACGAAGTCGCGCGCCTTGAGGTACTCGGCGAGCTGGAAGCCGAGGCCCTTCCACTCGAACGTCGTCTCGGTGAGGACGGCGCCCGCGAGGAGCATGGCGATCTGCAGGCCGATGACGGTGATGATCGGGATGAGCGCCGGGCGCCACGCGTGGGTGCGCACGAGCCGCGACTCGCGCACGCCGCGCGAGCGGGCCGCGACGACGTAGTCGGTGGACAGCGTGCCGATGACGTTGGTGCGCACCAGGCGCAGGAACACGCCCGCGGTGAGCAGCCCGAGCGCGACGGCGGGGAGCACGGCGTGCTCGAGCACGTCGCCGATCACCGCGGGGTCACCGGTGCGGATCGCGTCGACCAGGTAGAAGCCCGACGGATCGTCGAGCATCTGCATCTGGATCTCGGCCCGGGTCGACGCGCGGCCCGAGACGGGCAGCCAGCCGAGCCCGACGGAGAAGATCAGCTTGAGGATGAGCCCGGCGAAGAAGACGGGGGTCGCGTAGGCGAGGATCGCGAGGATCCGCAGCACGGCGTCGGGCACGCGGTCCCGGAAGTACCCGGCGAGCATGCCGAGCGGGATGCCGACCACGAACGCGACGAGGAGCGCGTAGGTCGCGAGCTCGAGGGTCGCGGCGCCGTAGGTCGCGAGGACCTCGGTGACGGGGCGGTTGTCGCTGAGCGTCGTGCCGAAGTCTCCGCGCAGGATCCCGCCGATGTACTCGAGGTACTGGACGACGATCGGCCGGTCGTACCCGGCGGCGTGGATGCGCTCGGCGAGCTGGTCGGGCGTGAGCCGGTCGCCGAGGGCGGCGGTGAGCGGGTCGCCCGTGGCGCGCATGACCACGAAGACGGTGGTCACGAGGATGAAGACGGTCGGGATGATGAGCAGGGCGCGGACCAGGATGTAGCTCCCGAGCCCACCGCCGCCGCTGCGGCGCCTGGCCGGCGGGCGGGGTGTCGCCGCGCGGTCCTCGCCGACCTGGGTGTCCGAGGTGGTGGTCGTCATGTCGTCTCTTCGTCAGGTGTCCGGGTGCACGGGCGAGCCGTGCAGGACGTACGGGCGCCCGGCCCCCGCGCGACCGTCGGGTCGCGCGGGGACCGGGCGTGGGGGTCAGCCCTTGGAGAGGGCCGCGTACCGGAACTTGAACGACGGGTCGAGCGTGTCCTCGGTGCCCTCGACGTCCGCGCCGACGACCGCGACCTGCGCACCCTGGAGGTACGGGAGGGTCGACAGGTCGGCCGCGACCTTCGTCTGGATCTCCTCGATGAGCGCGGTGCGCTCGTCGGGGTCGGGCGTGGCGGCCTGCTGGAGGATCAGGTCGTTGACGTCCTGGTTGTCGTAGTGGTTCACCAGGAAGTTCTCCGTGAGGAAGAACGGCGTGAGGTAGTTGTCCGCGTCGGAGTAGTCCGGGAACCAGCCGAGCTGGTAGGCCGGGTAGACGTCGGTCGTGCGCTCCTCGGCGTACGTGACCCACTCGGTGGTCTGGAGGTTGACGGTGAAGAGGCCGTCCTTCTCCAGCTGGTCCTTGATGAGCGCGTACTCGTCGGCCGACGACGGGCCGTAGTGGTCGTTCGAGTACTGCAGGTTCAGCGTCACCGGCGTCGCGACGCCGGCGTCGGTGAGGAGCTTCTCGGCCGCGGCCGCGTCGGGCGCGCCCGCGCCGTCGCCGTACAGCTCCTTGAGCGGCTCGACGGCGCCCGTCAGGCCGGCGGGGACGTACGAGTACAGCGGGGTGTAGGTGCCCTTGTAGACCTGCTCCGAGAGCTCCTCGCGGTCGATGAGCGACGCCGCCGCCTGGCGCACGGCGAGCGCCTTGGCCGGGTCGGCCTCCGCGGTCTTCGCGCCGAACGGCTGCGTGTCGAAGTTGAACGTGATGTAGCGGATCTCGCCGCCGGGGCCGTCGACGACCTTCACGTCGTCGTTGCCGCGCAGGTCGTCGATGTCCGTCGCGGACAGGCTGCGCCACGCGACGTCGACCTCGCCCTGCTGGATCGCGAGCTTGAGGTTCGACGCGTCCGCGAAGTAGGTGACCGCGACCTCGTCGGTCTTCGCCGGGCCGAGAAGACCCTGGTAGCCGTCGTACGCCTCGTACGTGACGAGGTTGTTGAAGTCGTAGCTCTTGATCGTGTACTGGCCCGCGAACGCCTCGCCGTCGACGATCTCCTGGTCGGGCGTCACCGCGTCGGCCGAGAAGACGTCCTCGTCCACGATCGGGCCGGCGGGGCTCGACAGGATCTGCGGGAAGAGCTGGTCGTTCTCGCTCTTGAGGTGGAAGACGACGGTCGTGTCGTCCGGGGCCTCGACGCTGTCGAGGTTGTAGAGCAGCGACGCGGGCCCGTTGGGGTCGTTGATCGCGATCTGCCGGTCGAACGTGAACTTCACGTCCGAGGACGTGAGGTCGTTGCCGTTGGCCCACTTCAGGTCCGGCTTGAGCGTGACCGTGTACTCGGTCGGCGCCGTGAACTCGGCCGACTCCGCGATGTCGGGCTCGACGTCGGGGCTGCCGTACGGCGTGTTGAGCAGGAACGGGAAGACCTGGTTCATCACCGCGAACGACCCGTTGTCGTACGAGCCGGCCGGGTCGAGCACCGTGACCTTGTCGGTCGTGCCGATGAAGAGCGCCCCGCCGGAGGCCGAACCGCCCCCGTCGCCGTCCTCGTCGTCGGAGCCACCGCTGCTGCACGCCGTGAGGGCGAGCGTCACTGCCGTGATGCCGGCGGCGGCGGAGAGCAGCCGCTTCCTGGACACCGCTGTCATGGTCCTACCTCTTTCTCGGAGTTCTCGGGGTACGAGACACCGGTGGCGCGACGCTGCACGCACCAGACCCCGGCCTGTCGACGGAGTGCGTGATTTCTAG
>CAZFUQ010000113.1:0-1887 GCA_964521905.1 uncultured Cellulosimicrobium sp.
GTCGGGCGTGTGCCAGCACGTCGTGGCCGCGTGCCTGTGGGCGCGCGAGGCGGCGGCGTCCCGCGCGGCGCGGGGCGGGCCGGGGGCGGACGTCCGGCCCGACGCCGGTGCCACCGGGGCGGAGGACGGTGAGGCGACCGGGGCAGCCGGGCCGCAGGACGCGGTGGACGCCGGACCCTCCCCGACCGCCGCACCGGTCGTCGACCCCGTCGCCGAGGTCCTCGCGCTCGACCCGCGCGTGGTGCACCGGGCCGCGGGGGCCGCCGTCGTGCGGTCCCTCGCCGAGGTCTGGCGCACGCCGCCGGCGGACGCCGGCGCGACGCACGTCGAGATCGACGGTCCACGTGCGGTCGTCACCTGGCCGGGCGCCCCGCGCGTGACCTACGTCGCGGGCGCGGGGTTCGCGGGCATGCTCGTCGAGCGCGCTCGCAGCGCCGGCACGCGCGGCGGCACGAAGGACGAGCGGTGGCGCCTCGAGGCGGTCGTCCGCGTCGTGCACGCGCGGGGCGGGACGTGGCGGTGGCCGGACCCGGCGCCACCGGGGACGCCGACGGCCTCCGGGGTGCCGGGGGCGCAGGTCGTCTCGGACGAGGTGGCGCGCGCCGTCGAGGACCTGCTCGACGTCGGGCTCTCGCACCTCGGGCGCGACGACCTGGAACCCCTGCGCGCGGCGGGCGTGCTCGCGCGCCTGGGCCGCCGGCCCGCGGTCCAGCGGCTCGTCGTCTCGGCGACCGGGCGGCTCGAGGCGCTCGTCGACCGCCGGGACGCCGTGGACGAGCGCGAGTGCCTCCTCGCGCTGGCCGAGCTCTGGGCGTTCGTGCGCGCGAGCCCGGCGCCCGACGCCGCGGTGCCCGACGAGCGCGAGGTCGACCGTGCGCGGCTCGTCCCGCTCGGTGCGCGGTGGTGGGTCGCCGCGTCCGGTGCTCGCGGCGTCACCGTGCACCTGTGGGACACCGGCGAGGGGCGGACCCGCTCCGTGACGACCGGCCGCCCGCCGGGTGCGGACCCGTCGTTCCGCCGCTCGTGGGACCTGCCGCTCGTGTGGGGGCGCTCGGTCCAGGCGCTGTGTCGTGGGCCGTTCGCGCTCCGCGGCGCCGTGGAGCGCGCAGGCACCGACCTGCGCCCGGGCGAGGGGCCGGTCCTCGAGCCCGCCGGCACGCTCACCGCCCAGGAGCTGCAGGCGGTGGCCGCCGCGACGACGTCGGCCGGCGCGCGCGGCGAGGTCGGCTTCGGCCGCCGGCCCGCGACCGTCCGGCTCGTCATGGTCCGCGAGGCCGGGGCGGTCGGCGTCGACGAGGTGGCCCAGGAGCTCACCTGGGCGCTCGTCGCGGCCGACGGCACCCCGACCGTCGTGCGGGTCGACGCCGCCGACGCGGCCGCGTGCGACACGTTCCTCGGTGTCGCCGCCGGTGGCGGTCGGGTCGTCGCCGTGGCGGTCGAGCGCGACCTGACGACCGGCAGGGACGAGGCCGTCGGCCTGTTCGTCGTGGGGACCGGTGGAGCGATCGAGCTCGTCGTGCCCACCCTGACGCCCGCCTACGACCGGCGGACGTGGTCGACGGCCTGGACCCGGCTCCGCTCGCGCGTCCGGTCGTTGCGCGGGCGCGCCTCGACGCACGGGCGCGACGTCGTCGCGGTCGCGCCGGTCGAGGACGTGTGCGAGACCCTGCTGGACGTCGTCGTGGCGCTCGCGGCGACCGGCCGTCGGCACCTGAGCCCGCACCAGGCCGCAGGGCTGGCGCGGGCCGCCAGGACCGCCGACGACCTCGGCGCCGCCACGATCGCGCGTGCCGTCGCGCTCGTCGCCCCCGGGGTGTCCGGCCCCGACGACGCGCGCACCCTCGACGCCGCGGCCCTCCTGCGTGCGGGCCTCGTCGCGGCGCGTGC
>CAZFUQ010000113.1:1987-10488 GCA_964521905.1 uncultured Cellulosimicrobium sp.
GCGCGGGCGGTGTGAGCCGTGGCCGTCTACGCCGTCCGCACGGGATCGCCCGGACGCGGTGCCGTCGAGCAGGTCGAGGACGGGCCGCCCGGGCCGGCGCGCGAGACGTGGGACGACACGAACCGGTGGTACCCGGCGGTCCTCGCGGCGGGGGACCGCGTCGAGCGCTCGTACGACCTGCGTCTGTCGCACGTCCTCCTGCGTCGCTCGCCGCTCGTCACCGGCAGCGCGTTCGCGCGCGCGGAGCCCGGCCCGTGGGACGCGCTCGCGCCGGTGACCGCGGAACGGGGCGACCCGGCGCGGCCGGCCGCGCCGGTGGGTCTGTTCGAGCTCGGCGAGACGGACGCGCCGCGCGTCGAGCTCGACGCCGTGGCCGAGCTGCGTGCCCAGCTCGCCACGGTCACGGAGGCACAGGGCCCAGGCGCTGCCGGGCGGCTGCGGCTCCTGCTCGCCGCCGAGTCCGCGGGCGCGCTCGTCGCCGCCGAGATGCACCACGCGGGCCTGCCGTGGCGGGCCGACGTGCACGACGAGATCCTCGCCGCGGCCTTGGGCCCGCGGCCGCGCACGGGTGAGCGGCCCGCGCTCATGGAGGAGCTCGTCACACGTATCCGCACGGCGCTCGATGCCCCGCCGACGCTCAACCCCGACTCGCACCCGGACCTGCTCAAGGCGCTCCAGTACGCGGGCGCCGGGGTGCGCTCGCTGCGCAAGTGGGACCTCGAGCGTGCCGACCACCCGGCCGTCGAGCCGCTCCTCGAGTACAAGAAGCTGTCGAGGCTGTTCACGGCGAACGGATGGTCGTGGCTCGACACCTGGGTGCACGACGGCCGGTTCCGCACCGAGTACGTCGTCGGAGGGGTCGTCACGGGGCGGTGGGCGTCGAGCGGTGGCGGGGCGCTGCAGCTCCCGAAGCAGGTGCGCCGGGCCGTCGTCGCGGACCCGGGCTGGAAGCTCGTCGTCGCCGACGCGGCCCAGCTCGAGCCCCGCGTGCTCGCTGGCCTCGCGCACGACGAGCGCATGGCCGCGGCGGGCCGCGGCGTCGACCTGTACGCGGGCATCGTCGCGTCGGGGGCGGTCGCCACGCGCGAGCACGCGAAGGTCGGGATGCTCGGCGCGATGTACGGCGGCACGACGGGCGACAGCGCGCTCGTCCTGCCCCGCCTCGCCAAGGCGTTCCCCGACGCGATCGGTCTCGTCGAGCGCGCGGCGCAGGCGGGGGAGCGCGGCGAGGTCGTGTCGACCCTCCTGGGGCGCGGGTCGCCGCGGCCGGGCGAGTCGTGGCAGGCGGCCCAGGAGGGCGCGTACGCGGCGGACGACGCGGACGCCGGGAGTCCCGGCGAGGGCTCGGGCGGTGACGCGCAGGCCCGGGCCCGCTCGTACACGCGCGCGTGGGGCCGGTTCACCCGGAACTTCGTGGTGCAGGGCACGGCGGCCGAGTGGGCGCTGTGCTGGCTCGCGTCGATCCGACGCCGCCTGTGGGAGCTGCCGGTCTCGGAGGTCCCGGGCGCGGCGCCCGAGCCCTTCGCGCGTCGTGCGCACCTCGCCTTCTTCCTGCATGACGAGGTCATGGTCCACGCACCCGCCGAGCTCGCCGAGGCCGTGGCCGAGGAGGTCCGTGCCGCGGCGGCCGAGGCGGGCCGCCTGCTCTTCGGCGACTTCCCGGTCGACTTCCCGCTCACCGTCGGGGTCGTGGACCACTACGCCGAGGCGAAGTGACCGGGGCCGTCACCGGCCTGCTCCCCGCTCAGGGACGCGGCTCGCGGCGGTAGGTGCCGAACGACCAAGGTCGCCCTCGGGGTCGGGGAGCACCAGCTCGCGGCTGCCGTAGTCCATGTCGCGCAGCGGCACGACGACTCGACCTCCTGCCGTGGGCGCGCGCTCCCCGAGCCGCTCGTGGAGGGCCTCGAGAGCGGCGTCGAACCGTGCCGACCCGCGCGGGGCGTGAGGCCGAGCCCCGCGGCGAAGCGCGTCTCGATCCGGCGCTCGCCGAGGGCGACGTGCCGCGATCTGCCCGAGGACGGCGTCGGCGTCCTCGACCAGGCCCAGGTCGACCGCCCGCACGCCCAGCAGGGTGCGTCGCGCGAGCGGGTCGAGCGCGAGCTGGACACCCGCCTGCTCGGGTGGCTGGTGGATGAAGGCCGGGCGCGCGGGCAGGCCACCGACGAGCGACTCGTACGCCCGGCGCGGCCCTCGCCGCCCGAGGAGACCGAGGAGGCGTGACGCGGGATCCGCGCACCCTGCCGAGCGGTCAGCCCAGCGGGCGCAGGCCTCGCGCCTGGGGGACGTCGGTGCCCTGCTGGGCGCGCCTCACGTGGGAGCGCGCGTGCTCGATCGCGTCGTCGAGCGTGTCGAAGAGATGGTTCTCGTGGCGCAGCTCCGCGAGCGCGCCGACGTTCGTGAGCAGCGCGCGGTGGCGTTCCTGGACGCCCTTGACGAGCACCGTGACACCGCGGCGCTCGAGTCCCTCGACGAGGTCGCCGAGCGCCTTGGCACCGGTCGCGTCGACCATGCGCAGCTGGGAGAGCCTCAGGACGACGACGGCGACGTCGTCGCGCACCGAGGTGTCCGTCACCTCGGTGAGCACGCGGTCGGCCGCGCCGAAGAACATCGATCCCTCGAGCCGGAACAGCGCGACGTGCTCGTCGCCCGGCTGCGCGGGGCCGGGGAGCGGGTCGCGGTGCACGCCGGCGGCCCGCGCGACCGTGCGCAGCGCGAAGAACGCGGCGACGAGGATCCCGATCTCGATGGCCTGGACGAGGTCGAACGCGACGGTGACGAGCGCGGTCACCGCGAACGTCGCCGCGCTGGAGCGGCCCGCACCGACCACCGAGCGGATCGTGCGGGCACCGATCATGCGAAAGCTCGTCACCATGAGGACGCCGGCCAGGGCGGCGAGCGGGATGCGCGAGACGGGGCCGGTCGCGAGGTAGATCACGGCGAGGATCACGAGCGCGTGCACGACGGCGGCGAGCCGCGTGCGGGCGCCCGAGCGCACGTTGACGGCGGTGCGCGCGATCGCCCCGGTCGCGGGCATGCCGCCGAACAGCCCGCTCGCCACCGAGGCGAGGCCCTGGCCGACGAGCTCGCGGTCGGGCTGGTACACCGAACCGCCCGACGACCCCGACTGCACCATCGAGGCGGCCACACGTGCGGACAGCAGGGACTCGATCGCGGCGAGCGCCGCGATCGCGAGCGCGGCGCCCGCGAGGTCGCGCAGGGCACCGGGCGCGACGGACGGCAGGACCGGCGTGGGCAACGAGTCGGGGAGCGCGCCGATGCGCGGCAGGGGCGCGCCGAGGGCCTCGGCGAGCACGGTGACGAGCACGACGGCGACGAGGGACGCGGGGATCGCGGCGTGCAGGCGCGGGACCAGCAGCATGGTCGCCGCGACGAGCGCGACCGAGCCGAGCGTCCACGCGGCGGTGACGAGACCGCCGTCGGACAGCGCGGTCCGCACCGCCGCGACCGCGGTGACGAGCGTGTTGTGGCCGGGCTCCGCCGACACCCCGACGGCCGCCGGCACCTGCTGGAGGAAGATGATGCACGCGATCCCGAGCGTGAACCCCTCGACGACCGGCCACGGGATGTAGGTGACCACCCGGCCGAGGCGGGCCACGCCCGCGAGGAGGACGACGAGACCGCCGAGCACGGTCACGAGCGCGACCGACCCCAGCCCGTGCGACACGACGATCGGGGCGAGCACGACGGCCATCGCGCCCGTGGGCCCGGAGACCTGGTGGTTCGACCCGCCGAGCACCGCGGCGACGATCCCCGCGATGACGGCCGTGACGAGCCCGGCGGCCGCTCCGACACCCGAGCTCACGCCGAACGCGAGCGCGAGCGGGAGGGCGACGACACCCACGGTGACGCCTGCGAGGAGGTCCGCACGCAGCGTCCGGGGCCGCAGGTCGTAGTCGGAGCGCCGGGGGAGCAGGTCGCGGGCGGCGGTGAGTGCGCTCATGCCTGGGTGCCGGTCGATCGGGTGGACGCCGTGGCGTCCAGGACGGCGCGTGCGGACGCTCCCGGGAGCGCGGGGAGCCGGCGCGCCGCCTCGAGCTGGTCCGTCGCGCCGGCGAGGCTCGACAGGAGGAAGGCGCGCGCGACGACGAGGAGCTCGGCCACGAGAGGCTCGGCGAGCCGGTACTCGACGGCGTTGCCGCTGCGCGTCGAGCTGACGACTCCCGCGCGCCGCAGGACGGCGAGGTGCTGCGAGAGCTGGGACGCCTCGCACCCGGTCACGTCGAGCAGGAGCGAGACGGGCGCCGTGTGGTCCGCGTCGGCCGCGAGGACCTCGAGGACCTGGATCCGCGTGGGGTGGGCGAGGCAGCGGAACAGCTCGGCCTTGATGCGGTACAGCGGTGCGGTCTCGTCGGTGGGTCCGGCGACGTCGTCGGACCGGTCGGGTCGGGGCGCGGCGGGCACGGTGCCTCCGGGGAGCATCGGGATGATGGATTGATGAAGCCATCAAACCATGCCGCAGCGCCCCGCTCGCGCCGCGCGGGATAGCCTGCCGCCATGACCGTCTCGCCCGACCCGGGTCTCGCCACGACGAGCGGGACCGCGGACCCGTCCCCGACGCTCGGCCGCGTCGTGCGGACCCTCGACGAGCTCTACCCGCCCGGCACCGCCGAGGGGTGGGACGCCGTCGGTCTCGTGGCGGGGGACCCGGGTGCCCCCGTGCGCAAGGTGCTGTTCGCGGTGGACCCCGTCGAGGAGGTCGCCGACGAGGCGCTCGCCTGGGGCGCCGACCTGCTCGTGACCCACCACCCCCTCTTCCTGCGGCCCGTGCACTCGGTCGCCGCGACCACGTTCAAGGGCTCGCTCGTGCACCGCCTCATCCGCGGCGGGTGCGCGCTGTACGTCGCGCACACGAACGCGGACGCGGCCGAGCGAGGCGTCGCGGACGCGCTCGCCGACGCGCTCGACCTCCTGCACCGCGTGCCGCTCGTGCCCCACCCGACCGGCTCGCCGCACGAGGCCGCCACGACGGGTGCGGGTCGCGTGGGCCGCCTCGCCCGGCCGACGACGTTGCGCGCGTTCGCGCAGCGCGTCGCCGAGGTGCTGCCTCCGACGGTGCAGGGCGTGCGCGTCGCGGGGGACCTCGACGCGGCCGTCGAGTCGGTCGCCGTCGTCGGCGGGTCGGGCGACTCCCTGTTCGACGCGGTGCGCGCGAGCGGTGCCGACGTCTATCTCACCTCGGACCTGCGCCACCACCCCGTCTCCGAGCTGCGCGAGCGTGCGCGCCTCGAGGGCGGAGAGACGGGCACGCCGTTCCTCGTCGACGTCCCGCACTACGCGTCCGAGTGGCCGTGGCTCCGCTACGCTGCCGAGGACCTCGTGCGAGCGCTCGCGCAGGAGTCCGGGCGTCCGCGGTCGGGCGTGGGCGTCGAGACGCGCGTGAGCACGATCGTCACGGACCCGTGGACCGCGCGGATCGCCTCGGCCCCCGCCGGTCGGGACCCCGAGCACGCCCTCGACGCCGCGCAGCCCTGACGAGCACCTCGGCCGACAACTCCAGACCCAGCACGCCGGCCCCGCACGGGGCCCACGAAAGGAACCACACGTGGCCACTGCAGCGCCCGCCGACCAGCTCCGCCTCCTCGACGTCCAGGAGCTCGACACGCGGGCGCAGCAGCTCGCGCACCAGCGCAAGAACCTGCCCGAGCACGCGCGCATCGCGGAGCTCGACGCCCAGATGGCGGACCTGCGGGGCAAGCTCGTGGAGTCCCGCACCGCGGTGAGCGACCTCAAGCGCGAGCTCACCAAGGCCGAGACCGACGTCGAGCAGGTGCGCACCCGGGCGGCGCGCGACCAGACCCGGCTCGACTCGGGGCAGGTCGGCGCCAAGGACGCACAGGCGCTCGTCGCGGAGCTCGAGTCGCTCTCACGGCGCCAGGGCGTGCTCGAGGAGGTCGAGCTCGACGTCATGGAGCGCCTCGAGGCGCACGAGGAGGCGCTCGCGAAGCTCGAGTCCGCGAACGGGGAGCTGGAGGCCGCGAAGGCCGAGGTCGTCGCGGCGCGCGACGCGCGCTACGGCGAGCTCGACGCCGAGGCCGCGCAGGTCGCGGCGAAGCGGGCCGAGGCGACCGCCGGTCTCGACGCGACCCTGCTCGCCCTCTACGAGCGCGTGCGCGACCAGAACGGCGGGCGCGGCGTCGTCGCGCTGCGCGGTCAGCGCCTCGAGGGCCTCAACGTCTCCCTGAGCCCGGCCGAGCTCGCGGCGATCACGTCCGCGACCGCCGACCAGGTGGTGCGCCTCGAGGACTACGGGCACATCGTCGTGCGGCCGGAGGGCGCCGGCGCGTGAGCACGCGGAGCCGGTCGCGGCACCTCGTCGTCGAGGCCGACGGCGGGTCGCGGGGCAACCCGGGACCCGCCGGGTTCGGCGCGCTCGTGCGCGACGGCGACGGCGGACGGGTGCTCGCCGAGCGGGCGGCCTTCCTCGGCACGACGACGAACAACGTCGCCGAGTACTCCGGGCTCGTCGCCGGGTTGCGGGCCGCCGCCCGGATCGACCCCGACGCGCGCGTCACCGTCCGGATGGACTCGCGCCTCGTCGTCGAGCAGATGTCCGGGCGCTGGCAGATCAAGCACGAGGACATGCGTCGGCTCGCCGCCGAGGCGGCCGACGTGCTGCCGCGCGGGCAGGTCACGTACGAGTGGGTGCCGCGCGCGCGGAACGCGGCCGCGGACGCGCTCGCGAACGAGGCGATGGACACCGCGGGGACCGTCGCGCGCGACTACCCGTCCGACGTCGGGCCGGCACGCGACCCCGATCCTGCCGCCGGCGCAGAGCCGGGGGTCGAGGACGGTCCGGACCCGGGGCCCGGCGAGCCGGCCGCGTTCGACACCCCGACCCGTCCGTCCGGCGCGGCGGTACGGTTCGACGACGACCCCGCGCTCACGGTCGTGCTCGTGCGCCACGGGCAGACGCCGCTCACCGTGGCGGGCGCGTTCAGCGGGTCGTCGGTGCCGGGCCCCTCGCTGACCCCGCGGGGACGCACGCAGGCGGCCCGGGCCGCCGACCTCGTGTTCCGGATCGGGCGCCGGGCGTGGCCCGACCTGCCCCGCCCGACGGCGATCGTCGCCTCGCCCCTGGTCCGGGCCCAGGAGACGGCGCGGGCGATCAGCCGCCGGCTCGGCGTCGCCGTCACGACCGACGACCGGTTCGCCGAGGTGCACTTCGGCGAGTGGGAGGGCCGCACCGCCGCCGAGGTCGACGCCGCGTGGCCCGGTCGTCTGCAGGCGTGGCACACGACCGGCACGACCACGGCCCCGGGCGGCGAGTCGTACGCCGACGTCGGCGCGCGCGTCCGGCACGGTCTGCAGGACCTCCTCGAGACGCTCCTGCCGGGTGCGGGTCCCGCGGGCCGCACCGTCGTCGTCGTGGGCCACGCGGTGCAGGTGCGCGCCGCGATCGGCACGGCGGTCGGCGCGCCGCCGGCGCAGTGGTCGCGCATCCGGGTGCCCCCGGCGTCGGTGAGCATCCTGCGCCTGTGGCCCGACGGCACGAGCGAGCTCACCGCACAGGGCGTCCCGAGCGACCTCTGAGCCTGCCGCGGAGGTCCCTCCTTCGCGAGGTAGAGCCTGCGGTCGCGAGGTAGGGCCCCGCGCGTCCTGCCTCGGGGCAGCGGGTTCGCTCTCGGGGCCGGGGCGGTGGTGTCGCCGCAGCCGGTGTGCTCCCGGGGTCAGGCGGCCGCTCAGGCGATGACGAGCTCGAGCGTGCGGGGGCCGCTGCGGGTCGTGGCGTCGTGGAGCGTCGTCTCCAGGAGGCGGTAGCTCAGACCCGACCCCACCTCGGTGCCGATCACCGTGTCGACGAGCTCGCCCGCGGCGTCGAGCAGCTCGGCGGCCGTCGACGGCGACGCCGCGGCCCGGCGCAGCAGGTGCCCGGCGAGCACGCCGCGGGTGTGCTTGGCGTTGTGCGAGACGACGGTGCGCTTCCCCGCGTGCTCGCGCACCACCCGCACGGCGACCCAGTCGGCCGACCGCGGCCCCGAGGTCGCGGGCTTCCACGCGCCCACGTACGTCGCGGACCGGCAGTCGACGACGACGTCCCCGGCCGCACGCTCGTCGAGCACGGGGGCGAGGTGCGGGCGCCACGCGGTGGCGAGCTTGCCGACGCCCGGCAGGTCGACGGCCATGGAGAGCCGGTAGGCCGGGACGCGGTCGGCGGGGGAGAGGGCGCCCCACAGCGCCGACACGACGCGGACGTCCTCGCGGGCCCGGCGCGCGCGCTCCCCGCTCCCGGCGAGCGCACCCGCGAGGTCGGCTGCGCCGTAGAGCACGCCCGTGTAGACGTCGGCCGCGGACCCTGCCGGCGCCGTCCGCAGGACCGTGTTGCGGCGCACCTCCTCGGCGAGTCCCGGCGTCGTGCCGAGGACGTCGTGCGCGTCCGGGCGCGCGCTCGCCGCGGCGAGCGCGTCGAGGACCTGCGCGCGGTGCGCGGTGAGGGCGGGAGAGGTGAGCGCGGCGAGGTCGACCGGCGCGGCGCCGTCGGG
>CAZFUQ010000113.1:10498-11713 GCA_964521905.1 uncultured Cellulosimicrobium sp.
TTGCCCTCGGACGGGGGGAGCAGCACGAGCACGCGGCCACTCTACGAGCGCACGCCGCGTCGTCGCGGCGGGTGACCAGGGACGATTGCGTGGGGTGCGTCACGGCTACGCTCGCCCGATGGCCCAGGTGAAGATCTACGGACGGCGCAGCGTGTGGGGCGAGCGGCGGGCGGAGGTGTCCGACGCGCTGCACGACGCGCTCGTGCGCACGTGGCAGCTCCCGGTGGACAAGCGGTTCCACCGGTTCCTGCTCCTGGACGACGACGACCTGGTCGCCCCCCGCTCGGACGCGTACCTCGTCGTCGAGGTCGTGTGCTTCACGGGCCGCACGCGCGAGGCCAAGCGGGCGCTGATCGCGGCACTGTACGACGACGTCGTGCCCGCCCTCGGCCTGACCCCGGACGACGTGGAGCTCGTGATCCTCGAGAGCCCGCGCGAGAACTGGGGCATCCGCGGGGTCAGCGGCGACGAGCTCGCGCTGTCCTACCGCGTCGACGTCTGACGCCGACCTCAGGGACGTCCCCGCCTCAGGCCGGCGAGGGACGGACCGAGATCGGTGCGCGCCGGCTCATCCCGCCTCGGCGACGACGGCCAGCACCGCGTCGCCGTACCGGGCCAGCTTGTTCTCGCCCACGCCGCTCACCAGCGCGAGCCCGTCGAGCGAGCCGGGCCGGGCGGTCGCGATCCCGCGGAGCGTCGCGTCCCCGAACACGATGTACGCGGGCACGCCCTGGGTCTTCGCCTCGCCCGCCCGCCAGGCGCGCAGCGCCTCGAAGAGCGGGACGTCGGCCTCGGCGAGCTCGGCGCCGCCGGCCGCCTTCCGTGCCTTCGCCGCGCGCACCGGACGAACCGGCTCGTGCCGCATCCGGACCTCGCGCCGCTGCGCCAGGACCTCCCCGCTCCCCTCGGTGAGCACGAGCGTCCCGTGCGCGCCCTCGACCGTGAGCAGCCCCTGGGCGAGGAGCTGACGCACCACGGCCCGCCACTCGTTCTCGGCCAGGTCCTTCCCGACCCCGTACACCGACAGGTCGTGGTGCCGGAACCGTCGGACCTTCTCCGTGTCCTTGCCGAGGAGGATGTCGACGACCTGCCCGACGCCGAAGCTCTGCCTGCGCTCGCGGTCCAGGCGGAACACCGTCGAGAGCACCTTCTGCGCGGCGACCGTCCCGTCCCAGGCCTCGGGCGGGGCGTGACACGTGTCGCACGCGCCGCAGC
>CAZFUQ010000114.1:0-2742 GCA_964521905.1 uncultured Cellulosimicrobium sp.
CGCGGGCGTGTGGGGGTCGACGTCGTAGATCCCCATCTCCCGCTCCTCCGGGAACATGGCGGACAGCGTCGTCCAGATGCCCGTCGTGCGCTCCGTGGGTCCGGCGAGGAACGACGCGTCCCCCGTGTACGGGCGGTAGTTGCGCTGGATGAAGTCGCGCACGTCGATCGTGTCGCGCCACGGGCCGTCGGTGAAGCCCTCCCACGCGGGGACGTGCGCGGTGTCGGCGGTACCCGCCGCTGCCGTGCGGCCGCCGCTCGCCGTGCCGGGTGCCTCGGAAACGCTGGTCATCTGGACCTCCCTCGTGCCTGACGCGCTGGTCCGCGCGCCGGCCGGATCCGCCGACCCCGCCGAGGCCCGGGTGGGGCACTCGGTCGAGGTCGCCGGGCTCCTTCGCCACCTCCAGGCTAGGTTCGGCGCGTCCCGCACGGGTGCGTTTCGAGCGGTCCGGGGACCTAGGTCCCGAGCCGGGCGGGACGCGCTGGAAACCGCGAGATCCTGCGGATCCCACCCTTCTCGAGCGCCCCCTGGACCGCCTCTTGTGATGACCTTCACAAGCACCCGCCACGTCCGCACGCCACCGCTGCGCAGGAATCGTGACGGCCGACACGGGCGCTCGTCACACGGGCGCACGACCACCGTGTGAGACTGCCCGGATGAAGCGCACCGTGGGCGTCGAGGAAGAGTTCCTGCTCGTCGGGGAGGACGGGCACCCCGTCGCCCGGGCCGCCGAGGCGCTCGAGGCGTCCGGCACGTCCGCGCAGAGCGGCACCGGGGCGCTCGAGTCGGAGTTCATGGAGGAGCAGCTCGAGACCGCCACGCATCCCCGGCGCGAGCTCGAGGACCTCGCGACCCAGGTCCGCGCCGGCCGACGCCGCGCCCAGGAGGCCGCGGACCGCGTCGGTGCCCGTGTCGCCGCGCTGTCGACCTCTCCCCTGCCGTTCGAGGGCACGACCGTCTCACGGCTGCGGTACCTCGAGGCGCGCGCCGCGTTCGGCCTCACGGCGCGCGAGCAGCTCACGAGCGGGTGCCACGTGCACGTCGCCGTCGAGGACGACACCGAGGGTGTGGCCGTGCTCGACCGCATCGGGCCCTGGCTCGCCACGCTCCTGGCGCTCAGCGTCAACTCCCCGTTCTGGCAGGGCGAGGACAGCGGCTACGCGAGCTTTCGCTCCCAGGTCTGGGCGCGCTGGCCGACGTCGGGACCGGCCCGGGCGTTCGGGACCCCGGCGGCGTACCACGACGCCGTCGCCTCCCTCGTCGCGACGGGCACGATCCTCGACGAGAACATGGTCTACTTCGACGCCCGCCTCTCGTCGCGGTACCCGACGGTCGAGGTCCGCATCGCCGACGTGTGCCTCGACCCGGACACCGCGACGCTGCTCGCGGCGCTGAGCCGCGGGCTCGTCGAGACCGCGGCCCGCGAGGCGGCGGGCGGTCTGCCCGCGCCGGAGCTGCGCCCCGAGATCCTGCGCACCGCGTCCTGGCGCGCGGGGCGGTCCGGGCTCGCCGAGGACCTCGTCTCGCCGCTCACGTGGCGCCCCGCCCCCGCGCACGACGTCGTGGGGCAGCTCGTCACGCACGTACGGGACGCGCTCGTCGACGCGGGCGACCTCGACGCCGTGACCGGGCTGCTCGGACGGCTCTGGTCGGGCGGCACCGGCGCGGCACGGCAACGTGCGTGGCACGCCGACGCCGGCGGCGACCTGCGCGCCGTCGTCGAGCGCGCCGTCGACGCCACCCACGCCTGACCCGCGCCCACGGAACCCTCGACCGCGCCCGCAGGCCCCGGGCCCGGGCAGGAGGTCAGGCCGCGACGCCGGCGGACGCCGCGAGCGCCTCGACCGTCGTGACGCCCACGACGTCGGGACCGTCGCCGCCGGACCAGGGTCGCCCGTGGGACACCCACGCGGTACGCACCCCCGCCGCCCGGCCCGCCGCGACGTCGAGATGGGCGGCGTCGCCGACCATCCAGACGCCCGCGCGGTCGGCGTCGCCCGCACCGACACGGTCGAGCGCGATCTCGAGCAGGCGCGGGTCGGGCTTGGCGACGCCCTCCTCGTCCGACACCACGACGGCGTCGACGTGCGGCTCGACCGCGCAGCGGGCGATCTTGCCGCGCTGCTGCGCGGACGTCCCGTTCGTCACGACGACGACGCGGTCCCCTCGCTCGCGCAGTCCGTCGAGGGCGTCCAGCACGCCGTCGTAGGCGCGGACGTGGTCGAGGATGCCGTGGCGGAACCGCGCGACGACGGCGTCCAGGTCGGCGTCCCACCCGAGGCGCTCGACGATCACGCGCGCCACGTCCCGCTTCGGGGCGTGCCCGCCCTGGTCCGCGGCGACGATCGCCGCGAGGTCGGAGGCGTCGCGACCGGCGCGGGAGACGGCGTCGGCCGCCCACGCGGCGAACGCGTCGTCCCGGCCGACGAGCGTGTTGTCCAGGTCCAGGAGCCAGATCACGCACGGGACCCTAGCGCCCCGGCGCGGTCCGCCGTCGCGCCGTCCGCGGCAGGCGTACCGGCCGGGGGCGCCCGGTGGGGACCCCTCAGCCGCGCGCGAGCTCCGCGAGCGCGTCCAGCACGTCCCTCGCGACGTCGGCCGCGGTGAGCCGGGAGGCCGAGGCCACCTGGTCCCGGGTGGCGTGGTCGAGGAACTGCGCGGGCAGCCCGAGCGCGTGCACGGGCGTGCGGACGCCGGCCTCGAGCGAGCGCTGCGCGAGGAGCGCGCCCACGCCGCCGTCCG
>CAZFUQ010000114.1:2752-3851 GCA_964521905.1 uncultured Cellulosimicrobium sp.
GCGATGCCGTCCTCGACGCTCACGACGAGGTCGTGCTCGCCCGCGAGCTTGACGAGCGCGCTGGGCATCGGCAGGACCCACGTCGGGGACGCGACGGTGACGTCGACGCCGTGCGCCGTGAGCGACTCGGCCGCGCCGAGCGCGACGCGCGCCATCGACCCGGGACCGACGAGCAGGACCCGGGCACGCGGGCCGGCCTTCCCGGAACCCGGGGTCGGCGAGTCTCCCGGCACGGCGAGCAGGTCCACGCCGTCGACCGTGTCGACGGCGGGCAGCGGCTCGACCAGGGCGCCCTTGGGGTAGCGCACGACGGTCGGGGCGTCGTCGACGTCCACGGCCTCGCGCAGCGCGGCGCGCAGGGTCTCCTCGTCGCGGGGCGCGGCCAGGCGCAGGCCCGGGACGACGCGCAGCATCGCCATGTCCCACATGCCGTTGTGGCTCGCGCCGTCGTCGCCCGTGATGCCGGCGCGGTCGAGCACGAACGTCACGCCCGCCTTGTGCAGGGCGACGTCCATGAGGACCTGGTCGAACGCGCGGTTGAGGAACGTCGCGTAGACGGCGACGACGGGGTGCAGGCCGGCGAACGCCATGCCCGCGGCCGACGTCGCGGCGTGCTGCTCGGCGATCCCGACGTCGAACGTGCGCTCGGGGAACGCCTGCGCGAACGGCTTGAGGCCCACGGGCTCGAGCATCGCCGCGGTGATCGCGACGACGTCGGACCGGCGACGACCGATCTGCACGATCTCGTCGGCGAACACGCCCGTCCAGCCGAAGCGCGACGGCGCGACCGGGAGCCCGGTCTCGGGGTGGATCTTGCCGACGGCGTGGAAGCGGTCCGCGACGTCCTGCTCCGCGGGCGTGTACCCGCGGCCCTTCTCCGTGATGGCGTGCACGATCACCGGCGCGCCGTACGCCTTGGCGCGGCGCAGCGCGTGCTCCATGGCCTCGATGTCGTGCCCGTCGATCGGGCCGACGTACTTGATGCCGAGGTCCTCGAACATGCCCTGGGGCGCGACGACGTCCTTGAGGCCCTTCTTCAGCCCGTGCAGCCACTCGTACGCGAACCGGCCCGGCGCGCCCGAGCGGTTGAGCGTGCGCT
>CAZFUQ010000114.1:3861-11683 GCA_964521905.1 uncultured Cellulosimicrobium sp.
GCGCAGCGTCGACAGGTGGTGCGCGAGGCCGCCGATCGTCGGCGAGTAGGAGCGACCGTTGTCGTTGACCACCATGACCAGGCGCCGGTCCTGGGACTCGGCGATGTTGTTCAGCGCCTCCCAGGCCATGCCGCCCGTGAGCGCGCCGTCGCCGATCACGGCGACGACGTGCCGGTCCGTGAGGCCGCGCACGACGTTCGCCTTGGCGATCCCGTCGCCCCACGACAGCGCGGTCGAGGCGTGCGAGTTCTCCACGACGTCGTGCACCGACTCGGCGCGGGACGGGTAGCCCGACATGCCGCCCTTCTTGCGCAGCGCCGAGAAGTCCTGGCGCCCCGTGAGCAGCTTGTGCACGTAGGACTGGTGGCCCGTGTCGAAGACGAACGTGTCCGTCGGCGACGAGAACACGCGGTGCATCGCGATCGTGAGCTCGACGACGCCGAGGTTCGGGCCGAGGTGGCCCCCGGTGCGCGAGACGGAGTCGACGAGGAACGCGCGGATCTCCGCGGCGAGCTCACGAGCCTGCCCCGGTGTCAGCCGTTGCACGTCCTCCGGCGAGGTGATCGTGCTCAGCAGGCTCATGCAGTGCTCCCGTTCCGTTCCCGTGCGACCAGCCCGACAACTGTAGGCGCTCCGGGCAGGTGACCCGCGCAGCGGTGCGCGGGGCGACGTGACCTTCACGTCATTGACGCACACTCCGGCCCGGGTCGCACGGACCGCACGGGCCCGGAAGCGGGATTCCGCCCTGCGGATGACGCGCAGGGTGCCCTCGTAGGATGGGGGCATGCGCTTCCTGCCCGGGCAGAGCCCCGCGACCGACCTCACGTACGGCGACGTGTTCCTCGTCCCGTCCCGCTCCGAGGTCGCCTCGCGCTTCGACGTCGACCTGTCCACCGACGACGGCACGGGGACGCAGATCCCTCTCGTCGTCGCGAACATGACCGCCGTCGCCGGCCGTCGCATGGCGGAGACGATCGCCCGCCGCGGCGGCATCGCGATCATCCCGCAGGACGTCCCGACCGACGTCGTCGCGGACGTGGTCGCGGACGTCAAGACCAAGGACCCGGTCGTCGAGACACCCGTGGTCGTCGGCCTGCACGACACCGTGCACACCGCGCTGACGCTCATCGGCAAGCGCGCGCACGGCGCCGCGGTCGTCGTCGAGGACGGCCGGCCGGTGGGCGTGCTCACCGAGGCCGACTGCGGCGACGTGGACCGCTTCACGCAGGTGCACCAGGTCATGACGACCGACCCGCTCGTCCTCGACGCCTCCGTCCTCGACGGCACCGCGGCCGGGCTCGAGGCCGCGTTCGACCGGCTCCACGGGGCTCGGCTCAAGATCGCTCCCGTGACGCGCGACGGCGCCCTCGTCGGGGTGCTGACCCGCAAGGGTGCGCTGCGCTCGTCGGTGTACTCCCCCGCGCTCGACGCCGCCGGTCGGCTGCGGGTCGGGGCCGCGGTGGGGATCAACGGCGACGTCGCCGCGAAGGCGAAGGAGCTCCTCGCGGCAGGGGTCGACGTGCTGGTCGTCGACACGGCGCACGGGCACCAGGCCAAGATGCTCCAGGCGCTCGACGCCGTGCGCTCGGTCGGCCCGGACGTCCCCGTGGTCGCGGGGAACGTCGTGACCGCCGACGGCGTGCGCGACCTCGTCGCCGCCGGTGCCGACATCGTCAAGGTGGGCGTCGGCCCGGGCGCGATGTGCACCACGCGCATGATGACGGCCGTGGGGCGCCCGCAGTTCTCCGCGGTCCTCGAGTGCGCGGCGGCGGCGCGCGAGCTCGGCAGGCACGTCTGGGCCGACGGCGGGGTGCGCCACCCGCGCGACGTCGCCCTCGCGCTCGCCGCGGGCGCGTCCCAGGTCATGATCGGGTCGTGGTTCGCCGGGACCTACGAGTCGCCCGGCGACCTCCACGACGACGGGACGGGCCGCCTCTACAAGGAGAGCTTCGGCATGGCCTCGGCGCGCGCCGTCGCCGCCCGGACCGCGGGCGCCGGCTCGGCCTTCGACCGGGCCCGCAAGGGTCTGTACGAGGAGGGCATCAGCTCCTCGCGCATGTACCTCGACCCGGCGCGCCCGGGTGTCGAGGACCTCGTCGACGAGATCACGTCCGGGCTGCGCAGCTCCGCGACCTACGCCGGCGCGTCGAGCCTCGCCCAGTTCGCCGACCGCGCCGTCGTGGGCATCCAGTCCGCGGCGGGCTACGAGGAGGGCCGCCCGCTCCCGGTGAGCTGGTGACGGCAGGGCTCCGCGCATGAGCACCCTCGCCCGGGAGCAGCTCGCCGCCCTCGCCCGCTCCGGAGGTGCGTGGCCCGAACCCTGGCAGCACCTGGTCGGCACCCCGCGCGACGACGCACGCCCCGCGGCCGTCCTCCTCCTCTTCGGCGTCCTCGACGGCACGCCCGCGGAGCACACCGCGCACGCCGTCCCGCGCGACCTGGACGTGCTCCTGCTCGCGCGGGCGGCGACCCTGGGCCACCACCCCGGCCAGGTCGCGTTCCCCGGCGGTCGCATCGACCCCGGCGACGACGGCCCGGTCGACGCCGCGCTGCGCGAGGCCGTCGAGGAGACCGGGCTCGACCGTGCGGGCGTCGACGTCCTGGGCACGCTCGGCGAGCTCCCCCTACCGGTGAGCAACCACCTCGTCACGCCCGTGCTCGCCTGGTGGTCGCGACCGACGCCGGTCCGGGTCGTCGACGCCGCGGAGTCGGCGCACGTGTTCCGCGTCCCCGTCGCCGACCTGCTGGACCCGCAGCGCCGCCGGACCGTCACGGTGCGCCGCGCCCGCCGGGTGCACAAGAGCCCGGGCTTCCTCGTCGAGGCCGACGGCCGCGAGCACCTCGTCTGGGGCTTCACGGGCGGCGTCCTGGAAGCGCTCTTCGACCGGCTCGGCTGGACCGAGCCCTGGGACCGGTCCCGCACGCTCGACGCCCCGCTCTGATCGCCGGCGCCTCGCGTCAGGTGGAGGAGTCCCGCGCCGACGGGCCGGAGAGCCGCCGACCGAAACCGGACACGTCCGTGAGCGTCGCGGAGGAACGGCGCACGACCTCCTCCAAGATCTCGAGGTCGACGGCGTCGAGGTCCTTGACGTAGACGCAGCCCTTGCCGACCGTGTGCGGGCCGAGTCGCTCGAGCAGCGCGGCGTGGACGTCGACCCCGTCCATGAGATAGACGGTCGTCGCCGCCTTGCGCGGCGAGAAGCCCGCCGCCGCCATGTCACCCTCGCGACCGCTCGCGTAGCGGTAGTGGTACGTGCCGAACCCGACGATCGACGGACCCCACATCCGCGCCGGCTCTCCCGTGACGCGGGTCATGAGCTCGACGAGCCGCCTCGCATCACGTCGCCGCACCGGGTGCTCCACCGACGCCACGAACGCCTCGACGTCGCCGTCGGTGGGCTGGGTCCTGCTCTCGCTCGCGGCCATGTCACCAGTGTGCGGCCGCGGGCTCGCGGCGGCTCGTCGCGGCACCGTGCCCGACGGTCACGCGCGCGGTGGGCTCGCCGTGGGGCCGACCCGGACGGGTTCGAGCGTGCGGGCGAGGTACGGGGCCGTGACCGACCCGGGGTCGCGGGCGACCTCGGCGGGGGTCCCGCGGGCGACCACCCTGCCGCCCGCGTCGCCACCGCCGGGGCCGAGATCGATCACGTAGTCGGAGTTGGCGATCAGGTCGAGGTCGTGCTCGATCACGACGACCGTCGCACCGCGCCTGGTGAGAGCCTCGAGCACGCCCAGGAGGGTACGGACGTCGAGCGGGTGCAGGCCGACGCTGGGCTCGTCGAGGACGAAGACGGCGTCGCTCTGGTCCCGGTGCATCTGGCTCACGAGCTTCAGGCGCTGGGCCTCCCCGCCGGAGAGCGACGGGGTCGACTCGCCGAGGGTGAGATACCCGAGGCCCAGCTCCTCCAGTCTCCTCAGCCGCCGGTGGACACGCGGCAGACCGGTCGTGTGCGCCGACGCCTCGCGGACGGTGCACCGGAGCAGACCGGGCAGGGACAGACCGTCGCGCAGGTAGGTGTCCGCGCGGGAGGAGAAGCGGCTCCCGTCGCAGACCGGGCAGATGATGTCGACGTCGGGGAGGAACTGGACGTCGAGCGAGATCTCGCCGGTGCCGTCGCAGCGCGGGCAGGCGAGCGAGCCGGTGTTGTAGGAGAAGTCGGAGGCGGTGAGCCCGTCGGCGCCGGCCTCGTCGGTGGCGGCGTAGGCCGTGCGCAGCTCGTCCATGACGCCGGAGTAGGTGGCCACCGTGGAGCGGACGTTCTGGCCGATCGGGGTCGCGTCGATCACCTGGGCCCTGATGCCCTCCGGTGCCGTGAGCCGCCGCACGTGGTGCGGGAACGGCACGTGGTCCGTGCCGGCGCGCGCCTGCAGCGCGGGGACCAGGGTCTCGAGGAGCAGGGTGCTCTTGCCCGACCCGGAGACGCCGGTGATCGCCGTCAGCCGTCCGAGCGGGATGTCGACGGCGAGAGGGTGGACGGTATGGACGGCATCGGTCTCGAGGTGGATCGCTCCGTGCTCGAACACGGAGCCCGGATCGGCGACGGGCCGGACCACGACGGGCTCCTCGCCGGTGAGGAAGCCGGCCAGCAGGGAACCGGGGGCCTGCGGCAGCGTGTCGGGCCGTCCCGTCGCGACGACGACGCCGCCTTCCGCCCCGGAGCCGGGACCGATCTCGATCAGCCAGTCCGCCTCGCGGAGGATCTGCACGTCATGATCGACGAAGACCACCGAGTTGCCGTCCTCGAGCAGGTCGCGCATGACGCCGAGAAGGCCGTCGACGTTGGCCGGGTGGAGGCCGATGGACGGCTCGTCGAGGACGTAGAGGACCCCCGTGGTGCGGTTGCGGACGGCGCGGGCGAGCTGCGCGCGCTGCCGCTCGCCGGTCGACAGCGTCGAGCCCGACCGGTCCAGCGCGAGGTAGCCGAGGCCCAGCTCGACCAGACGACGCGCCATCTCGACGAGGGTGTCGACGAGCGTGCCGGCCATCTCCCGCATGTCCGGGGGAACGGTGGCCGGGACGCCTCGAACCCAGACCAGCACGTCGTCCAGGGTCTTCGCCGTGACCTGCGCCAGGTTCAGCTCACCGATCCACGGCGCCCGCGCAGCCGGGCTCAGCCGGCTGCCCCGGCACTCGGGGCAGACCCCCTCCCGGAGGAACCGGCCGACCCTGGACAGCCGCTTCTCCGTGTCGGCACGCCTGAGCTCCTCGGTGACCGTCAGCCGCGCGTTGCGGAACGTGAAGTCGAGCTCGTGGACCCCCTTCTTGGAGGTGACCACGATGTGCTTCTTCTCCTCCGGTCCGGCGAGCACGACCTGTCGCTCGTCCTCGGTCAGATCCCTCCACGGCACGTCGGTGCGCACGCCGAGCTCGCGCACGATATCGGGCTGGACGTTGAACCCGAACATCTGCCACGGGAGGACGGCGCCGTCGTCGATGGTCTTGGACGGGTCCGGGACGAGCGTCGTGTCGTCGACCGTGCGGACGACCCCGGTCCCCTGGCAGCCGGGACACGCGCCCGCGGAGTTGAAGGACAGGTCCTCCGCGCTCGGCGGGTGGACCTGCAGGCCGCACACCGGGCAGGCGAACACGACCTCGGCCGCCACGTCGATGGTCGGCGGCACCCGGTGCCCGCGAGGGCACACGTGCGACGCGAGCCGCGAGAACATCAGCCGCAGCACGCTCAGCAGCTCGGTGGACGTGCCGAAGGTGGAGCGGATGCCCGGTACGCCGGGTCTCTGCCTCAGTGCCAGAGCCGCCGGGACGTGCTCGACCGAGTCGACCGCGGCGCGTGGCGCCTGGGCCATCCGGCGACGGGTGTAGGTCGAGAGCGCCTCGATGTACCGGCGCGACCCCTCCGCGTACAGGACTCCCATGGCCAGCGACGACTTCCCCGACCCGGACACGCCGGCGATGCCGACCAGGCGGTGCAGCGGGACGTCCACGTCGATGCTGCGCAGGTTGTGCACCCGGGCGCCCCGCACCCGGATGCGGTCGGGGCCCCCGTCGACGACGGGGTAACCGCCCGGCCGCGGGTCGCCCGTCCCGGTGGAGGTCACGTCCGTCACGCTAGCAGGACGCGGATGCGCGGGCTCCGTACGGACGGCGGCGGGGCGCCCACCTCGAGAGGTGGGCGCCCCGCCGGGGTGCGCGTGCGGCGTCGGGCAGGACCCGACGGCCTGCCGGTGGCTCAGGCGACGAGCGACCGGAGCACGTACTGCAGGATGCCGCCGTTGCGGTAGTAGTCCGCCTCGCCCGGGGTGTCGATGCGCACGACCGCGTCGAACTCGACGCCGGTGCCGTCGCCCTTGGTGGCGGTGACCTTCACGGTCGACGGCGTCGTGCCGTCGTTGAGGGCCGTCACACCGGCGACGTCGAAGGTCTCCGTGCCGTCCAGGCCCAGCGACCCGGCGTTCTCGCCCGCCGGGAACTGCAGCGGGAGGACGCCCATGCCGATGAGGTTGGAGCGGTGGATGCGCTCGAAGCTCTTGGTGATGACGGCCTTGACGCCCAGGAGCGCGGTGCCCTTGGCCGCCCAGTCGCGCGACGAGCCCGAGCCGTACTCCTTGCCGCCGAGGATGACCAGGGGCGTGCCCTGCGCGGCGTAGTCCTGCGCGGCGTCGTAGATGGTGTCCTGCGCGCTCTTCACGAAGTTGAACGTGTAGCCGCCCTCGACGTTGTCGAGGAGCTGGTTGCGCAGGCGGATGTTCGCGAACGTCCCGCGGATCATGACCTCGTGGTTCCCGCGGCGCGAGCCGTAGGAGTTGAAGTCGCGACGGCCGACGCCGTGCTCGGCCAGGTACTTGCCGGCCGGCGAGTCGGCCTTGATCGCACCCGCAGGGCTGATGTGGTCGGTCGTGACGGAGTCGCCCAGCTTCGCGAGGACGCGGGCGCCGGAGATGTCCGTGACGGGTGTCGGCTCGGCCTGCATGCCCTCGAAGTACGGGGGCTTGCGGACGTAGGTCGACTCCTGGTCCCACTCGAACGTGTCGCCCTCGGGCGTCTCGAGCGCACGCCACCGCTCGTCACCGGTGAAGACGTCCGCGTAGTCCTTGGTGAACATGTCGCGGTCGATCGACGCGTCGATCGTCGCCTGCACCTCGTCCGGCGTGGGCCAGATGTCCCTGAGGAAGATCGGCGAGCCGTCCTCGTCGCGACCCAGCGGGTCGTGCTCGAAGTCGAACTCCATGGTTCCCGCCAGCGCGTACGCGATGACCAGCGGCGGGGAGGCCAGGTAGTTCATCTTGACGTCGGGGTTGATGCGACCCTCGAAGTTGCGGTTGCCCGAGAGCACCGAGACGACCGACAGGTCGTGCTCGTTGACGGCCTCGGAGACCTTCTCGTCGAGCGGTCCCGAGTTGCCGATGCACGTCGCGCAGCCGTAGCCCACGAGGTGGAAGCCGAGCTTCTCGAGGTACGGCCACAGGCCGGCCTTCTCGTAGTAGTTCGTCACGACCTGCGAGCCCGGCGCCATGGAGGTCTTGACCCACGGCTTGGCCTCCAGGCCCCGCTCGACGGCCTTCTTCGCGAGGAGCGCGGCCGCGAGCATGACCGACGGGTTCGACGTGTTGGTGCACGACGTGATCGACGCGATCGCGACGGCGCCGTGGAACAGCTCGAACTGCTTGCCGTTCGTGTCCGTCACCGGGACGGTGCGGCGCCCGTTGGCGTGGATCGCCGGGGAGTCGGAGGCCGGGAAGGACTCCTTCTCGGCCTCGTCGACGACGTCGACGACCTCGGGGGCGTAGGTCGGCAGGTCGCGGGCGAAGGCCGACTTCGCGTTCGACAGCTCGATGCGGTCCTGCGGGCGCTTCGGGCCGGCGA
>CAZFUQ010000115.1:0-2461 GCA_964521905.1 uncultured Cellulosimicrobium sp.
CGGCGTAGAGCCAGGCGCCGCCGTCGGGCAGGTCGTCGCGCGCGACGCCCGTGATCGTCGAGTAGCGCAGGCCCATCGCCTGGACGGACTCCGCGACGCGGCGCGGCTCGTCCGCGTCGAAGTCGGCCGGCTTACCCGTGTCGATCTGGCAGAAGTCGCACCGTCGCGTGCACTGGTCGCCGCCGATGAGGAACGTGGCCTCGCGGTCCTCCCAGCACTCGAAGATGTTGGGACAGCCCGCCTCCTCGCAGACCGTGTGCAGGCCCTCGCGCTTCACCAGACCCTTGAGCTCGGAGTACTCCGGGCCCATCGTCGCGCGGGTCTTGATCCACTCGGGCTTCTTCTCGATCGGCGTCGCGGCGTTGCGGGCCTCGACCCGCAGCATGCGCCGTCCTTCAGGTGCGATCGTCACGGGTGTCTCCCGGTCGTCGTGGCGAGTGAGCGCCGACGTCGCGCCGAGCAGGCGGGTGGGCGGCGCACCGTTCGGGTGCGGCGCCCGGGGGGTACGACGCCGGACTCCGGTCAGACTACGCGGTCGCCCGTGGGCCGCCCCTCCCGAGGACCACCCTGTGGACGTGACGTGAACGACACCCCCACGACCACGAGCAGCACCGCCGCGAGCACCGGCAGCGCGAACGCGGCGGGAGCGACGAGACCGTCCGCCACGGCGCCGCCGCCCGCCGCGCCGAGGGCTACCCCGACGACGTTCGCGCTCGCGACCAGGGTCATCGCCGACGCGGTCCGCCCGGCGGGCGCACGGTCGCCCGCGACGGTGAACACCGTGACCATGACCGGCCCGACGAACAGGCCCGTCGCGGCGACCGCCGCGACCACGGCCGCCAGCGACCCGCTCGCCGCGGCGAGCGCCAGGGCGAGCGTGCCGACGACGAGCCCGGCCGCGAACGTGATCCAGCGGCTGCGCAGCCCCCAGCGGCCGGGGAGCGCGACGACCGAGAGCGCGGTGACCGCCGAGCCCACTCCCATGACCGCGTAGACGAGGCCGGCGCTGCCCGGCACGCCGGCGTCGCGCGTGAGCGCGGTGAGCGCGGCCTGGGTGGAGCCGAAGAGCAGACCCATCGCGAGCATGCCGACCAGGACGACGGTCTCGCGCCGCACGAGCGACGCCAGGCCGCCCGGGGTGGGCTCGGCGTCGGGCACCGCGGCCGCGGCGGGTCGGGGCGCGGTCGCGCGCGAGGTGGGGTGCAGCGCGAACGCGGTGCCGAAGACGGCGATGCCGCCCGCCGCCACGAGGACCGCGACCTGCGGCGAGCCGGCGGAGGCGAGGACTCCGACCAGCGCGGGGCCGAGCACGAAGCTCACCTCGTCGGCGGTGCTCTCGTAGCCCATCGCCGCGTCGACGGTGCGCGGTTCGTCGGCCGCGAGGCGCAGCCAGCGCACCCGGGCGAGCGGCCCGACCTGCGGCACGCTCGCACCTGCCGCCGCCGCGGCGCCGAGGACGGCCACCGTGCTCGCGGGCGTGGAGGCCGCGACCACGAGAGCGAGGACCGCGAGCGTCGCGACGGGGACGGCCACGAGCAGGACCCGTCGCTGCCCGACGCGGTCGGCGAGCGCGCCCTGCGTCGGTCCGCCGAGCGCGGTGCCCAGCGCCGTCGCGGCCGAGGCGAGCCCGCCGAGCGCGACCGACGACGTCGTCGACGTCACGAGGAGCAGGGTCCCGATGGTGAGCATCGAGAAGGGGAGCCGGGCGAGGAACGCCACGGGCAGGAAGGCGCGGCCGGCGAGCTGCGGGAGGCGCGCGTAGCCGGCGCGCGGGGGAGCGGTCGGGGCGTCCAGGTCAGGGGTGCGGGCGCGCGACGTCGCGCGCTCCTCGGTGGTGGTCATGCGGTCGGGTCCTCAGGGGTGCGTCCTACCGCGCGCCGACCCACCCGTACTCCGGCGCGCGATGATTCCCTGGAGCCCCAGCCTAGCCCGCGAGCGCGTCCTGCGGGGCGTCCTGTGACGCGGTCGCCGCGAGGAGCGGCGCGAGCGCGTCCTCGAGCTCGGCGACGAGCGACGGCACGACCTCTGCGAGCGTGACCTCGCGCCCGAGCTCGGCCGTGAGCGACGTCACGTCCGCGTCCTCGATGCCGCACGGGACGATGCGGTCGAAGCGCGACAGGTCGGGGACGCAGTTGAGCGCGAGCCCGTGCATGGTCACGCCCTTGGCGACGCGCACGCCGATCGCGCACACCTTGCGCTCGCGGCGGGTCGCGTCGGCCGCGACCCACACCCCGCTGCGGCCCTCGACGCGCATCGTCGTGAGCCCGAGCCCCGCGCACACGGCCATGACGGCCTCCTCGAGCGCGCGCACGTACGCGACGACGTCGACCGGCTCCGCGAGGCGCACGACCGGGTACACGACCTGCTGCCCCGGGCCGTGCCACGTGATCTTGCCACCGCGGTCGACGTCGACGACGGGCGTACCGTCGTCGGGCCGCCGGACCAACCGCTCCGAGCGGCC
>CAZFUQ010000115.1:2471-11678 GCA_964521905.1 uncultured Cellulosimicrobium sp.
CGAGCACCCCGACGTGTACACGGCCGGCCGCCGGACCAACCGCTCCGAGCGGCTCGACGACGGGCGTACCGTCGTCGGGCCGCTCGGAGCGGTTGGTCCGGCGGCCGGCCGTGTACACGTCGGGGTGCTCGACGACGATCAGGGTGTCCGGTCTCGCGGCCGCGACGACGTCGTCGTGCACCGCGCGCTGCAGGTCCCAGGCCTCGTGGTAGTCCGTGAGCCCGGGCAGGGCGATCAGGTCCATCGGGCCAGGCTAGCCCTCGGCGCGAGGTGTACGGGGAAGGGTCTCGAGCAGTGCGAGCAGCGCCTCGCGGAGCGCGGCGACCTGCACGTCGTCCAGCCCGCGCGTGGCGAGCTCCTCCGCGGGACGACGGCGCGCGGCCGCCAGCCCGGCCTCGCGCCCGGCCGGGGTGATCGCGACGGCGCGGCGGCGGCGGTCGGCGGGGTCGTCGGTGCGGGTCACGTACCCGGACCGCTCGAGCCGGGCGACGATCCGGCTCATGGTCTGCTCGGTGACGCCGGACTCGTCGGCCAGGACGCGCTGCGAGCGTGGCCCCGCGAGCAGGTGCATGAGCACGGGGAACCCCGCGTGGTTGAGGTCCCACGTGCCGAGGTGGGCGTTCCACTCGCGTTCGATCCGGCGTGCGACGGCGAACAGCAGCCGCCCGGTCGCCCACTCCCGGGGGTCGGTGGGGGCGGGGTCGCCGACGTCCGGTCCGGCGTACGGCCCGGTGGTGCTGTCGTCAGTCGTGTGCTCCAACGTGCGTTCCTCCCCCCGCTATGGCACCATTCCTCAGCATGCTGAGCAAACGGACGAGCGGGTTCCTCCGTGGACTGGTCATTGTCGCAGTCATCGGTCTGTGGATGGCGATCGGCGCGCTCGGGGGCCAGGCGCAGGGCCGGCTCAGCAGCGTCCAGTCCAACGACCCCGCGGCGTTCCTCCCGGCCAGCGCGGAGTCGACGCGCGCCGCGGAGGTCGCGCGCGACTTCACCGACGCCGAGACCCTTCCCGCGCTCGTCGTGGCCACGGCCGAGGACGGCGGGCCCCTCACGGCCGACGACCTCGCCGCGCTCCAGGCGTACGTCGCCGCCGTCCCCGACGCGCCGCTCGCCGGGACGTCCGGCGACGAGCCCGCGACGATCGCCGACGTGTCCGTCGCCGACCCCGTCCTCGTCCCGTCCGAGGACGGCGAGGCCGCGCTCGTCGTCGTCTCGCTGGACGCCTCGGTCGCGTCCGACCGCATCGGTGACGACGAGGACCGCGTGAGCGAGCTCGCCGTGTCGGCCCTGCGCGACCTCGCTGCGGCGGACCCCGCGGACGGCGGCCTCGCGGGGACCGGGCTCACCGCGCTCGTGACCGGGCCCGCCGGGTTCGTCGCCGACCTCGTGACGGCGTTCGGCGGGATCGACACGCTCCTGCTCCTCGTGGCCCTCGGCGCGGTGCTCGTCATCCTCGCCGTCGTCTACCGCTCGCCGGTGCTCCCGTTCCTCGTCATCGGGACGGCGGTGTTCGCGCTGACCCTCGCCGGGCTCGTGGTCTACCACCTGGCCGCGGGCGGGCACCTGGTCCTCAACGGCCAGTCCCAGGGGATCCTCTCGATCCTCGTCGTGGGCGCGTCCGTCGACTACGCGCTGCTCGTCGTCGCGCGCTACCGCGAGGAGCTGCGCACCGTGCGGTCCACCACGACCGCGCTGAGGCGAGCGGTGCGCGCGTCCGTCGAACCGGTCGCCGCGAGCGCCGGCACGGTCATCGCCGGACTGCTGTGCCTCCTGCTGTCCGACCTCGCGTCCAACGCCAGCCTCGGCCCGGTCGCCGCGATCGGCATCGGCGCCGCGTTCCTCGCCGCGCTCACCCTCCTGCCCGCTCTGCTGCTCGTCGCGGGCCAGCGCTCGCGCGCGCTCTTCTGGCCGCGCATGCCCCGCTACGAGGGCACCCACGCCGCGCACGACGAGCGCGTCGTCGCCCCGGCGAGCGACGACGCGGTGAGCGTCGAGGGGCACGGCCTGTGGTCGCGCGTCGCGAGCTTCGTGGGTCGTCACGACCGGCGGGTGTGGGTCGTCACGGCGCTGGTGCTCGCCGTGTGCGCGGCGTTCGTCCCCACGCTCGACGCCCGGGGCACCGGGGACTCCGAGGTGTTCCTCACCGACGTCGACTCGGTCGCCGGCGAGGAGGTGCTCACCGCGCACTTCGAGGGGGTCTCGGCGCAGCCCGCGACCGTCGTCGCGCCGGAGGCGGACCTCGACGCGGTCCTCGCGGCGGCGGAAGCGACCGACGGCGTCGCCGCCGCGTCCGCGGTCACCGACGCCCCGGCCGGCGCGCCGGGCGCACCCGCCCAGGGCGACCCGCTCGTCGTCGACGGCCGGGTGCGCGTGGACGTGACGACGCAGGCGCCGTCGGACAGCCAGGAGGCCGTGGAGACCGTCGCCGCGCTGCGCGACGCGGTCCACGAGGTCTCGCCCGACGCGCTCGTCGGCGGCGCGGCGGCCGAGCGGCTCGACACGCAGCTCGCGGGGCAGCGCGACCTGCGGGTCATCGTCCCCGTCGTGCTCGGGGTCATCCTGCTCATCCTGGTCCTGCTGCTGCGCTCCGTGCTCGCGCCCGTGCTGCTCATGCTCGCCAACGTGCTGTCGTTCGGCGCGGCGCTCGGGGTCTCGTCCCTCGTGTTCGACCACGTGCTCGGCTTCCCGGGCGCGGACCCGGCCGTGCCCCTGTACGCGTTCTGCTTCCTCGTCGCGCTCGGGGTGGACTACTCGATCTTCCTCATGACGCGCGTGCGCGAGGAGAGCCTGCGGGTCGGCACGAGGCAGGGGGTGCTGCGAGGCCTCGCCGTGACGGGCTCCGTGATCACGTCCGCGGGCGTCGTCCTGGCGACGACGTTCGCCGCGCTCGGGATCATCCCGCTGCTGTTCCTCGCGCAGGTCGCGTTCGTCGTCGCGTTCGGGGTGCTCCTCGACACGCTCGTCGTGCGGTCGCTGCTCGTCCCGGCCCTCGTGCACGACGTCGGCCGGCGGGTCTGGTGGCCGAGCGCGCTCGGGCGGACGGACCGTGGCGCGGCGGTGCCCGCGGCAGAGCGGCAGGTCGAGGCCGGGTAGGGCGGGCCTCCCGGCGTCCGCCCCGGGCCCGTGCGTACACTCGGGCGATGGGTCTCCTCGCTGCCGAGCACGCGCTCCAGGCCGCCCAGCGTGCGGGCGACGTCGACGCGCTGGAGGCGCTGCTGCATCCTCGGTGCGTCGGCACCGGGCCGGACGGGTCCGTCTTCTCCCGGGAGGACGACCTGGAGAGCTACCGCTCGGGTCGGCTGCAGATCACCCGCCTGGAGGAGGAGTCGCTGGACGTCCAGGAGGACGCCCTGAGCGGCGTGACCCGGCTGGTCGCTGCCGTGGAGGCGATCCAGGGCGGCACGGCGGTCTCCGCGCGGCTGACGTACACGCGCCTCTGGGTGCGGGCGGACGAGGGCTGGGTGGTTCTGGCCGCCGCGCTCGCACCGGCCGCCGAGCCCTCCTGAACGGACCCTCGAGGGCGCCGGGTGGTCAGCCCGCGGGCAGCGGCTCCGCGGGGCAGTCCTCGAGCACACGGGCCATCGCCTCGGACTCCGCCGCGGTGACCGCGAGGTCGTACGCGGTCTTCACCGCGATCTGGCGAGCGACGTACGGGCAGCGGAACGCGTGGTTCGGGGGGAGCCACGCCGACGCGTCGCGCGCGCCCTTCGACTGGTTCGACGGACCGTCCGACGCGAGGAGGTTGAGCGGGTCGTTGGCGAACTGCCGACGGGTGTCGTCGTCCCACGACTGGGCGCCCTTGCGCCACGCGTCCATGAGCGCGACCACGTGGTCGATCTGCACGGCCATGCTCGTCCCGTTGCCGCGGCGGAAGTCGATCGTCTCGCCGGTGTACGGGTCCGCGAACGTGCCGGTGCGGACCTCGCACGGGTCGTCGCGCGTCGAGAACGTGAGGTTCGTCAGGTCGCGCGCGAGGATGTCGTTGCGGGTGTCGCAGCCGTTGCCGTCGACGTCGGCCCAGGCGGAGCCGAAGAGCTCGCGCTGGTACCCGGTGTCCGCGGCGGCGCCCTTCACCTCGAGGTGGGTGAGGGCCTCGAGAGCGGTACCGGGCGCCGGCCCGGGGTCGTCGCCGTCCGCAGCCACCGACTGCTGGCTGACGACGTTCGCGACGACGATGACGATCGCGAGCGCGATGAGGATGTAGCGCAGGACACTCCGACGACGGCCCTGACTGCTCGTGGTGCTCAAGGGACGACCTTCCCGAAACCGGTTCTCGGCCCGACCCGCGCGACACCCGCAGCGCTCCCATACCGGACCAACGCGCACATTCTGCCAGGTCCGACGAGGTGGTCGAACCACTTTCCGGAGCCCCGGACGAGCCCTCCGGGGGCGCGGCTAGATTGGACGCCATGGACAGCGGCGCACGCACTCTCAGGGTCGGGATCGTCGGGTACGGGGGCGCGGGTCGCGGTATCCACGCGCGCCTCGTGCGCGAGGCAGGTCACACGGTGACCGCCGTCGTGGCCCGGTCGCCGGAGCGCCGTGCGTCGGCGCAGGAGGACTGGCCGGGCGTCCACCTCCACGACGACCTGACCTCGTTCCTGGCGGACCGCGACGCGTACGACGTCGCGGTCGTCGCGAGCCCGTCGGCCCTGCACGCCGACCACGCCACCGCCCTCTCCCGCGCAGGCGTGCCGGTCGTCGTCGACAAGCCGCTCGCCCTCGGGGCCACGTCCGCCGCCGCGGTCGTCGCGGCGGCCGAGCAGGCCGGCACGCCCCTCACCGTGTTCCAGAACCGGCGCTGGGACCCGGAGCAGCTCACGCTGCGCGAGGTCCTCGCGCGGGGCGAGATCGGGCGCGTGCACACGTTCGAGCGACGCTGGGAGCGCTGGCGTCCCGTCCCGCAGCAGCGCTGGAAGGAGAACGACCCCGTCGGCGGCGGACTGCTCCTCGACCTCGGCCCGCACCTCGTCGACTCCGCCACGCAGCTCTTCGGCCGTGTGACCGGCGTGTGGGCCGAGCTGCGCTCGCACACGACGCCGACCGAGGACGACGTCTTCCTCGTGCTGCACCACGCACCGGACGCCGACGGGAACGCCGTGGTGAGCCGGCTGTGGGCGGGGTCCGTCGTGGGGGCGCCCGGTCCGCGCACCCGGGTGCTGGGTTCCGCGGGGGCCTACGTCGTGACCACGTTCGAGAACGACGCGTCCCCGTTCGAGCTCTTCGACGACGCCGCCCCGGCCGGGACGCTGGGGTGGGTGACGCGAGGGCGTGAGCGGGAGCCGGTCGCCCGGGCGCGCGGCGGGCACGCGGACTTCTACCGCGCCGTCGCGGCGTGGCTGCTCGAGGCAGGGCCCGTCCCCGTCGACCCGCGCGACGCCGTGCGGACCGCCGAGGTGCTCGACGCCGCGCGGCGCAGCTCGCGCGAGGGTCGCCTCCTCGCGGTGTGACCCTCCGCGGACGAGGTCCGACCTGTGGATAACCTCGCACGGGTCTCCCGGGCACGGTGAGATGGGCGCATGCCGTCGACCGCGCCCCGCTCGCGCCCGGACGGGGCGCCCGACGTCGACCCCGGACCGGCTCTCGCCGCCGCCGGGTGGAGGCTGCGGCCCCGTCCCGGGGCGCCCGGCGGGGTCGTCGCGCACGACGACGCGGGCGACGTCTGCGTCGTGACCCGCGTCGAGGTCCCGGCGGACCCGGGTGCCCGCGCCGCGCTCGTCGAGCACCTGCACGAGCTCGCGCAGGACCACGAGCACCTCGTCGCGGTCCGCGGCGTGGTCGAGACGAGCGAGAGCACGCTCGCGGTCCTCGTCGACCACGTCGAGGGGCTGCGTCCGGACGAGCTGGTGGCGGCCCGCGAGCCCTTGCGGGCGGCGGAGGCGGTCACCGTCCTCGTGCCGGTCGCGCAAGGGCTCGCCGCCCTGCACCGCGCGGGTCGCGTCCACGGGAGCCTCGACGCCCGCGCGGTGGTGGTCTCGCCGAGCGGACGAGCGGTGCTGCGACCGCCGCTGGTCCCCGCGTCCGGGACCGCGGCGGACGACGTGCGCGACCTCGCCCGCCTCGTGCTCGACCTCGTCCCGCCGCCCGCGTCGAGCCACCCCTCCCAGGTCGAGCCGGCGGACCCGGACGAGGCACGCGACCTCGCCGCGCTCCATGCGGAGCTCGTCGTCGCCCTGCGCGACGACCCGGGGTCGCGCCCCGCCGCCGGGACGTTCGCCGCGCGCTGCTACGACGCGGTCGAGCCGAGCCCGGTGACCATGCCCGACGCCGCGCGCCTCGTCGCCAGCGCGCTGGGGGGCCGCCGCCGTCCGGTCGTCTCCCCGCCGGCCCCCGCGACGACGCGGGCGGCGCGACGCACGGCCTCGGACCGCCCGCGGAGCTCCTCGCGTCGCCGTGCGGTGGTCCGTCCAGGACCCGCGCGCGCGATCGTCACGAGCGGGGCGATCCTCGCGGCGTGCGCGGCCCTCGTCGTCGGGATCGTGGCTCTGGGCGGGCTCCACGACGAGGGTCCGGGCGGGGGGAGCGTCGCACCCCCGGACGCGACGGCCGTCGTCGACGAGAGCGCGACGCAGGACCCGGCCGACCCGCTCGGTGCGGCCCGCGCGCTCACGCGGCAGCGGCTCGCGCTCGTCACGCAGGGCAGCGGCGACCTCTCGGCCGTCGTCGTGGCCGGGTCGCCGGCCGAGGCCGTCGACACCGCGCTCCTCGCCGAGCTCGACGGCACGGACGTGCTCGACGCCCGGGCGGAGGTCTTCGAGGCGCGGCTCGCGGCGCAGGCGACGGACGTGGAGAAGGCGTCCGACGTCCTGGTCGAGGTCGACTACGCGGTCAGCGCGCACCGTCAGCGCACGGACGCCGGCGAGCTCCAGGTGCCGGCGACGCCGCGCACGACGGTGGTCCTCGTGCTGCGCTGGACCGTCGCCGGGTGGCGGGTCGCCGAGGTGCGCTGACGGGCCGGGCGGGACCGAGCGCGGTCAGCCCTCGACGACCCAGCGGGCCGCGTGCTCGAGCCCCGGGTCCGCGTAGCGGAACCCGCTCGCCTCGAGGACCGTGGGCAGCGCGCGCTGGGAGCCGAGGACGTCCGACGCCAGCTCGCCGAGCGCGACGCGCAGCGCGACGGACGGCACGGCGACGACCGAGGGGCGGTGCAGGGCTCGCGCGAGCGCACGCGTGATCTCGGCGTTCGTCGCCGGGTCGGGGGCGCACAGGTTGACCGGGCCGTGCACGGGTGCGGCGAGCAGGTGGCGCAGCGCCGCGACCTCGTCGCGCAGGGTGATCCAGCTCCAGTACTGCGTGCCCGGGCCGAGCCGCCCGCCGACCCCGAGCCGCAGGAGGGGCAGGAGCCTGCCCAGGGCACCGCCGTCGGGCGTCAGGACGATCCCGGTGCGGGCGTGCACGACCCGCACGCCCGCGTCCTCGGCGGGGGCCGTCGCCGCCTCCCACTCGCGCACGAGGCGGGCGAGGAAGCCGTCGCCCGACGTCGAGCTCTCGGTGAGCACCTGCGCGCCGCGGTCCCCGTAGTACCCGATCGCGGACCCCTGCACCCATACGGGTGGGGGGCGGTCGAGACCGGCGAGGGTGCGGGCGAGGAGGCTCGTCGTGCGCGTCCGGGAGGTCACCAGGGTGCGCTTGTAGGCGGCCGTCCAGCGATGGTCGCCGATGCCCGCACCGGCGAGGTTCACGACGGCGTCCGCCCCGTCCAGGGTGGCCGGGTCGAGGACCCCCGCGTCGGGGTCCCACTCGTGCTCGTCCGACGTCTGCGGCGGGCGGCGCACGAGGCGGCGCACGTGGTGCCCGTCCTCGCGCAACCGCTCGAGCAGCTCCGTGCCGATGAGCCCGTGCGAGCCCGCCACGACGATGTCCATGGGGACACGCTACGGGCACTCGCGCGCTCGTGCGGCCAGGGGCTCGGCCATCGTCCACGACGAGGGCGGCCGAGCGGCCGAGAGGCCCCGACCGGTGCGGTCGGGGCCCCTCGGCGGTGCTCAGGTGGTGCGGTGCGTCAGAGGCCGACCTCGGACTCGAACGCGCCCTCCTCGATGCGGTTCTTGATCGTGGTGAGGAAGCGCGCGGCGTCCGCACCGTCGACCAGGCGGTGGTCGTAGGACAGGAAGATGAAGCACGTCGAGCGGATGCCGATCGTGTCGTTCCCGTCCGCGTCGGTCACGACGACGGCACGCTTGGTGATGGTGCCGGTGCCGAGGATCGCGACCTGGCCGACCGGGACGATCGGCGTGTCGAAGACCGCGCCGCCCGAGCCCGTGTTCGTGATGGTGAACGTGGCGCCGGCCAGCTCGTCCGGACCGACCTTGTTGGCGCGCGTGCGCGCACCGAGGTCGGCGATCTTGCGGGCGATGCCGGCGAGGTTGAGGTCACCGGCCTCCTTGATCACCGGCACGACGAGGCCGCGCTCGGTGTCGACCGCGATGCCGACGTTCTCCTGGCCGTGGTACGTGATCTCGTCCTCGGCGAAGGTCGCGTTGATCTTCGGGTAGGCCTTGAGCCCCTCGACCGCGGCGAGCGTGAAGAACGGCAGGAACGTGAGGTTCGCGCCCTCACGTGCCTTGAAGTCCGCCTTCGCGCGGTTGCGCAGCGCGGCGACGCGCGTGACGTCGACCTCGACGGCCGTCGTGAGCTGGGCCTGGGTGCTCAGCGCCTCGACCATGCGGCTCGCCACGAGCTTGCGCAGGCGGCTCGTCTTCTCCGTCGTGCCGCGCAGCGGCGAGACGGCAGGGACGGTCGGCTTCTTCGGCGCGGCGCCGCCGGACGGCGCGGCGGGGGCTGCGGGAGCGGCCTTCGCCTCCTCCGCCTTGCGGGCGGCCTCGAGCACGTCCTCCTTGCGGATGCGGCCGCCGACGCCGGTGCCCGTGAGGGTCGACAGGTCGACGCCCTTGTCCGCGGCGAGCTTGCGCACGAGCGGCGTGAGGTAGGTGCCCCCGGCCTTGGCCGCCGGTGCCGGGGTCGCGCCCGGGGCGGACGGCGCGGCGGCCGGCGCCGGAGCAGCCGGTGCCGGAGCAGCCGGTGCCGGGGCGGGAGCGGTCGGCGCCGGAGCAGGGGCGGGAACGGCCGGAGCGGGAGCAGGCGCGGGGGCGGCGGGTGCCGGGGCGGGAGCGGCCGGTGCGGCCTCGACGGCGGGTGCTGCCGGTGCCGGAGCGGCGGCGGCCGGTGCGGCACCCGATCCGACGATCGCGAGCACGGTGCCGACCT
>CAZFUQ010000116.1:0-11637 GCA_964521905.1 uncultured Cellulosimicrobium sp.
TACCGGGGGCTGCGCTCGCCGCACAAGATCAAGTTCGGCGTCTCCGGGTGCGCGCGCGAGTGCGCCGAGGCGCGCGGCAAGGACGTGGGCATCATCGCGACGCACAAGGGCTGGAACCTCTACGTCGGCGGCAACGGCGGGGCCCAGCCCGCGCACGCCCAGCTCCTCGCCGAGGACCTCGACGACGAGACGCTGGTCCGCTACGTCGACCGGTTCCTCATGCTCTACGTCCAGGAGGCCGACCGCCTGCAGCGCACGGCGCCGTGGGTGGCGGAGCGCCCGGGCGGGCTGGAGGAGCTGCGGCGCGTCGTCGTCGAGGACTCGCTCGGGATCGCGGACCAGCTCGAGGCCGTGATGGCCGAGCACGTGCGCGACTACGAGGACGAGTGGGGCGCGACGCTCGCCGACCCCGCCAAGCTGCGCAAGTTCACGCCGTTCGTCAATGCGCCCGAGGCGATCGACGGCGACCTCGCGTTCGTCCCCGAGCGCGGCCAGGTCCGTCCCGCGGACGAGGGCGACACCGTCGCCTACCCCGACCCGCGCGCCGCGCGCGACGTCGCGCTGGTGGCGGCCCGTGCCGAGCTGGAGGACGCCCGATGAGCACGTTCGTCGACATCTGCGCGCTCGACGACCTCGACCCCGAGCGCGGGACCGGCGCGCTCCTGGGCGACACCCAGGTCGCCGTCTTCCGGCTCGCCGACGGCACCGTGCGCGCCGTCCAGCAGCGCGACCCGTACTCCGGCGCCAACGTCATGTCGCGCGGCCTGGTCGGCACGCACCGCGTGACCGGCGACGACGGCGCGGTGCGCGACGTCGACACGGTCACCACGCCCATGCTCAAGCAGGTGTGGGACGTCGACACCGGCGAGGTGCTCGACGCCGGGGGCAAGGACCGCAGGCCGCTGGCGGTCTTCGAGGCGCAGGTCCACGAGGGGCGTGTCCTCGTCGCCGACGTTCCGGGTGGGTCCGCGGGCACGCGGTGACTTCCGGGGTTCGCCGCGATGGAGCGGAGGGCCGTCGAACCGGGCGCCGTACCATCGGTCCCATGGCCGCCCCGCGACGTGAGCACGCCGGTCCACGGACCTGGCGTCGCGAGCCGAGCACGGTGGTGCGGACTGCCGCGGTCGTCCCGGACCGGTCCCCGGCGCCGTTCACGATCCTCGCGGAGCGAGAGGTCCCTGCGGTCCCGACGGAGTGGGAGCCGCACTCGCACCCGGTGCACGAGCTCGTGTGGGTGCGACGGGGGACGTTGACGTCGCGGACGGGCGACCGGGTGTTCACGGTGCCCGAGGGGCGCGCGCTGTGGTTGCCCGCGGGTGCCGAGCACGCCGGCCGGGTCACGGCGGGCGCCGAGCTGCGCGACGCGATCTTCGACCCTGCCCGCACGCCCGTCGCGTTCGACGGCCCGACGGTCATCGAGATGACCACGGTCCTGGAGTCGCTGCTCATGCACCTCGCCCGGACGGACCTGGACGCGGCGGCCCGAGCGCGGGCGGAGGCCGTCGTCTTCGACGTGCTCGAGCCGTCCCGGGACCAGCTCGCGCTGCCGCTGCCGGGTGACGAGCGGATCGACGAGATCGCCGCGGCGCTGTTCGCCGACCCGGCGGACGACCGCTCGCTCGAGGAGTGGGCCGGCCTGCTGGGGACCAGCGAGCGCACGATCACGCGGTCCTTCCGGGCGGCGACCGGCCTCTCCTTCGCGCAGTGGCGCCAGGTGCTGCGCGTCCACCGCGCGGTCGACCTGCTGTCCGAGGGGGCGGAGGTGCAGGACGTGGCGGACCACCTCGGCTACGCGCAGCCGAGCACCTTCATCTCCGCGTTCCGTCGGGTCATGGGCGACACCCCCGGCGTGTTCGCCCAGCGCACCCGTCAGACGACTGTCCGGAATCCCGCACCGACTGTCCCCGGGGCTTGATTGCGGACAGCGGGCTGCGCCCGTAGGCTCGATAAGGCAAGGCAACCCTCACTCCTGCTGCTCCAGCGGCCCGGTGCGACAGCTGCCGAGGCCGGCGGCACGAGTCGCGTCCGCGACGTGCGTGCACGTCCCCGGGACGAGGTGCCGGCCCCTCCACGACCCGTCCCTGAGAGGACCCCGCATGATCTCCGTCTCCCGTGCCGTCGCGGCCGCCGCGTCGCTCGCCGCCGTCGCCCTGGCCGTCTCGGCCTGCGGCACGACGACCGTCGACCCCGCCGCGGCCGACCCCGTCGCCGCCCCCGCGTCGCAGGGCTGTGCCGACGACACCACCACGACCGCGACCGGACCCGTGACGCTCACGGACGGCGTCGGGCGCACGGTGGAGCTCGACGAGCCCGCCTCGCGCGTCGCGGTCCTGGAGTGGCAGCAGATCGAGGACTCCCTGACCCTCTGCGTGACCCCCGTCGCGGTCGCCGACCCGGACGGCTACGGGACCTACGTGAAGGCCGAACCGCTCCCCGAGGGCGTGGTCGACGTCGGCGAGCGCGGCGAGCCCGACCTCGACGCGCTCTACGCGACCGACCCCGACCTCATCATCGTCGAGGCGTTCAGCGCCGACGACGAGATCATCACCCAGCTCGAGGAGCGCGGCGTGCCCGTGCTCGCCACCGTCGGGGCCGACGCGTCGGGGCAGATCGACAACATGAAGAGCGTGTTCTCGCTCATCGCCGAGGCGACCGGTCGTACCGAGCGCGCCGACGAGGTCCTGGAGCAGTTCGACGCGCACCTCGAGGAGGCGAAGGCGAAGGTCGCGGAGGTCGACCTGACGACGACCGACTTCCTCTTCTTCGACGGCTGGATCGAGGGCGGCAACGTCGTCGTGCGGCCGTACGGCAAGGGCGCGCTGTTCACCGAGCTCGGCGAGCAGCTCGGCCTGACCCCGGCCTGGACGGACGAGATCGACGCGGCCTACGGCGACGGCGGCGTCGACCCGGCCTACGGGCTCGCGCAGACCGACATCGAGGGTCTGACCGCGGTCGGCGAGGCCAACCTCTTCTACTCCGACGACGCGACCCCCGACAGCTACGTCGCCGAGCTCGAGAAGAGCCCGATCTGGACCGCGCTGCCTGCCGTCGCCGAGGGCCGCGCGCACGCGTTCCCGGCCGGCGTCTGGGGTGCGGGCGGACCGGTGTCCAACGAGCAGGCGATCGACGCCTACGTCGAGATCCTGACCCAGGAGTGAGGTCGCAGCACCTCGCGCCGGCGCCTGCGCCTGCGCCGGCCTCACCGCCGGCGCAGGCGCGGCTGCCCCGGGTCGGGCTGGGCGGGGTCGCCGGCGGGGTCTGCGTGCTGGTGGCGCTCCTCCTCGCGGTCGTCGTCGTGGGGCTGTGGCACGTCACGCAGGGGACGTCCGGCATCGGCCTGTGGGACCTGCTCCGCTACGTCGCGGGAGCGCGGGAGCAGGTCGGGGGCGTCCCGGTCGGGGACGTCCTGACGGGTTCGCGCCTGCCGCGCCTGCTCGCGGGGGTGGCCGTCGGCGTCGCGCTCGGCACGGCCGGGGTCCTGCTGCAGTCGGCCACCCGGAACACCCTCGCCGCACCGGACACCCTCGCGGTCTCCGCGGGCGCCTACTTCACGCTGACGCTCGTGGCCGCCCTCGGGCTCGCCGTCCCGGCCTGGGCCTCGGGCGCCGTCGCCTTCGTCGGCGGCCTCGCCGCCGCGGCGCTCGTGCTCGGGCTCGCGGGCGGCGCGGCGGGCAGCGCGTCGACGCGGCTCATCCTCGCCGGCACGGCGACCGCGATGGCCCTGGACGCCGCGACCGCCATGCTGCTCATCCTCTTCCGGGAGAGCACCACCGGGCTGTTCGCGTGGGGGAGCGGATCGCTCGCGCAGCTCAACATCGACGCCGCGCTGCGTGCGGCTCCCGTCGTGGTCGCGGTCCTCGCCCTGGCCCTGCTGCTCGCCCGGCGCCTCGACGTCCTCGGGCTGGGTGACGACGCAGCGGCCTCGCTCGGCGTGCCCGTCCGCTCGACGCGCCTCCTCGCCGTCGTCGGTGCCGTGCTCCTCGCGAGCGTCGCCGTGACGCTCGCCGGGCCGATCGCCTTCATCGGGCTCACCGCCCCCATCGTCGCGCGGCTCCTCGCGAGCCGGGTCCGGGTGCTCCACCGCCACGTCTTCCTCGTGCCGACCGGCGCTCTGCTGGGCGCCCTGCTGATCCTCCTCGCCGACGTCGTGCTGCGCGCCGTGCTCGGGGCGCAGGCCGCCGCGTCGGTCCCCACGGGCGTCCCGACCGCGATGCTCGGCGCCGTCGTCATCGTGGTCCTCGCGCTCCGCCTGCGGGACTCGGGCGCCGCCCGCCCCGCGCCACGGGCTCGGGTCGGCGTGCGCTCGCGCTCGCGCTACGTGACGGTGCTCGTCACCGCCGCCACGCTGCTCGTGGTGGCGATCGTGGTCGGGCTGCTCGCGGGGAGCCTGTGGCTGCGCACCGGTGACATCGTCCTGTGGCTGCAGGGCACCGCCCCGGAGCTCGTCGGGCGCGCGCTCGACGACCGGCTCCCGCGCGTCGGCGCCGCCGTCCTCGCCGGGGCCGCGCTGGCGCTCGCGGGGTGCGTCCTGCAGGGCACGGTCCGCAACCCGCTCGCGGAGCCCGGCGTGCTCGGCATCACCGCGGGCGCGGGGCTGGGCGCGGTCGTCGTCGTCACGTCGGGCATCGGTGGCGGGCGCACGGCGCTGACCCTCGCGGCCGTCGCGACGGGACTGGCCACGTACGCGCTCGTCGTCGGCCTCTCGTGGCGCGGCGGGATGTCCCCGGACCGCTTCCTGCTCGTCGGGATCGGGTGCGGCTACGGGCTCAGCGCGGTCAGCACCTTCCTGCTGCTGCGCGCCGACCCGTGGGACACGCCGCAGATCCTCACGTGGCTGTCCGGCACCACCTACGGCCGCAGCCTCGCCGACGTCCTGCCGGTCGCCGTCGTGCTGCTCGTCGCGACGCCGGTCGTCGCCTCCATGCACCGCGAGCTCGACCTGCTCTCGATCGACGAGGACACGCCGCAGATCCTCGGCGTCCGCCGCGAGGGCGCGCGGCTGGGGCTCCTCACGCTCGCCGCGGTCGTCGCGGCCGTGAGCGTGGTCGCGATCGGGGTGGTCGGGTTCGTCGGGCTCGTCGCCCCCCACCTCGCCCGCGCGCTCGTCGGCGCCCGGCACGGGCGCACCATCGGCGTGTCCATGCTGCTCGGAGGCCTCCTCGTCTGCGTCGCGGACACCCTCGGGCGCTCGCTCATCGCGCCCTCGCAGATCCCGGCCGGCCTCATGATGGCGCTGGTCGGGGCCCCGTACTTCGTCTGGCTCCTGCACCGCTCCCGCGCGTAGTCAGCCCGCGGTGACGTGCTCCAGGAAGTCGAGGACGAGCGGGCCGACGAGGTCGGGACGCTCGCTGACGAGGCCGTGCGTCGTACCGGGCACGATGCCCAGCCGGGCACCGGGGATCGACGCGGCGATCAGCAGGCTGTGGTCGGGACGGATCGTGTCACGGTCCCCGGACATCACCAGGACGGGCGCGCGCACCCCCGCGAGCGTGGACGGGGCGATCCGCGGCTGCGAGGTCCACAGCCGGAACAGCTTCGCGAGCACGACGTCCGCGTGCCCCGGACCGTCGGGGGAGAGCTGCCCGTGCAGCGCGCGCTCGACGTCCGGAGCCGGCTCGGCAGGCTCGGGCAGGGTGTCGAGCACGACCGCGCCCAGCTCGGCGGCGGAGGTCGTGAACGCCGACGGGTCGAGGTTCGCGCTGATCGAGACGAGCGAGCGCACGCGCTCGGGGTGGTCCCTCGCGAGCAGCAGGCCCAGGATCCCGCCGTCGCTGTGCCCGACGACGTGCGCCGCCCCGATGCCGTGGTGGTCGAGGAAGGCGAGCGCCTCGGCGACGCCGCGCTCGTACGCGTACTCCTCGTCGACGTCGGGCGACCTGCCGTGGCCGGGTCGCTCGAAGGCGAGCACCCGGAACCGCGTGGCGAGCGCCCGTGCGAGCGGGCGCATGGTCTCGATCGAGGCGAAGCCGCCGTGCAGCACGAGCACCGGCTCGCCCTCGCCGTCGACCTCGGTGTACAGGTCGACCCCGAGGATCGGGACAAAGGTCATGCTGCTTCTTCTCCAGGTGGGTGCGGCACGAGCTCCGAGCGGTGGCCGCCGTCCGCGGGGACCCGCACGGGCCCCCGGAGTCTACGAGGTGCTCGGCTCCCGTCGTCCAGGAGAGCCGAGCACCTCGCCTCGACGGTCGACACGGTGATCCTCGTCCCGACGACCTCGGGGCCCGTGGACGGCGACACGACACGCTTCCTGCGGGTCCGGGCCCGGGCGACGGTGTTCCCTTAGCCTGACGGCATCCCGTCACCAGGCGCGGACCGTCCGCCGAGCGTTCGCAAGGGAGCCGCGCGTGCGCGTCCTGCTCGTCATCGACCAGTTCGAGGATCCCACCAACGGGACCACGATCTCGGCCCGCCGCTTCGCGGACGCCCTGCGGGGGCGGGGCCACGAGGTGCGCGTCGCGTGCTGCCGCGGCGCGGCCCGCGCGGGCGACGTCGAGCCCGAGACCCCCGCGGACGGCGTCGTGCGCTACCGGCTCGGACCGCTCGGCGTCCCGGGCTTCAACCGGGTCGTCGCGGGCCAGGGCTGGGTGCTCGCCAAGCCCGACGACGACGTGCTGCGCGAGGCGCTGGCCTGGGCCGACGTCGCGCACGTCATGTCGCCGTTCTGGCTCGGGTCCCGCGCCAAGCGCCTCGCCGACGCGCTCGGCGTCCCGTCGACCGCCGCGTTCCACGTGCAGCCGGAGAACGTCACGTACAGCCTCGGCGTGGGTCGGGTCGGGCCGCTGAACGACCTCGTGTACGCGATGTTCCGGCCGTTCTACGACCGGTTCGGGCACGTCCACTGCCCCAGCCGGTTCATCGCCGAGGAGCTGCGCGCCCACCGGTACCGCGCGTCCCTGCACGTGGTGTCGAACGGCGTCGACCCGCGCTTCGACCCGCGTCGGCTGCCCAAGAGCGCCGACCTGGCCGGCCGGTTCGTCATCACGATGACCGGGCGGCTGTCCCGCGAGAAGCGGCAGGACGTGCTCCTCGACGCGGTCCGTCGGTCCCGGCACGCCGAGCGCATCCAGCTCGTGCTCGCCGGCCGCGGACCCCTCGCCGAGCGCTACGCGCAGCAGGGCGCGACGCTGCCGCACCCGCCGAGGGTCGGCTTCCTCGCCCAGGACGAGCTCCGGGACGTGCTGGCCATGAGCGACCTGTACGTGCACGCGGCCGACGCGGAGATCGAGGCCATCGGCTGCCTCGAGGCCGTCGCGACCGGCCTGGTGCCGGTGATCTCCGACTCCCGCGCGTCCGCGACCGGGCAGTTCGCGCTCGACGAGCGCAGCCTGTTCCACGCCGGGGACGCCGGTGACCTCGCGCGCGCGATCGACTACTGGATCGAGCACGGCGACGAACGCGCCCGGATGGCTCCGGCGTACGCCGAGGTCGGCAAGGAGCACGCCCTGGACGTGTGCGTCCCGCAGATCGAGGACATGCTGCGTCAGGCGATCGCCGAGGGCCGAGGCCCGGCGAGCCCCGCGGCGGTCGACCGGGACGACACCGAGGGCAGCGCGCACGGGCACCCGCATGAGCACTGACCGCGCGCCCGGCCCGGCGGCACCGCGGCTCTGGGGCCGCTTCGACGCGGTCTTCTTCGACGTCGCGATGGCCGTCGTGCGCTGGTACGGGTACGTCGCCCACGGGCTGCGGGTCACGGGGCGCGAGCACCTCGCGGCCGAGCGCGGGGGCGTCGTCACGATCGCCAACCACGTGCACTACCTGGACGGTCCGTGGGTCGCCGGACAGCTCCGCGGCCGGCGTGCCGCCGTGACCTCCCAGCCCCAGAACTTCCACCTGCCCGTGGCCGGCGTCCTGGTCAGCCACCTGCTCGCAGTCCCGCTGCCCCGCGGGCCGGGCGAGCTCCCCGCCTTCGAGGCGCGGCTGCGCCGGACCGTCGAGGCCGGCCAGGGCGTGCACTTCTTCCCCGAGGGCGAGCTGGTCATGTACGACACGACCCTGCGCCCGTTCCGGCGCGGCGCGTTCGCGTACGCCTGCCGGCTGGGCGTGCCGGTCGTGCCGATGGTCTTCACCTACGGCCGACGGCCCTGGTGGCGCCCGCGGCCACCGATCCGGCTGACGGTCCTGCCGGCCGAACGACCCCACGGCGCCGCCCCCGCCGACATCGCCGAGCTCATGGCCCGCTGCCGGGCGGTCATGGAGGCCGTCGTCAACGCCAGGTCGCCGGCTCCCAGGGCTCGACGGTCTCGACGGTGAGCGGGGCGAGGTGCTCGGTGCTCCGGGTCACGACCACCGCGGTATCGTTCGCAGCCTGCCCGCGCCCGTACCTCACCAGGGCTCTCTCCTCGTGCTCGCGCACGAGGATCGGCCCGCCGGCGACGACGCCGGCGCTCGACCGAAGGAGTCTCGACGCCCATGCTCGTCGCGTGGGGCGCGCTCGCCCTGCTCACCCTCGTCCACCTCGCCGCACAGCTCGGGGGCGCCCCGGCGCTCGCCGACACGTCGCAGTGGTTCCTCGTGCCCGCGCTCGCGGGCTGCCTGTGGCTCGCCACGCGGTCCGCCACCGGCGCGGGACGACGACGTTCCCGCCTCGTCCGCCTCACCCTCCTCGCGCTGGGCTTCTCGTGGCTCGGGGACACCGCGCCCGATCTCGCGGACGGCGACGCCGCGTTCCTCGTCATGGTGGGCTTCTTCCTCTGCGCCCAGGTGACCTACGCGCTCGCGTTCTGGCCCTGTCGCGCGGGCTCCGTCCTCCGACGCCCGCTCGCCCTCGCGCCGTACCTGGTCGCGTTCCTCGTCCTGGTCGCTGCGTGCGCACCGGGCGCCGGGCCGCTGCTCGTCCCGGTCGTGGTCTACGGCGCGTGCCTCGTGCTGATGGCCGTGACGGCGACGGGCGTCGACCGCCTCGCGGCCGTCGGCGGCGCGGTCTTCCTGGTGTCCGACGCGCTCATCGCGCTGAACGCGTTCGCGCCCTGGTACGCCCTGCCCGCCCACGACTTCTGGGTCATGCTCACGTACGTCGCCGGTCAGGTGCTCCTCGTCCGGGGCGTCATGCGCCGGGAGCGCGCGGCGAGCGTCACCGAGGAGAAGGGCGCCGCGACGTGGGCATCGACGTGACGCTTCCGAGATGGAGCAACTCCTCGACGAGCTCCGTCACCTGGCAGCTGGCTCGGCACCGTCCGACGTCGCCGCGCTGGACCGAGTCGTCAAGCTCGCCGAGTGGTGCCGGCAGGACCCTCAGCCGGAGCGTGCGATCCGGTCGACCAGTCGCAGTGGGTCGGGAAGGCGCCCGGTGCCCGGCAGATCCGCGACCAGCCGCGCCGCGGACGTCAGGTCGATCCCCGTCGAGGTGACGTGCAGCGGACGGGCGCTCGTGCCGCGCAGGACCGGGACGGCGTGGGTGGCCGCGCGGAAGGGCGTCTTCGCGACCCCGCGTGCCGACGATCCTGCGGAACGACACGTCGTCGGCCAGCACGACGGCGGCTCGTGCGCCGCCGTCGGGTGGATAGTGCACGTCGACGGCCGCCACGACCCCATGAGCGGGCGCGGACGGTCCGGTCACCTCGGGTGCACGTCCTGGGCGATCGGTCAGCCGACGGCCGTGACCGGGGTGGCCAAGGGCGTGCCGGACCCGTCGCGACGCTGGTCGACCTCCGGCAGGTCGACGGCCTGGCCGGCGGCCCCGGCGGCGCGTGCGGGCCCCTGGCCGACCCAGGCGAGGACGAGCGCGTCCTCGCCCTTGAGGAACCGTTGCGTCCGGACCCCGCCGGTGCCGCGGCCCTTGCCGGGGTAGAGCTCGTACGGCGTGACCTTGCCCGCGCCGGCCTGGGTACCGGGCAGCGCGTCCGAGGAGCCCGCGATCGTCACGACGACGCCGAGGTCGCGCACGTCGGCGGGGACGACGCCGAAGAACGCGACGCGGTGCCCGGCGGCGAGCCGGATGCCCGCCATGCCGCCGGCCGCGCGGCCCTGCGGGCGCACGGAGGCCGCCTCGAAGTGCAGGAGGGACGCGTCGGTGCTGACGAACACGAGCTCGTCGGCGTCCGTCGCGGGCGCCGCCCCGACCACGAGGTCCCCGTCCTTGAGCCCGACGACCTCCCACGCGTCGCGGTTGTTCGGCACGTCGCCGGGGGTCACCCGCTTGACGACGCCCTGCGCCGTGCCGAGCGCGAGCGGGGGCGCGTCGGCGTCGAGCGACGCGACGGTCACCGCCTCCTCGCCCGGATCGAGCGCGACGACCTCGCTCAGCGGGACGCCGCCCGACAGGCTCGGGGCGTTGTCGGTCGGCGGGATCGCGGGCAGGTCGAGCACCGACACGCGGACCATGCGCCCACGGCTCGTGACGAGCCCGACGTCGCCGCGCGCCGTCGTGCGCACGACGGCGCGCAGCACGTCGTGCGCCGCGCGGGGCCCGGTGCGCGCGGGCTCGGTCTCGTCGCTCGTGCGCGCGAGCAGCCCGGTCGCGGAGAACAGCACCCAGCACGGCGTGTCGGCGACCTCGAGGGGCACGGCCGTCGTCGTCGTGGGCGCTGCGCCCGCGGACTCGAGCAGGATCGTGCGGCGCGGCGTGCCGTAGGTCTTCGCGACCTCCGCCATCTCGGCCGAGACCACGGCCCGCAGCTTCGCGTCGCTGCCGAGGATCTCCTGCAGCGCCTCGATCTCGCGGCGCAGCGCCTCCTGCTCCTTCTCGAGCTCGATGCGCGAGAACTTCGTCAGGCGGCGCAGCTGGAGCTCGAGGATGTACTCGGACTGGGCCTCGGACAGGTCGAACACGGTCTGCAGGCGCTCGCGGGCCGCGCGCGTGTCGTCGGAGGACCGGATCACCTGGATGACCTCGTCGATGTCGACGATCGCGACGAGCAGGCCGTCCACGAGGTGCAGGCGCTCGGAGCGCTTGCGCAGGCGGTGCTCGGACCGGCGGCGCACGACGTCGATGCGGTGGTCGACCCACACCGTGAGCATCTCGCGCAGCCCGAGCGTGCGCGGCTGGCCGTCGACGAGAGCGACGTTGTTGATGCCGAACGAGTCCTCGAGCGGCGTGTACTTGTAGAGCTGCTCGAGCACGCCCTCGGGGTTGAACCCCGTCTTCACCTCGACGACGATCCGCAGGCCGTGCTCGCGGTCCGTGAGGTCGGTCGCGGCGGTGATGCCCTGGATCTTCTTCGCCTTGACGCCCTCGGCGATCTTCTCGATCACCTTCTCGGGGCCCACGAGGTAGGGCAGCTCCGTGACGACGATGCCCTTGCGGCGCGGCGTGAGGTTCTCCACGCGCGCGGTGGCGCGCGTGCGGAACGTCCCGCGCCCGGTGCGGTACGCGTCGCGCACGCCGTCCAGCCCGACGATCTTGCCGCCCGTGGGCAGGTCCGGGCCGGGGACGAAGCGCATGAGCGTCTCGAGGTCGGCGTCGGGGTGCTTGACGAGGTGCCGGGCCGCGGAGACGACCTCGACGAGGTTGTGCGGCGCCATGTTCGTCGCCATGCCGACCGCGATGCCCGACGCCCCGTTGACCAGCAGGTTAGGGATCGCCGAGGGCAGCACCTCGGGCTGCTGCAGCTTGTTGTCGTAGTTGGGCACGAAGTCGACGACGTCCTCGTCGAGCCCCGCCGTCATGGCGAGCGACGAGGGCGCCAGACGCGCCTC
>CAZFUQ010000117.1:0-11536 GCA_964521905.1 uncultured Cellulosimicrobium sp.
CGACGTTGGACGGGGTCTGTCCGTGGCGGACGAGCAGCAGGCGCATGGTTCTCCGAGGTTCGAGGGCTACCCCTCCACCCTACGAGCGGGACCGCGCCGGAGCGGCAGCAGCGACGACCCCGGAACGAGTCACGGCACCGTGTTCCGAGCGTGTTAATTGCTGGTGAAACCCTCGTTGCCCCGGGGCTCCGGGCCGCTCGCGGGGCATACGGTCATCCCACTTGACCGGTCAACTGGTCAAGGTCACAGACAACACCCAGGAGCCTGCATGCGCGTCGATCTCGACCACTCCCGCGGTGGCGAGCCGCTGTACGTCCAGCTCGCCAACGCACTGAGCGACGTCATCACCCGGGACAAGCTGCGAGCCGGCGACCAGCTCCCCAGCGAGACCGCGCTCGCCGCCGACAACCACCTGTCCCGCGCGACCGTCATCAAGGCGTACGACCTGCTCGTCGAGCGCGGTCAGGTCGTCCGGCGCCAGGGAAGGGGATCGTTCGTCACCCCGCGCCCGATGGCGCGCATGCTCCCGGAGCTCACGAGCTTCTCCGAGCACGTCCACGGCCTGGGCCTCACCCCCTCGAGCCTGCTCCTGCGGTACGAGGAGCTCGACGCCACGGCACCCGAGCGCCCTGTCACCCCGTTCGAGAACCAACCCGTCGTCGTCGTCGAGCGGCTCCGCAGCGTCGACGGCACCCCCGTGGGCCTGCACCGCGTCGTCGTCCCCGCCGACGTCGCGCGGCGCGTCGCAGTCTCCGAGGAGACCGCCTCGGCCCCCACGTTCTCGCTGTACTCCGCGCTCGAGCGGCACGGCGTCCACCTCGAGAGCGCGGAGGAGTCGATGCAGGCGATCAACGCCGGCGACGCCGACGCCGAGCTCCTCGGCATCGACCCGGGCACCGCGCTCATCGAGGTGATCCGCGAGACCCGGGACGCGGACGGGCGGCTCGTCGAGCACGTCCGCGCCCGCTACCTCGGCAGCCAGTACATCTACCGCATCTCCTTCACCCCCACGTCCCAGGGAGACCACCATGACACCGACCCGCGCGAAGCTCGTCATCCCCGTCGTCGCCTCGGCCTTGCTCCTGACGGCCTGTAGCTCCGGCACCTCCGGCTCCACGGCCGGGGGCTCCACGGCCAACGGGTCCGCGGCGCTCGTCGTCGCCCAGGGCGGGCTCGGTGACGAGTCGTTCAACGACCTCGCCTACTCCGGGTTCCTCGCCGCGACCGAGCGCAACAGCCTGACCGGCACCCCGATCGAGTCCAGCGACATCGTGGGCCAGGGCGAGCAGATCCTGCGCCGGGCGGGGCAGACGGACGCCGGGCTCGTCGTCGACCTCGAGTACTCCCACAACGAGCTCCTCCCGAAGGTCGCCGCGGACTTCCCCGACAAGAGCTGGGTCCTCGTCAACGCCGAGGCCGCGGGGGACAACGTCGCGTCGGTCCTCTTCCAGGAGCAGGAGGCGTCGTACCTCGCAGGCGCGCTGGCCGCGCTCGTCACCCAGCAGCCGGACAACCCCCAGGTGAATCCCGAGAAGGTCATCGGCGTCATCGGCGGGACGGAGTCCGTCGGGATCGACAAGTTCATCGTCGGCTACATCCAGGGCGCGAAGGACGTCGACCCCGACGTCACGGTGCTCACCGCCTACTCCAACGACTTCGCGGACCCGACCACGGGCCAGCAGCTCGCCCAGTCCATGTACGACCAGGGCGCGGACATCGTCTACGCCGTGGCGGGCGGCACCGGGGCGGGGGTCGTCCAGGCCGCCGTCGACAACGGCCGCTACGCGATCGGCGTCGACGACGACCAGGACGGCGCAGCACCGGGCAACGTCCTGACGAGCGTCCTCAAGCACACGGACGTCGCCGTGGAGGACGTGGTCGACCGCTTCGCGGACGGGGATTTCCCCGGCGGGCAGACCCTCGTCTACGGGCTCGCCGACGGGGGCGTCGGGCTCACCGACCTGCAGTACACGAAGGACGCCGTCGGGACGGAGATCCTCGACCGCGTCGCGGCCCTCCAGCAGCAGATCGTCGACGGCGACGTCGCGGTGTGGAACACCGTCACCGACGGCTACCCCGACTTCTACGGGAAGTGACATGACCTCGTCCCCCACCGGGACGGCACCCGACTCCCGATCCGGCGGCGGCTCCCCCACCCGCTGCCGGATCGGGGCCCGTGGCGTCTCCCGATCCTTCGGTCCGGTGCACGCCAACACCGACGTCGACCTCGCCGTGCGGCCCGGCACCGTGCACGCCCTCGTCGGCGAGAACGGGGCCGGCAAGAGCACCCTCATGCGGATCCTGTACGGGCTCGACCGGCCCGACACCGGCACCGTCCTCCTGGACGACGAGCCGGTCACGCTGGCCTCCCCGCGTGACGCGATCGCACGCGGCATCGGGCTCGTGCAGCAGGAGCTCGCGATCATCCCCGAGCTGACCCTTCTGGAGAACCTCGTCCTCGGGGACGAACCTCGCCGGGGTGTCGCCCTGGACCGGACCGCCGCCCTCGACCGGGCGACGGAGCTCGCCCGGTCCGTGAGCGTCGACGTGCCGTGGACGACGATGGCGGCACGCACCCCCATCGCCATCCAGCAGCAGGTCGAGATCCTGCGCCTGCTCCACCGCGGTGCGACGACCCTGATCCTCGACGAGCCGACCGCCGTCCTCGCCCCCGCCCAGGCCGACGAGCTGCTGCGGCTGCTCGGCGAGCTACGGGACACCGGGTGCACGGTGCTGTTCATCAGCCACAAGCTCGACGAGGTCGTGACCGTCGCCGACGAGATCACGGTGCTGCGCTCGGGCCGAGCCGTCGCCCACCACCGCCGCGGCGAGGTCGACCGCGAAGGGCTGGCCCGCGCGATCATCGGCGACGACGACGTCGCTCCCGACCGCGCGGAGCCGGGTTCCCCGGGCGCCGCAGTCCTGCGCGTCGAGGACGCCCACGCCCACGACGACCTCGGTCTCCCGCGTCTGCGCGGCGTCTCGCTCACCGTGCGCTCGGGCGAGATCCTCGGCGTCGCGGCGGTCGCCGGCAACGGTCAGGACGAGCTCGCCGAGATCCTGGCGGGGGTACGCGGCACGACGTCGGGTCGTGTCGTGCTCACCGTCGACCGGACCGACGTCGACGTCACGACCACCGCCGTCCGACGCCGGCGCGGCCTCGGCATGGCGTACGTCAGCGCCGACCGCAAGCACGAGGGGCTCTCGGTCTCCTCCTCGCTCGCCCTCAACGCCGTCGCGACACCGACGCTGTCGCGCCTGGGCCGGCTCGGGGTGCTGTCCCGGCGGCGCGTGCGCGAGCGCGTCGAGGCGGTGCTCACCCGCGCGGCCGTGCGCTACGGCGCGACGTCGGACCCTGCGTCCAGCCTCTCCGGCGGCAACCAGCAGCGGCTCGTGGTCGGGCGCGAGACGCTCGACCGGCCCCGGGTCCTCGTCGCGAGCCAGCCGACGCGCGGTGTCGACGTGCGAGGCATCGGGTTCATCCACGAGCTGCTGCGCCGCTCGCGCGACGAGGGCGCCGGCGTCGTCCTGTTCAGCGAGGAGATCGACGAGCTGCGCACCCTCAGCGACCGCATCGTCGTCCTCGCCCGCGGGACGGTCGTCGGCGAGGTGCCGGGCGACGCCTCCCGCACCGAGATCGGCGCCCTCATGGTGTCCGGTACCGCCGACGCCACCCTGCCCACCACGGACGACCCCGAGGACGGCTCATGACGACCACGACCAGTCCCGCGCCTCCCGCCCCGACGACCCCGCGCCGTGCCCTCCCCCGTGTCCCGCGCCCGTCCGCGGCGTCGCTCCGGTCCGTGGGCCAGGTCCTGCTCCCCGTGCTCATCGCCTTCGCGGTCGGCGCGCTCGTCCTGCTCGCCACCGGGAAGGACCCGCTGGAGATCTACGGGCTGCTCGCCCAGGAGGCGCTCGGGTCGCCCGACCGCCTCGACGCGACGCTCGCCTCGGCCACCCCGCTGCTGTTCACCGCGGTCGCGGCAGCGTTCGCCTACCGCGCCGGGGTGTTCACCGTCGGCGCCGAGGGCAGCTTCACGCTCGGCGGGCTCGCCGCCGCCGTCGTGGGCGCACACGTCGGCGGGCTGCCTCCTCTCCTCGCGGTGCCGATGGCCCTCGTGGCCGCGGCGCTGGCCGGGACGCTCGTCGCCGTCGTCCCCGCGCTGCTGCGCGCGTGGTGGAGCGTCGACGAGGTCGTCACGACACTCATGGTGAACTTCGTCGTCGCGGGCGTCGCCGGGTGGGCGGTGCAGTCCTTCTTCCAGGAGCGCGGGCAGGCGAACTCCGCGACCGCCTACGTCACCGACGCGGCCACGCTCCACCCGTTCTTCCCACCGAACCAGACGAACGCCGGGCTGGTGATCGCCTTGCTCCTCGTGGTCGCGTACGCCCTGTGGTTCCGCCGGACGACCCTCGGCCTCGAGTTCCAGGCCGTCGGCGCCACACCACGCTTCGCCCTCGCGCAGGGACTGCGCACCCGCGTGGTCGTCGTCGTGGCACTGCTCGGCGCCGGCCTCGTCGCGGGCGTCGGTGGTGCGAGCCACGCGCTCGGGATCGTGCACCGGTACACCGAGGGCTTCTCCGCGAGCTTCGGGTTCACCGGCATCGCGATCGCCCTCCTGGCCCGGTTCAACCCGGTCGGGCTGATCGTCGGCGCGCTGCTGTTCGGCGCGCTCGGCTCCGCCGGGTCGACCGTGCAGCTGTTCGTCGACCTCCCCATCCAGCTCGTCGACATCCTCCAGGGGACCGTCATGATCTTCGCCGTCGCCCAGTTCGCCCTCCCCCGCCTCGCACGGCGCCGTCGCACGACGGAGGTCGGCTCGTGATCGACCAGGTTCTGGCCTCCGCGATCACGCTCTCCGTCCCCCTGGTCCTCGCCGCGCTCGGCGGGGCCGTCCACCGGCAGGCCGGCGTCGTCAACATCGGGCTCGAGGGGCAGATGCTCGCCGGGGCCCTGTTCGCCGCCCTCGTCTCCGGCGCCACGCACAGCTGGGAGCTCGGCGTGCTCGCCGGGGCGGCCGGCGGTGCGGCGGTCGGGACGCTCATGAGCCTGACCATCACCAGGCTGCGGGCGAACGAGATCATCGTCGGTCTCGGCACGAACATCGTCGTGCTGGGCGTCATCGGCTACTGGCTGCGCTCCGAGCGCGGAGTGTCCGGGACGCTGCAGGTCCCCGGGCTCGAGCGTCTCCCCACCTGGACGATCCCCGGCATCGCCGACGTCCCGGTGCTCGGCGCCCTTCTCTCCGGCAAGGACCCGCTGTTCTGGACGTCGATCGTCCTCGTGGCGATCGCCACCTGGGCGCTCGCCCGGACACGCTGGGGGCTGCGCACCCGCGCGGTGGGCGCCTCGGCGCAGGCCGCGACCTCGCTCGGCCTGCGCACGCTGGCCCTGCAGGACACCGCCGGCACCCTCGCCGGGCTGCTCGCCGGCCTCGGCGGCGCTGCCCTGAGCCTCGGCGCGGTGGGGCTGTTCAACGAGAACATGACCGCCGGGCGAGGCTTCGTCGCCATGGCGGCGTTCTACTTCGGCCGCGCACGGCCCGTGCCCACGGCGCTCGCGTGCCTGCTCTTCGGGTTCTTCGACGCCCTGCAGGCACGGCTGCAGATCGGCGGGGGCTACTCCGCGTCCCTCATCCAGACCCTCCCCTACGTCGCGGTCGTCGTGGTCCTCGCCTGGACCGGCTTCCGCGCGTCCCGCACCACCGCCCGGGCGGCGGCATGACACCCCCGGGCGCCGACCCTCAGGAGCCGACCGTGAGCCACGAGCCCCCGACGAGCGCCACCGCCGCGGTACCCGTGCCGACCGCACTCGTCCTCGTCGACGTCATCGCGTCGTTCTTCGACCCGGCCGAGGCGAACCACTACCCCGAGGTCACGCAGGTCCTTCGGCCCATCGCCCGGTTGCTGGAGCGCGCCCGCGAGCGCCGGGCCCTCGTCGTGCACGCCGTCGAGCGCCACCACCCGGGTCTGGAGGACTTCGAGTTCGGCAAGCTCCCCCGCCATCACGAGGCGGGCGCGTCCGACGCCGAGTACGTACCAGGGTTCGAGCCACGCCCCGGCGGGTACGAGGTCGAGGTGACCAAGCGGCGGTTCTCCGCGTTCTACGCGACGGACCTCGCGCTCCTCCTGCAGGAGCAGGGTGTGCGCCGGGTCGTGATCGCCGGGGTGAAGACCAACGTCTGCATCCGCGCGACCGCGCAGGACGCCTTCGCCGGCGGGTTCGAGCCCGTCGTCCCCCGCGAGGCCACGAACTCCAACCGCCCCCACCTGGCCGAGGCGTCCCTGGAGGACATCGACCGGTACATGGGCCGGGTCGTCGGACTCGACGATGCCCTGGAGATGCTGTGACGCGCATCGTCGTGGTCGGCTACGCGAGCCTCGACCACGCCCTGGAGGTCGACACGCTGCCCGGCCCGGACTCCACGACGCTCGTGTCGCGCCGGCTCAGCGCCGAGTGGCCGCGCTCCGGCGGGGTGGCGCACCACGTGCGTGCCCTGCGCGCGGCGGATCCCGACCTCGAGATCGACGTCGTCTCGTGGGTCGGCCCCGACGCCGACGGCGCCGCGTGGGTCCGTGCGGTCGGCGCGGCCGGGGCCGGCATCCGCGGCGTCGCGGCGACCGGGACGCGAAGCCCGTCGTCGTACCTGCTGTACGGACCCACCGGGACGGCCTGCGTCTACGACCCCGCCGACTGCCACTCCACCGAGGCCCTCGACGCGACACAGCTCGACCTCGTCGCCCACGCCGACTGGTGCCTCCTGGCCGTCGCGCCTCGCTGGGCGACGGAGCAGGCGCTCGACGTGCTCCGCCCGGCGGCGCACGTCGCCTGGGCGGTCAAGCACGACGACGACGCGTACCCGCCTGGCCTCACGGCCGCGCTGCTCGAACGCGCGGACGTCGTCTCGCTGTCGGCCGGGGAGCGCTCGTTCCTCACGACCGGCGACGCAGCTGCCGAGCGGCGCGTGCGACCCGGCACGGTCGTCACCGAGACGCAGGGCGCCCGAGGGGTCGTCGCGCACATCGGTGAGGACACCGTCCACGTCCCGGTGACGCGGGCCGCCGCGACCGACACGACCGGCGCGGGCGACACGTTCGTCGCGACGCTCGTCGCGCACCTCGCGACGGTTCCCCTCCCCACGACCGCCGACGCCGTCCGGCCCGCGCTCGAGCGCGCGGCGGCGGCAGCCACCGACCTGGTCGCCTCCCGCGCGACCGACCACCCCGCGGCGGGCGGCTCCGTGCCGGCCCCCGCACGGAGCAAGGAGTAGCACCGTGTCCACGATCAACGCCTGGTACCTGCGCTGCGGGCGCGACGACGTCGCCGACCGCGCCGTGCTGGTGGGCGACCGAGGGAGGGTCGCCATCGCGGCCGAGCTCATGACCGACGTCACCGTCCTCAACGAGGACCGCGGGCTGACGACCGCGACCGGTACCTATCGCGGACGCCGCCTCACCATCAGCGCGTTCGGCATGGGAGCGCCGATCGCCGTGGTCGTGCTGCACGAGCTCGCCGACCTCGGGGTGCGCGAGCTCGTGCGCCTCGGGACGGTGATGACCGTCGGCGAGACGCGGCTGGGCGAGCTCGTCGTCGCGCACGGCGCCGTCCGCGGCGAGTCGACCTCCGCCTCGTACCTGCCGGTGGAGTTCCCTGCCGTGCCGGACCTCGAACTGACGCGCCGCGTCGAGCTCGCGGCACGCGCCGCCGGGCGGCCCGTGCGCGCCGGCATCTACGGCACCTACGACGGCTTCTACACGCAGATGACCGACTCCGAGCCCGACGTCACGTCGGTGCGCGCCACCCGCGACGACCTGGCTCGCCAAGGCGTCGTCGCGACCGACATGGAGACCAGCGCCCTGTTCGTCGCCGGGCGCTCCCTCGGCGTCGCCGTCGCGTCCCTGTGCCTGGCCTCCGTCGACGGCGCCGACCAGTCCCGCATGGAGGGCACCGACCGCACGGACGCCGAGGCGGACCTGCTGCGGGCCGGCTTCGACGCGCTCGTCGCGTGAGCGTCCCTCAGACCCCATCCGAAGGAGAGACACCATGACCCTCGCAGACGCTGCGACCCGCACGGTCCAGGAGACCTACCTGGACGACCTCATCGCCAAGATCGCCCGCGTGCGCGACACCCAGACCGACGCCATCGGCGAGGCCGGGAGGGTGTGCGCCGACGCGATCGCCGGCGACGGCCTCGTGTTCACGTTCGGGACCGGGCACGGCGGTTTCGCCGCGCTGGAGTCGTTCCCCCGCACCGGCGGGGTGACAGGGTTCCGGCCCATCGTCGAGTCCTCGATCGCGCTCATGCACCACGTGCTGGGCGACCAGGGCACCGCGCAGTACCGCTTCCTGCACACGCGCGAGGGCTACGGGCGCGCGATCCTGCGGTCGCACCAGATCAAGGACGGCGACGCGCTCATCCTGTTCTCCCACTCCGGCATCAACGCCGTCATCCTGGACATGGCGGTGGAGTTCCAGGAGCGCGGGCTCAAGGTCGTCGCCGTGACGTCGGTCCCGCACTCGTCGCAGGTCGCGTCCCGGCACTCGAGCGGCAAGCGCCTGTACGAGATCGCGGACGTCGTCATCGACACCGGCATCCCGCTGGAGGACGCGTCGCAGTTCATCGACGGGCTGGAGTACCCGGTGGGCCCGACCTCGACGTCCGTCGCCGTCGCGATGACGCACGCCATCAACGCCGCCACCGCCGCCGAGCTCGTCGCACGCGGCGTGCAGCCCATGATCATGGTCAACACGAACTCGAACCGCACGACGCACGCGCACCAGCAGAACGACCGCAACTACGCCGAGCTGTGGCGGCGCCTGCGCAGCCGCGAGTTCTCCGCGCCGCCCGTGACCGACGCCGCGACGACGCCCGGCGTCGGGCCGGTCGACGCAGGGCAGGAGGCATGATGGCGGTCCGCCCCGCCCTCGACCGCGGCCTCTACCTCGACGGGGGCTGGTATCCCGCGGCGAGTGGTGAGACCGTCGCCGTGCACGACCCCGCGACCGGGGAGCTCGTCGCGACGTCGGCGCTCGCGGCGGGCGCTGACGTCGACAGGGCCGTGCGCGCCGCAGCCGCGGCGCAGCCCCTGTGGGCGCGCACGTCGTCCGACGAGCGTGCGCGGCTGCTGCGCCGCGCCGCGGACCTGGTCGACGCGCGCATCGACGACATCGCGGACGCGCTCACCCGCGAGCAGGGCAAGCCGGTGCCTGACTCGATCAAGGAGATCGCGTTCTGCGCGACCGTCCTGCGCTACTACGCCGAAGAGGGCACCCGCCTCGGTGGGACCCTGCGCCCGACGACACGACCCGACATCCGCTCGATCGTCACGCACGAGCCCGTGGGTGTCGTCGCGGCGATCGTGCCGTGGAACTACCCGGTCGACCTGTACGCCTGGAAGATCGGTCCCGCCCTCGCAGCGGGGAACACCGTCGTGGTCAAGCCACCCGTAGAGACCCCGCTCGCCGTCGGGCTGCTCGTTCGCTGCCTGCACGACGCCGGGTTCCCGCCCGGAGTCGTCGCCGACCTGCCCGGCGGCATCGAGGCGGGGCAGGCGCTCACGTCGCACCCGGACGTCTCGATGATCACCGCGACCGCGTCGACCCGGACCGGTCAGGCGCTCCTGCGCACCGCCGCCGACACCATGAAGCGCGTCTCGCTGGAGCTGGGCGGGCAGTGCCCGTTCGTCGTGCTCGACGACGCGGACGTCGCCGAGGCCGCAGCCGCCGCGGCACGTCGCTCGTTCTCGAACACCGGCCAGATCTGCATCGCGGTGAACCGCGTGCTCGTGGCGGAGTCCCTCGCCGACGCGTTCGTCGAGGCTCTCGCCGAGCAGGCACGCGCCATCACGCTGGGGCACGGCACCGAGGCCGGGGTGACGTGCGGCCCGGTGACGACGCGCGCCGTCGTCGACAAGACCGAGGAGCACGTGCGCGACGCGGTCGCGCGCGGCGGCCGGCTCGTCACCGGTGGCTCCGTCGCGGACCTCGCCGGTCTCGCGCCCGGCATGTTCTACCACCCGACCGTCGTCGACGACGTGCCCGTGGACGCGCTCGCGATGACGGAGGAGACGTTCGGCCCGGCCGTGGCCGTCCACCGCTTCGGTGGCGGCGACGCGGAGGCGATCCGGCTCGCGAACGCGACGGGCTACGGGCTCGCCGCGTACGTGTTCGGTGGCGACCTCGACCGGGCGTGGGCCGTCGCGGAGCAGGTGGAGGCGGGCGGCGTGGGCGTCAACATCAACGACGTGACCGAGCTGCACGCCCCGTTCGGGGGGTGGAAGCTCTCCGGGACGGGCCGCGAGCTCGGGCCGGAGGGGCTGCTGGGGTTCACGCAGTCGCGTCACGTGCGGCTACGCCGACGCCACCACGCGAGCGCCTGATGCGCGCGACCGTCTTCGCGGGTCCCGGGCGGGTCGAGGTCGTCGACCGGCCCGACCCGCGCGTCGAGGAGCCGACGGACGCGGTCGTGCGCGTGGTGGCGACCTGCGTGTGCGGCTCCGACCTCTGGTACTACCGGGGGCAGTCGCCGCGGAACGTCGGCCAGACCATCGGTCACGAGTTCGTCGGCGTGGTCGAGGCTGTCGGGTCGGCTGTGCGCACGCTCCGCGTCGGCGACGAGGTCGTGGCCCCGTTCCGATGGAGCGACGGCACCTGCCCACACTGCCGGTTCGGGGCACCGGTGTTCTGCGAGCACGGCGGGATCTGGGGTCAGCCCGGTGCGGACGGTGCGCAGGGCGACGCCCTGCGCGTGCCGTGGGCCGACGGCACGCTCGTGACCGTGCCGCGCGGGGCCCTCGGTGACGCGGGGCTGCTCCCGTCGCTGCTCGCGCTGTCCGACGTCATGGCGACCGGCCACCACGCCGCGGTGCTCGCGCAGGTCGGGCCGGGCAGCACGGTCGCGGTCGTGGGCGACGGGGCCGTCGGGCTGTGCGGGGTGATCGCCGCACGCCGGCTGGGCGCCGAGCGCGTGATCGCGCTGAGCTCGCACCCGGACCGGCAGGCGCTGGCCCGGCGGCTCGGCGCGACGGACGTCGTCGCCGGTCGTGGCGCCGACGCGCGCACCGCGGTGCTCGACCTCACCGACGGGATCGGCGTCGACCGTGTCCTGGAGTGCGTCGGCACCGGCCAGTCCGTACGAACCGCGCTCGACGTGGTGCGGCCCGCCGGGTCGGTCGGCTACGTGGGGCTGCCGCACGGCGTCGAGCTGCCTGTGGCCGAGCTGTTCGGCCGTGGGGTGGGGATCGCGGGCGGGATCGCCCCCGCCCGCGCCTACGTCCCCGAGCTCCTGACCGACGTCCTGGCCGGGACGATCCGCCCCGGCCTCGTGCTCGATCTCACGGTCGACCTGGAGCACGTCGCGGACGGCTACCGCGCGATGGACGAACGCAGATCCGTGAAGACGCTCGTGCTGCCGTCCTGACGGCGACCCCGGCGAGGACGGCACACCGGTCGGCGACAGGGGTCGACCGCACGTGACCCGGGGCGTGGCAGGCTGGCGCCATGTCCCGTCGCGAGCTCGTCGTGCTGGGGACCGCG
>CAZFUQ010000118.1:0-11448 GCA_964521905.1 uncultured Cellulosimicrobium sp.
GCAGCGCGAGGCCTGGGAGGCGGAGTACGCCAAGGCCCACGAGCGCTGGGAGGCGCACCGCAAGCAGGTCGCCGAGGCCGTGAAGGCCGACTACGACGCCGCGTCGGGCGAGTCGACCTCCTCCTCGTCGAGCTCGTCGTCCTCCTCGTCGTCGAGCACGTCCTACTCGTCGGCCCCGGCCGCCGAGGCCACGGGCACGCTCGCGTCGGACGAGGCGCTCGCCGCGCTCCGCGAGAAGCTCACCGGCAACTGACCCTCTGACCTCCCGCCCTCGGGCGGGGACGTCGCCGGTCGCAGGAAGGCCCGTCACCCCTCGGGGTGGCGGGCCTTCGTCGTCGGTGCCGTCGGTCCGGTGCCGGCCCGGTGGGGCGGACCGGTATCAGGCGACGGTGACCGTCGGCTCGGGGACGGCGGCCGCGCCCGACGGCGCGGACGAGTCCGCGAACTGGGTGCGGTAGAGCTCGGCGTAGCGGCCGTCGCGCGCGAGGAGCTCGGTGTGGGTCCCGGTCTCGACGACGCGGCCGGCGTCGAGGACGACGATCAGGTCCGCGTCGCGCACGGTCGACAGACGGTGGGCGATGACGAGCGACGTCCGTCCGCGCAGCGCCTCGGAGAGCGCGGCCTGCACCGCGGCCTCGGACCCGGAGTCGAGGTGAGCCGTCGCCTCGTCGAGGACGACGAGCTGCGGCGCCTTGAGGAAGACGCGCGCGATGGCGAGGCGCTGCCGCTCACCGCCGGACATCCGGTAGCCGCGGTCGCCGACCACCGTGTCCATCCCGGACGGCAGGGCCGCGACGACGTCCCACACGTGCGCGCGCCGGAGCGCGGCCTCGAGCTCGGCGTCGGTCGCGTCGGGCTTCGCGTAGCGCAGGTTCTCCGCGATCGAGTCGTGGAAGAGGTGCGCCTCCTGCGTGACGACGCCGACGGCGTCGTGCAGGCTCTCCTGCGACACCTCGCGCAGGTCCCGGCCGGCGATGCGCACGTGCCCCGCGGCGGGGTCGTACATGCGCGTGACGAGTTGGGACGCGGTCGTCTTGCCCGCGCCCGACGAGCCGACGAGGGCGACCATGGCGCCCGCGGGGACGGCGAACGAGACGTCGTGCAGGGTGTCGGTGGTCGGGTCCGCCCCCTCGACCGCGACCGACTCGAGCGAGGCGAGGGACACCTCGGACGCGCTCGGGTAGCGGAAGGTGACACCGTCGAGCTCGAGGCTCGCGCCCCGGCGTCCGAGGTCGTCGGCGAGGTCGTCGGCGTCGGGTGCGTCGGTCACCGTGGGCTCGAGGTCGAGCACCTCGAGCACGCGCTCGAAGCTCACGAGCGCCGTCATGACGTCGACCTGCACGTTGGACATGGCCGTGAGCGGGCCGTACAGGCGACCGAGGTAGGCGGTGAGGGCGACGACCGTGCCGACGGTCAGGGAGCCCGAGATCGCCATGAGGCCGCCGAGCCCGTAGACGATCGCGACCGCGACCGAGGCGACGACGGTGAGCCCGACGCGGAACACGGTCCCGTACATCGCCTGCTTGACGCCGATGTCGCGCACACGCCCCGCCTGGGCGGCGAAGCGCGACGACTCGCGAGCCGGGTCGCCGAACACCTTGACGAGGTGCGCGCCGGCGACGTTGAAGCGCTCGTTCATGGTCTGCGCGGTCTCGGCGTTGAGCTCGTAGCTCTCGCGCGTGATCGAGGCCAGGCGCCTGCCCACCCAGCGGGCGGGCAGGACGAACGCGGGCAGCAGGGTGAGGGCGAGCAGCGTGAGCTGCCAGGACATGGAGAGCATCGCCGCGAGGACGAAGACGACGGTGAGCAGGTTCGAGAACACGTTCGACAGGGTCGAGGTGAACGCCTGCTGGGCGCCGAGCACGTCGCCGTTGAGACGCTGAACCAGCGCCCCCGTGCGCGTGCGGCTGAAGAAGGCCAGCGGCATGCGCTGCACGTGGTCGAACACGGCGGTGCGCAGGTCCACGATGAGGCCCTCGCCGATGTGCGAGGAGAACCAGCGCTGCGCGACGCCGAGCGCGCCGGCGAGCACGGCGAGGCCGGCCGCGACGAGCGAGAGGGCGACGACGAGGCCGGTGTCGCCGGCGGTGATGCCGTCGTCGATGATCCGGCGGAAGAGCAGCGGGGTGACGGCGCCGGCGGCGGCGTCGATCGAGATGAGGACGAGGAACGCGGCGAGCTGGCGCCGGTAGGGTCGCGCGAACGCGAGCACGCGGCGGATCGTGCCGCGGTGCAGCCGTCGTGTCCGGACGGAGGAGTCCTGGCGGAACGAGCGCATGCCGCGCCCGCCGCCGGAGCCGGGGAGAGGGGAGCTGAAAGACATGGGGCCTCCTGTGGGTGGGGGGAGGGGCCGGGAGAGGGGCGCGACGTCCGCGGCGGCGTTCGGCCGGCCTGCGGGCGCGGATCGGGGGACCTCTCGCACGAACATTGCTGAGTCTAACTCACAATGAGCCGATCTCACAAGAGGGCGTGATCCCGGGTACGCTCGGCGGCGTGACGAGTGATGCGACCGAGTTCCTCTCGCTCCTGCACGCGGCCCTGCGCGCGGTGCGTCGCGAGGCGAGCGAGCGGCTCGAGCCGGCGGGGACCACGCCGGGCCAGTTCCGCATGCTGCGGTTCCTCGCCCGGTGCGACGGCCCGTGCCGGCTGGGTGCCGTCGCGCAGGCGCTCGACGTCGCGCCCCGGTCCGTGACCTCCAAGGTGGACGACGCCGAGGCGGACGGGCTCGTGCAGCGCACGCCCGACCCGCACGACCGTCGCGCCACGCTCGTCGAGCTCACCCCGCGGGGGCGTGAGCTCGTCGAGCAGGTCGGCGCCGAGCGCTCGACGAGCGCCGGCACCCTCCTCGCGCGCCTCGACGAGACGGACCGCGCCGAGCTCCTGCGGCTCCTGCGCGCCGTCGCGGGCGAGGCGCCGCAACCCTGAGCAGTGCCCGGGCGTCGCGGGCGCCGGACCGCTGAGCCGTCCCGGCGCGGGTACCTGCCTCGGCTGGCAGGATGGGGCTCATGTTTCGCATCGGCCTGACCGGAGGGATCGCGGCGGGGAAGTCCGTCGTGCTCGCGCGCTTCGCCGAGCTGGGCGCCGTGGTCGTCGACTACGACGTCCTGTCGAGGGAGGCGGTCGCGCCCGGGACGGTCGGCCTCGACGCGGTCGTCGAGGCGTTCGGCCCCACGGTGCTCGCGGCCGACGGGTCGCTCGACCGGCCCGCGCTGGGCCGCGTCGTCTTCGGCGACGCCGCCGCGCGCGAGCGGCTCAACGCGATCGTGCACCCGCAGGTGCGGCGGCTCGCCGCCGAGCGCGAGGCCGCGGCCGCTGCCGCCGACCCGCGCGCCGTCGTCGTGCACGACATCCCCCTGCTGGTCGAGACGGGCGACCCGTCGCACTTCCACTGCGTGGTCGTGGTCGACGCGCCGGTCGAGGTCCGGCTGCGCCGGCTCGTCGAGGGACGCGGGCTGGGGGAGGACGAGGCGCGCGCCCGGATCGCGGCCCAGGCCGACGACGCGGCGCGCCTGGCGGCCGCGGACGTCACGCTCGACGGAGCCGGCGCGCCCGAGGCGCTGCGCGCCCAGGTGGACGCGTTCTGGCCGCGCGTGCGTACCGAGGTCGACGCGGAGGCCGAGGCGGAGATCGAGGAGCACGAGTCATGACGGTGCTCGTGAGCGGGTTCGAGCCTTTCGACGGCGCGGCGACCAACCCGTCCTGGGAGGTCGCCGAGCGGCTCGTCGCGCGCTCCGCCGAGATCGGGACCGACGTCGTCGCGGTGCGTCTGCCCGTGACGTTCGACGGCGCGTGGCCCGCGCTGGAGGCGGCGATCCGTGCGCACCGCCCGCGCGTCGTGGTCGCCCTGGGCCTCGCGGGCGGGAGCGCCCGCGTGCGGCTCGAGCGCGTCGCGATCAACGTCGTCGACGCCCGCATCCCCGACAACGCCGGCGCGGCGCCGGTCGACGCGCCCGTGGTCGACGGCGGCCCCGTCGCCTACTGGAGCGGGTTGCCGCTCAAGGGCGCGCTCGCGGCGCTGCGGGGGGCCGACCTGCCCGCGGAGGTGTCGAGCACGGCGGGGACCTACGTGTGCAACGCGACGTTCTACGCCCTCATGCACCACCTCGCCGCGGAACCCGGCGTGCGCGCCGGGTTCGTCCACGTCCCGGGCGAGGAGCGCCTGCCCCTGGACACCCAGGTCGAGGCCGTCGCCACGATCGTGCGCACCGCGCTGGTCGGGGCGCCCGAGCCCGTGCTCGCGGCGGGCTCGGAGAGCTGAGGGTCCTCCGCCCCGAGTGTGGGTGGCCCGACGTACCGTGGTGGCATGCGCCCTGTGACCGACCTCCAGCGAGCCGCGGCCCCGTTCGAGGTGATCTCCGAGTACGAGCCCTCCGGCGACCAGCCGACGGCGATCGCGGACCTGTCCCGCCGGGTCCGGGCGGGGGAGAAGGACGTCGTGCTGCTCGGCGCGACGGGGACCGGCAAGTCCGCGACGACGGCGTGGCTCGTCGAGGAGCTCCAGCGGCCCACGCTCGTCATGGCGCCCAACAAGACGCTCGCCGCGCAGCTCGCCACGGAGTTCCGTGAGCTGCTGCCGAACAACGCCGTCGAGTACTTCGTCTCGTACTACGACTACTACCAGCCCGAGGCGTACATCGCGCAGACGGACACGTACATCGAGAAGGACTCGTCGATCAACGACGAGGTCGAGCGGCTGCGGCACTCCGCGACCAGCTCGCTGCTCACGCGCCGCGACGTGATCGTGGTCGCGTCCGTGTCCTGCATCTACGGCCTGGGCACGCCGCAGGAGTACGTCGACCGCATGGTCCGCCTCGACGTGGGCATGCAGGTCGAGCGGGACGACCTGCTGCGCCAGTTCGTGACGATGCAGTACACGCGCAACGACATGGCGTTCACGCGCGGGACGTTCCGGGTGCGGGGCGACACCGTGGAGATCATCCCGGTGTACGAGGAGCTGGCGATCCGTGTCGAGTTCTTCGGCGACGAGATCGAGTCCATCCAGCTCCTGCACCCGCTCACGGGCGACGTCATCCGGTCCGAGCAGAGCGTCCACGTGTTCCCCGCGACGCACTACGTCGCCGGCCCGGAGCGCATGGAGCGCGCGATCTCCTCGATCGAGGCAGAGCTCGCCGAGCGGCTCGACGAGCTGGAGACGCAGAACAAGCTGCTCGAGGCGCAGCGGCTGCGCATGCGCACGACGTACGACATCGAGATGATGCGCCAGATCGGCACGTGCTCCGGGATCGAGAACTACTCGCGGCACATCGACGGCCGCGAGGCAGGGACGGCGCCGAACACCCTGCTCGACTACTTCCCCGAGGACTTCCTCCTCGTCATCGACGAGTCGCACGTCACGGTGCCGCAGATCGGCGCGATGTTCGAGGGCGACATGTCGCGCAAGCGGAGCCTCGTCGACCACGGGTTCCGCCTGCCCAGCGCGATGGACAACCGACCGCTGCGGTGGGAGGAGTTCGTCGACCGGATCGGGCAGACGGTCTACCTGTCCGCGACGCCCGGGGACTACGAGCTCTCGATGGCGGACGGCGTGGTCGAGCAGATCATCCGGCCGACGGGGCTGGTGGACCCGGAGGTCGTCGTCAAGCCGACCACGGGGCAGATCGACGACCTCCTGCACGAGATCCGCCTGCGCGTGGAGCGCGACGAGCGCGTGCTCGTCACGACACTCACCAAGAAGATGGCCGAGGACCTCACGGACTACCTGCTCGAGAAGGACGTGCGGGTGCGCTACCTGCACTCCGAGGTCGACACGCTGCGTCGTGTCGAGCTGCTGCGCGAGCTGCGGCTGGGCGAGTACGACGTGCTCGTCGGCATCAACCTCCTGCGCGAGGGCCTCGACCTGCCCGAGGTGTCGCTCGTGGCGATCCTCGACGCGGACAAGGAGGGCTTCCTGCGCTCGCCGAAGTCCCTCATCCAGACGATCGGCCGTGCGGCCCGCAACGTGTCGGGCGAGGTGCACATGTACGCGGACCGGGTCACGGCCGCGATGGCGGCCGCGATCGAGGAGACCGAGCGTCGTCGCGAGAAGCAGATCGCCTACAACACGGAGCACGGGGTCGACCCGACGCCGCTGCGCAAGCGCATCTCGGACGTGACGGACATGCTCGCGCGCGAGGACGTCGACACGGCCGAGCTGCTCGCCGGCGGCTACCGCCAGCCGGGCAAGGGCAGGGCCCCGGTACCGGGCGGGCCCAAGGAGGGCGCGACGTCGGGCAACCGGCTCGCCGGTGCGGCGGCGAGCGACCTCGCGGACCTCATCCAGGAGCTCAGCGACCAGATGCACGCGGCCGCCGGCGAGCTGCAGTTCGAGCTCGCCGCGCGACTGCGCGACGAGATCTCGGGCCTCAAGAAGGAGCTGCGCCAGATGCAGGCCGCCACGGCCTGAGGACGCGGGGGTGCGCCGGGACCGGAACATCCCGGCGACACGCCGCGTTGTTCGTGCAGGAGGAGCCATGGCCTATGCTGGCTCCTCGTTGAAGGGGAGTATTCCTCCGCGGTGATGTCGTCATCACGGTCGGCGCAGTCGTCGGCCCGGTGTCACCGGTCCCGCAACCACCAGCCCGCGTCCCGTGCGGGTGCGCGTGGCGGTGCGTGGCGGAAGAGACCTTCGGTACTCAGTGGTCCCCACGTACCGGAGGAATCTTCATGGATGTGCCCGTCTGGGTCTGGCTCGTCACCGTCGGCGTGATCCTCGCGATGCTCGCCGTCGACTACGTCGGCCACGTACGCACCCCCCACGCCCCGAGCCTGCGCGAGGCGACGCGCTGGTCCATCGCCTACGTCGCGGTAGCGCTGCTCTTCGGCGTCGTCGTCTGGGTGGTGTGGGGCGGCACCTACGGCGGCGAGTACTTCGCGGGGTACATCACCGAGAAGAGCCTGTCGGTCGACAACCTCTTCGTCTTCGTCCTCATCATGACGAGCTTCCGGGTGCCCCGGCTCTACCAGCAGAAGGTCCTGCTCATCGGGATCACCATCGCGCTGGTGCTGCGCACGATCTTCATCTTCCTGGGCGCGGCCGTCATCGAGAACTGGGCCTGGGTCTTCTACATCTTCGGCGCCTTCCTCATCTGGACGGCGATCGCGCAGGCACGCTCCGGGACGGAGCACGACGAGGAGTTCAAGGAGAACGCGGTCCTGCGTCTGACGCGCCGTCTGCTCCCGACGACGGACTCGTACGTCGAGGACCACATGACGACGAGGATCGACGGCAAGCGGTTCATCACGCCGATGCTCATCGTCATGATCGCCATCGGCAGCGCCGACCTGCTCTTCGCGGTCGACTCGATCCCCGCGATCTTCGGGCTCACGCAGGAGACCTACCTCGTCTTCACCGCGAACGCGTTCTCCCTGCTCGGCCTGCGCCAGCTCTACTTCCTCATCGACGGGCTGCTCGACCGTCTCGTCTACCTCAACTACGGCCTCGCCGCGATCCTCGGGTTCATCGGCGTCAAGCTCGTCATCCACGCGCTGCACACCAACGAGGTCCCGTTCATCAACGGTGGCGAGCACGTCACGGCCGTCCCCGAGATCTCCACGCCCGTCTCCCTGGGCTTCATCCTCGTGGTCCTCACCGTCACCACGGTCGCGAGCCTCGCCCGCTCGCGGGCGGACCTGCGTCGTGAGGACGCACGCATCGAAGAAGGTTCCTGATGGTCCACGAGCTCCCGCTCTGGTTCGAGTGGGCGTCGCTGTCGGCGCTCGCGGTCCTGCTCCTCGTCGACCTGTTCGTCGTGGGGCGCCGCCCGCACGTCCCGTCCATGCGCGAGAGCGCGCTGTGGGTCGGGTTCTACGTGGCGCTCGCGCTGGTGTTCGGCGGGCTCGTCGCCCTCGTCGGTGGCGGCGCGCCCGCGGGCGAGTTCTACGCGGGCTGGCTGACCGAGTACAGCCTGAGCGTCGACAACCTCTTCGTCTTCGTCATCATCATGGCGAGGTTCGCGGTGCCGCGCGAGCAGCAGCAGCGCGTGCTCATGGTCGGCATCATCGTCGCCCTCGTGCTGCGCGGCGCGTTCATCCTCGCGGGGGCCGCGATCATCGCGCAGTTCGTGTGGGTGTTCTACCTGTTCGGCGCCTTCCTCATCTACACGGCGATCAAGCTCGTCGCGGGCGACGACGGGCCCGAGGAGTACCGCGAGAACCGGGCCGTGGCGCTGCTGCGACGCATCCTGCCCATCGGCACGCGGTACGACGGCGGCCGCCTGCGGTCGGTCGAGGACGGTCGACGGGTCTTCACCCCGCTGGTCGTCGTGTTCCTCGCGATCGGCAGCACGGACCTGCTGTTCGCGTTCGACTCCATCCCCGCGATCTTCGGCCTCACCCAGGACCCGTTCATCGTGTTCACGACGAACGTCTTCGCGCTCATGGGTCTGCGCCAGCTCTACTTCCTGCTGGGCGGCCTGCTCGAGCGCCTGGTCTACCTGCCGATCGGGCTCGCGGTCATCCTCGGGTTCATCGGCGTGAAGCTGATCCTCGAGGCGCTGCACGAGAACACGTTGCCGTTCCTCAACGGTGGCGAGCACATCGAGGCGGTGCCGACGGTCCCGATCTGGATGTCCCTCGTCGTGATCGTCGGGGCGCTCGCGGTGACGACGGTCGCGAGCCTGCTGCGCACGCGGGCGATGCAGGTCGCGGCGGGGCCGGTCGAGGTGGCGGCTCCCGCGGACCCGGGCGTCGTCGTCGAGGACGAGCCGGTCGAGGAGGCGCCCGCGACGGGCGCCGGCACGGACGGCCTCGACGAGGACGTGCCCGTGCCGGGCGGCCGCGACCGCTAGGCGTACCCGGGCGGCCGGGGTCGCGTCAGGCGCGGTCCGCCCAGTCGCCGACGACCGGTGACCACGGACGCACCGTGCGCTCGGCGACCAGTCCCGCGCGGACGAACGGGTCGTCGTCGAGCGCGCCGGCGACGTCTGCGGGCGACGCGCCGTCGAGCACGAGCAGGGCGCCCGCGGGCGCCCCCTCGTGCGCGGGCAGCGGTCCGGACGCGAGGAGGGTGCCGGCGGCGTGCAGCCCGCCCAGGAACGCGCGGTGCTCGGGACGCAGCGCGTCGAGGTCGGCGGGGCGGTCGGCGTAGACGTAGGTGACGGCGTGGATCGGCATGGCGACCAGTGAACCAGCCCGGCCCGACGGCGCGCGCCGGGTCTCGCCTCTCGGTCGCCCGGGACGCGCCGGTCACCAGCCGCGCGACCGCCAGGCGTCCAGGTGCGGGCGCTCGGCGCCCAGCGTGGTGTCGGCGCCGTGCCCCGGGTAGACCCACGTCGAGTCGTCGAACCGGCCGAACACCCGCTCGGTGACGTCGCCCAGGAGCTGGGCGAAGCGCTCCGGGTCGTGGTCGGTGCTCCCCACGCCCCCGGGGAAGAGGGAGTCGCCGGTGAACAGGTGCGCGCGACCGGCGACGGCACCGGGCTCGCGCACCTCGTCGGGCTCGCGGTACACCAGGGCGACGGACCCCGGCGTGTGGCCGCGCAGCGCGACGACCTCGAGCACGAGGTCCCCGACGGTGACGACGTCGCCGTCGCGCAGCGGCCGGTCGACCTCGACCCCGGTGAGCCGCGTGATCGCGTCCGCGTCGTCCGCGCCGGCTGCGACGTCCGCACCGGTGGCTCCGACGACCGCGGCCAGGGCGCGCGAGTGGTCGGGGTGACGGTGCGTCGTCACGACCACGTCGAGCCGTGCCGTCGGCGACGCCGCGCGCACGAGCGCCAGCACGTCGTCGGGCGAGTCCGCGGCATCGACGAGAACCTGTGCCCCGGTCGCCCGGGACGTGAGGAGGTACACGTCGTTCGCGAGCGGCCCGACGGCGAGCTTGCGGAGCTCGACCTCGTCGAGCCGTCGCACGTCGACCGGGCCGCCGACCAGGACCTCTCCCGAGTACGTCATGCGCACAGTGTGCACCGCGGTGCAGGACTCGCGAAGATGGTGTCGAACACCTGTGCGAATGTGGGCGGTCGGTCGTACGATGCTTCGGTGAGCAATCGCCTCGTCATCTCCGGTGCCCGCGAGCACAACCTGCGCAACGTCGACCTCGACCTCCCGCGCGAGAAGCTCATCGTCTTCACGGGGCTCTCCGGCTCGGGCAAGTCGTCGCTCGCGTTCGACACGATCTTCGCGGAGGGGCAGCGGCGGTACGTCGAGTCGCTCTCGGCGTACGCGCGCCAGTTCCTCGGGCAGATGGACAAGCCCGACGTCGACTTCATCGAGGGCCTGTCCCCGGCGGTGTCGATCGACCAGAAGTCGACGAACCGCAACCCGCGCTCGACCGTCGGGACCATCACCGAGGTCTACGACTACCTGCGCCTGCTCTTCTCGCGCGCGGGCACGCAGCACTGCCCGGTGTGCGGCGAGCGCGTGACGGCGCAGACCCCGCAGCAGATCGTCGACCGCCTGCTCGAGCTGCCCGAGGGCACGCGCTACCAGGTGCTCGCGCCGGTGGTGCGCGGGCGCAAGGGCGAGTACTCCGAGCTGTTCAAGGAGCTCCAGGCGAAGGGCTTCGCGCGTGCCCGCGTCGACGGCGAGGTCCGCACGCTCACCGACCCGCCGGTGCTGGAGAAGAAGCTCAAGCACGACATCGAGGTCGTCGTCGACCGTCTCGTCGCGCGCGAGGGCGTGCAGCGCCGGCTCACCGACTCGGTCGAGACGGCGCTCGGCCTCGCCGGCGGTCTCGTCGTGGTCGAGCTGGTGGACGCGGAGGCCGACGACCCGGGCCGCGAGCGGCGGCTCTCCGAGAAGCGCGCGTGCCCCAACGACCACGAGCTCGTCCTCGACGAGATCGAGCCGCGCACGTTCTCCTTCAACGCGCCGTACGGCGCGTGCCCCGAGTGCACCGGCATCGGCTTCCGCCTCGAGGTCGACCCGGACCTCGTCGTCCCCGACGAGGAGAAGTCGCTGCGCGAGGGTGCGATCGCCCCGTGGGGGCAGACCTCCTCGGAGTACTACGAGCGGGTCCTCACGGCGCTCGCGGACGACCTGGGATTCTCCATGGACACGCCGTGGCGGGCGCTGCCCGAGCGGGCGCGGACGGCCGTGCTGCACGGGCAGAACCACCAGGTGCACGTCCGGTACAAGAACCGCTGGGGCCGCGAGCGCCAGTACTCGACGGGCTTCGAGGGCGTCATCACGTTCCTCGAGCGCCGGCACACCGAGACCGAGTCGGACTGGTCGAAGGAGAAGTACGAGGCCTTCATGCGCGAGGTGCCGTGCCCGGTCTGCCGGGGCGCGCGCCTCAAGCCCGAGGTGCTGGCCGTCAAGGTCGGTGGCAGGTCCATCTGGGACGTGTGCCGCCTGCCGCTGCGCGAGGCCGCGGCGTTCCTCGGGTCCCTCGAGCTCGGGACGCGCGAGCGCGCCATCGCCACCGAGGTCCTCAAGGAGATCGACGCGCGCCTCGGCTTCCTGCTCGACGTCGGGCTCGACTACCTCTCGCTCGAGCGTCCTGCGGCG
>CAZFUQ010000119.1:0-6701 GCA_964521905.1 uncultured Cellulosimicrobium sp.
CGCAGGACGAGCGCGGCACCCCCGGCGTCGGCGGAGGTGAGCGGGGGGACCGGTGCCACGGGCGGTCCGTCGCCGTCGAGCGCGGCGCCCACCGCCCGCACCAGCGCGTCGAGATCGGCGGGGACGACGGCGCGGGTCACCGGTTCAGGGTAGGCCGGGACGTAGTGTGTCCCCGAACGAGGGCCCGGCACGGGCAGCGACGGGCCCCCGAGGCCGACGGGAGTGCCGACGTGACGACACGGGTTCGAGGGGCAGTCGCGCTCCGAGCGGGGGTCGCCGCGCTCGCGGCGACGCTCGTGCTGGCGGGCTGCGGAGGTGGTGCCGAGCCGTCGGCCGCGGTCACGGAGACGGTGGGGGGCGACGTCGCGGCGGACAAGGGCACGCCGCCCGAGCCCGACGTGCCGCTCGTCTGGCCGCTCACCGGCGTCCCGGCCGAGGAGGTCGCGGACCGTCCCGCTCTCGCCGTGAAGATCGAGAACGCCCCGCAGGCGCGCCCGCAGACGGGCCTCGAGCAGGCGGACGTCGTGTGGGAGGAGGTCGTCGAGGGCGGCATCACACGGTTCGTCGCGGTCTACCACTCCCAGGTCCCGGAGAGCGTCGGACCCGTGCGGTCGGTGCGCCCCATGGACCCCGCGATCGTCGCGCCCCTGCACGGACTCCTCGCGTACACGGGCGGGCAGCAGCCGTTCATCGACGCCGTCGGCGCGGCGGGTGTCCAGTCGGTCGTCATGGACCAGGGCGACGACGGGTTCGCCACGACCCGCGAACGGCGCGCCCCGCACAACGTGTACGGCAGCCCGGAGGAGCTCTGGGCCCAGGCCGACGGCGACCGGACCTCGCCGCCGCCCGCGCAGCTCGTGTTCGCGCGCGTCGGGGGGCAGGGGACGGTGACCACGACGGGTGCGCCCGCGGCGCACCTCGACGTGCGCCTCACGCACGCCAGCCGGGCGCAGTGGGACTGGTCCGGCGACGAGGGACTCTACGTGCGCAGCGAGAGCGGCGAGCCCGCGGTGTCGTCCGAGCAGGTCCGGCTCTCGGCGACGAACGTCGTGCTGCTCTCGGTCACGATGGTGGACACCTCGTTCAAGGACCCGGCCGGCGTGGCCGTCCCCGAGACCCGGCTCGTCGGGACGGGCGAGGGCGTCGTCGCCGGCGGTGGCCGGCAGGTCGCGGTGACGTGGTCTAAGGACGCCGTCGACGAGCCGCTCGTCCTCACGGGCGCCGACGGCGAGCCGGTCGAGCTCGAGCCGGGTCGGACGTGGATCGAGCTCGTGCCGACCGGGTCGGGGAGCTGGGAGATCACCTGACCGTGGGCAGGGTGCTCCTCCTGCGGGCGGAGGACCTCTCCGCCTGCGGGTGGAGCCGTCCGTGCGCAGGTCGAGCCGTCGGGCCGACGCGGTGACCGGTGCCCGGGCGGCACCGTGGAGTCATGGCAACCGTCGTCCAGAACCCCGTCCACCGGTCCCCGTCCTCCAGGCTCGGCGAGGAGACCCCGCCCACGTCCGCGCCGCCGTCGTTCACGCCGGGCACGACGCACGACGACGAGCCCAGCACCGCGCGCTCGGCCGCGCCGGTCGTCGTCTCCGTCGGGCTCCTGTTCGGCCTCGCCGTGGCCGCCGCGTTCGTCGGGCGCGGCCTCGTCGAGATGCTCACGGGCCTCGTCGCCGGCTCCTGAGCCACGACCGGCCCGCGACCCGGAGCCGTCAGCCGCTCGTCGCGCCAGGGTGCGACCACCCGCTGACAGGTCGCGGGCTCAGTAGGCGTAGCCGAACCGGCCCCAGTCGGGGTCGCGCCGCTCGAGGAACGCGTCCCGGCCCTCGACGGCCTCGTCCGTCATGTACGCGAGGCGCGTCGCCTCGCCCGCGAACACCTGCTGGCCCATGAGGCCGTCGTCCGCGAGGTTGAACGCGAACTTGAGCATCCGGATCGCCTGCGGCGACTTCGCCGCGATCGTCCGGGCGTAGTCCAGCGCGAGCGCCTCGAGGTCCGCGTGGTCCGCGACCTCGTTCACCGCACCCCAGTCGTACGCGTCCTGCGCCGAGTACTCGCGGGCAAGGAAGAAGATCTCCCGCGCGCGCTTCTGGCCCACCTGCCGTGCGAGGTAGGCCGAGCCGTAACCGCCGTCGAACGAGCCGACGTCGGCGTCGGTCTGCTTGAACCGCGCGTGCTCGCGGCTCGCGATCGACAGGTCCGCGACGACGTGCAGCGAGTGCCCGCCCCCGGCCGCCCAGCCGTTGACGACCGCGACCACGACTTTCGGCATCGTCCGGACGAGCCGCTGCACCTCGAGGATGTGCAGGCGCCCCGCGCGGCCCGGGTCGACGGCGTCGCGCGTGTGCACGTCCCCGCCGCCGTCGGGAGCGGTCGTGTACTGGTAGCCCGAGCGGCCGCGGATCCGCTGGTCGCCGCCGGAGCAGAACGCCCAGCCACCGTCCTTGGGAGACGGGCCGTTGCCCGTGAGCAGGACGGTCCCGACGTCGGACGTCATGCGCGCGTGGTCCATGACCCGGTACAGCTCGTCGACCGTGTGCGGGCGGAACGCGTTGCGCACCTCGGGGCGGTCGAACGCGATGCGCACGACGGGGAGGTCGCGCACGGCGGCGCCGCCCGCGTCGCGTTCCACGCCGCGGTGGTACGTGACGTCCGTGAGCCCGTCGAAGCCGACCACGTCACGCCACGCGCGCGGGTCGAACGTCTCCGAGACCTGGCGCGGCAGGGTCGGCGTCGGGTCGGCGGGGGAGGGGGCGGCGGGCGTCGGTTCGGTGCTGCTCACGACCGCCACGGTAGCCGGTGCGCGCCCGCGCGTGGAGGCGGGCTCGACCCTCCGAGCAGAACTGGTACATTCGTACCAGTTCTGCGTGCGACGGCGGGCTCTGCCACCCGGTGCGCCGACCCAGGGAGAGCTCCCCATGGCATGGATCGTCCTCATCGTGTCCGGCATGCTCGAGGCCGGCTGGGCCTTGAGCCTGAAGGCGTCGCACGGCTTCACGCGGCTGTGGCCGAGCGTCGGGTTCGTGGTCCTGCTCGCGGCGAGCATGATCGGCCTGAGCATCGCCCTGAAGTCCCTGCCCGTGGGCGTGGCCTACGGTGTCTGGGTGGGGATCGGTGCCGCGCTCACCGCGGTCCTCGCCGTCGTCGTGCTCGACGAGCCCGTGAGCGTCCTCAAGGTGGTCTCCCTCGTGCTGATCGTCGCGGGGGTCGTGGGGCTCAACCTCTCCGGGGGAGGACACTGACACCCATGCCGACCGAGACCGTCGACCCACACCGGGCCCCGCGCCGCCAGGCGCGCGGCGTGGCCCGCCGGGACGCGATCGTGCGCGCCGCCGCCGACCTCATCCTCCGCGAGGGACCGGCCGCGGTGACGCACCGCGCGGTCGCGGCACGCGCCGGCGTCCCGCTCGCCTCCACGACCTACTACTTCACGGGCCTCGACGACCTCATCGGCGCGGCGGGCCGGGTGATCGTCGCGGGGTGGGCCGAGCACGCGCGCGGCGCCGCCGAGCGGGGTGGGCGCGGACGCCGCGTCCACGACGCCCCGCAGGTCCTCGTCGACGCGGTGCTCCCCTCCGGGGGCGAGGCCGAGGTCCGCGGGTTCTACGAGCACCTCGTCGGCGCGGGCCGCTACCCGGCGCTCGCGCACGCCTACGCCGAGGGGCGCCACCAGCTCGACACGGCGGTGGCGCAGCTCCTCGCCGCGCGTGACCTCGCGCACGTGCCGCCGGCGCTCCTCGTCGCCGTCGTGGACGGTGCCGCGGTGAGCGCGCTGAGCGAGGGGCGCGACGTGCGGGCGCTCGCGGTCCGCCTCGTCGCGGACCTCGTGGGCCCGTTGGCATAGCCTGGTCGCGTGCCCGACCCCCGCGAGACCGTCGTCTACCGCACCCGGCTCACCACCCGCTTCCGCGGCCTCGACCTGCGCGACGGCGTCCTCCTGCGGGGCGACGCCGGGTGGGGCGAGTTCTCGCCGTTCTGGGACTACGACGATGCCGAGTCGGCGTCGTGGCTCCGTGCGGCCCTCGAGGCAGCCGACGTCGGCTGGCCCGCGCCGGTGCGCGACGCCGTGCCCGTGAACGTGACCGTCCCCGCGGTGGGACCGGACCGGGCACGCGAGCTCGTCGCGGCGTCGGGCGGGTGCCGCACCGCGAAGGTGAAGGTCGCCCAGCGCGACGGCGACGGCGTGCTCGAGCCGCTCGAGTCCGAGGTCGCGCGACTCGAGGCCGTGCGCGACGCGCTCGGTCCCGGCGGGCGCGTGCGGATCGACGCCAACGGCGCGTGGGACGTCGACCAGGCGCTGCGCCGCCTGCCGCACCTCGACCGGGCCGCGGGCGGGCTCGAGTACGTCGAGCAGCCGTGCGCCGACGTCGCCGGGCTCGCGGCCGTGCGCCGCGGGCAGCCCGGGGACCGGGCGGTGCCCGTCGCCGCGGACGAGTCGATCCGCCGCGTCGAGGACCCGCTCGCCGTCGTGCGCGCCGACGCCGCGGACGTCGTCGTGCTCAAGGTGCAGCCCCTCGGGGGCGTGCGCGCGTGCCTCGACCTCGCCGAGCAGGTGCGCCTGCCCGTCGTCGTGTCGTCCGCGCTCGAGTCGTCCGTCGGCATCGCCGCGGGCGTCGCGCTCGCGGCCGCGCTGCCCGACCTGCCGTACGCGTGCGGCCTCGCGACCGTCAACCTCTTCGCCGACGACGTCGCCGAACCTCCGCTCGTCCCCGTCGACGGCGAGCTGCCGGTCGTGCGGCCGGTCCCGTCGTCCGGGGGGCTCGCCGCGACCGCACCCGACGGGGACGTCGACCGGCGCTGGCGTGCGCGGCTCGACCGGGTGGGAGCGCTGCTCGTGCGCGACGGGGCCGTGCGGTGAGCGACGCGACGGAGGGCCTCGACACGTACCTCGACGGGATCGGCGACCAGCCGCCCGCGATCCGCAGCGCCTTCGCGCTCGTGCGGTGGCTCACGGTCGAGGGTGTCGTGGACGTCGTCCTCGCCCCGGGATCTCGCAGCGCACCCCTTGCCTACGCGCTCGCGGCCGCCGCCGACGCGCACCTGCTCACCCTGCACGTGCGCGTGGACGAGCGGTCGGCGGGGTTCCTCGCGATCGGTCTGTCGCGTGGTGCCTCACCGACGGCGCGCGGCGGGGCCAGGCTGCCGCGTCCGGTCGCCGTCGTCACGACGTCCGGGACCGCCGTCGCGAACCTGCACCCCGCGGTGCTCGAGGCGCACCACGCGGGCGTCCCGCTCGTGCTGCTCACGGCCGACCGGCCGCACGAGCTGCGCGGCACCGGCGCGAACCAGACGACCCGGCAGCCGGGGATCTTCGGCCCCGCCGTGCGGTTCGCCGCGGACGTGCCGGCCCCCGACGGCCGCCCGGGCGAGGTGCGCGACCTGCTCACCCTCGCGACGCGCGCGGTCGGCGAGGCGATCGGGGCACGTTCGGGTCACCCGGGCCCGGTGCACCTCGACCTCGCCTACCGCGAGCCGCTCGTGCCCGAGGCCTCGCCCGGTCCGGAGGCGGTCGCGATGCCGGTGGCGCATCCCACCGCGGTACGGCGCGCCTCCGTGCTCGCACCCGTCGGCTCCGTCTCGTCCGACGTCGCCCCGGACCACGCGGTCGGCGCGCGCACGGTCGTCGTCGCGGGCGACGGCGCGGGAACGGTCGCGCGAGAGCTCGCCGAGGTGCGCGGCTGGCCGTTGCTCGCGGAGCCGTCGTCGGGCGCGGCCGGAGGCCCGAACCTCGTCGTCGCGCACCCCCTCGTGCTGGGCGTCGACGAGCTCGCGGCCGACGTGGAGCACGTCGTCGTGCTCGGCAGGCCGACGCTCTCCCGGCCGGTCCAGCACCTGCTCGGTCGGGGGGACGTCGAGGTGACCGTGGTCGCGCCCGGCGCCGGCCCGTGGCCCGACGCCGCGCGCAACGCCGCGACCGTCCTCCCGGGCGTCCCGGCGGGGTGGCTCGAACCCGGTCCGTACCGGTCGGCGCCGGATCCCGCCGGAGCCCACGGGGCCGCCTGGCTCGGACGCTGGCGCGCGGCGTCGTCCGCGGCGGCGGAGACGGTCGCCGCGGCGACCGACGGGTCGCGTGCCGACGGCCCGAGCGTCGCGCGCGCCGTCGTCGCCGCGTGCGGACCGCACGACCTGCTCGTCGTCGGGTCCTCGAACCCCGTGCGCGACCTGGGGCTGGTCCTGGGGCTCGACGGCGAGGGCCCGCGGGTGCTGGCGAACCGCGGTCTGGCGGGGATCGACGGCACGGTCTCGACCGCGCTGGGCGCCGCCGTCGCGACCGACCGGCCGCACCGGCGAACGCGCGCACTGCTCGGTGACCTGACGTTCCTGCACGACGTCGGCGGCCTGCTGCGCGGGCCGGACGAGCCGCACGTCGACCTGCAGCTCGTCGTCGTCAACGACGACGGCGGGTCGATCTTCGCGGGCCTCGAGCCCGGCGGCCTGGGGGAGACCTCGGAGGCAGCCGGGCGCACGTTCGAGCGCGTGTTCTCCACGCCGCACGGCGCGAACCTCGCGCCGCTGTGCGCGGGGTACGGCGTGGACCACCAGCTCGTCCCCGACGTCGCCTCGCTGCGCCACGCGCTCGACGCCCCGAGCCACGGTGTCCAGGTGCTCGAGGTGCGCGTCCCGCGCGAGGACCGCCGGCGAGCGGGGCTGCTCCTCGCCGAGCAGGTGCGCGAGGCGGTGCGGGCGGTGCTCGGGGGCTGACCGGGCGC
>CAZFUQ010000119.1:6801-8491 GCA_964521905.1 uncultured Cellulosimicrobium sp.
GCTGACCGGGCGCACAGGAACTCGCAGAGAACTCTCAGGTTCGTTCAAGCGTCGTTCAAGCGGAGCGGTGTGAAGTAGTGGGCAGAACGAGGAGGCCCACCATGACGAACACCCCGGGCACCGAGCCCATGAAGTCCATCCCGCAGGTCCCCGCGACGACCCCCGGTGCCGCCGAGCGCGCCGCGAACGTCGCGGTCGAGCAGGGCGCGCAGCCCACCGAGCCGATGGCTCCGGTCGCGGCGCCGGCCGTGCCCGCGCAGGCCGAGCAGCACCCGCAGGCCGAGCAGCACCCGCAGCACCCGCAGGCCCAGCAGCATGCCGCGCAGCACGGGCAGCCCACCGCTCCGCCCGCGCCGCGCCCCGCTGCGCCGGCGAACCCGTACGCGCTCCCCGCGCAGGGCCACGCCGCCCCCGCGTCGAGCTCCTTCGGCACGCCGCCGCCCGCGCCCCCGGCCCCGCCCGTCCAGGGTGCCGGGCACGGAGCGCCGGGCGAAGCGCCGGGCGAGAAGCGCAGGCGCACCTGGGTCCCGGTCGTGAGCGCCGCAGCCGCCGCCGCGATCCTCGCGAGCATCGGCACCGCCGGTCTCACCGGCGCGTTCGCCACCGACCAGGACTCGACGTCGCTCGCCGACCTCGGCCGGCAGAGCGAGACGACGACGGCACCCGTGTCCGACTCGTCCTCGCAGAACCCGAACTGGGAGGCCGTGACGAAGGCGGTCTCGCCGTCCGTCGTGGCGATCCAGGTGTCGACGCAGCAGGGCGGGGCCGAGGGCTCCGGCGTCATCATCGACTCCGACGGCCACGTCCTGACGAACAACCACGTGGTCTCCGGAGCACAGGACGACACCGTGCAGGTGACCCTCAACGACGGCCGCCTGTTCGAGGCGAAGATCGTCGGGCTCGACCCGACGACCGACCTCGCCGTCGTCCAGCTCGTCGACGCCCCGGACGACCTCCAGCCCGCGACGCTGGGCGACTCGGACGACGTGACGGTCGGCGAGTCCGTCCTCGCGGTCGGCAACCCGCTCGGCCTCGCGAACACGGCGACGACCGGCATCGTGTCCGCCGTCGACCGTCCGGTGTCCGCGTCGGGCGAGGACGGCAGCACGTCCGTCGTGACGAACGCGATCCAGATCGACGCGGCGATCAACCCCGGCAACTCGGGCGGTCCGCTGTTCGACGCGCAGGGCCGCGTCATCGGCATCACGTCGTCGATCGCGACGCTGTCGAGCGAGTCCGGGTCGATCGGGCTCGGGTTCGCGATCCCCGTGAACCTCGCCCAGTCGATCGGCGAGCAGCTCATCGAGAACGGGACCGCGGAGCACGCGTTCCTCGGCGTGACGCTCACGGACGCCTCGGCGACCGCGGACGGCGTGACGCGCCGCGGGGCGCAGGTCGAGGAGGTCACGGACGGCTCGCCCGCCGCCGACGCCGGGATCCGCCCCGGCGACGTCGTCGTGGCGATCGACGGCCACACGGTCGGCGGGGCCGAGTCCCTCACGGCGTACGTCCGCGAGCGCGAGGCCGGGGCCACGACGACGCTGACCCTCGTGCGCGACGGCAAGACGGTCGAGGTCGAGGTCAGCCTCGCCACGCGGCCGGCCGACACCGAGACGAGCGGCCAGGGCTCCGAGGGCTCGAACGGCTCGGAGGACGGCCAGCTCCCCGGCCAGGGCCAGCAGGGCCAGGG
>CAZFUQ010000119.1:8591-11331 GCA_964521905.1 uncultured Cellulosimicrobium sp.
CAGCAGGGCCAGGGCCAGCAGGGTCAGGAGACCGACCCGACCGACCCGGGCAACGTCCCGAACCCGTTCGACTGGTTCTTCGGCGGACAGGGCTGACGGACCCGCACGACCGCACCACGTCCCGTCGTGGTCCCCTGAGCACGGCGGGCGGGCGGCACCTGCGGACGTCCCCCCGCGGGAGGTGCCGTCTCGGGGCCGGCCGGCACGGAGCAGATCCGTGCCGGCCGGCCCTTCGTCGTGCGCGGGGCCCCTCGCGAGGCCCGCGGGCCGCTCAGGCCAGGGCCGTCCCCCGGGCCTCCTCGGGCCCGGCCCAGCCGTCGACGTCGTCCACCGGTCCCTCCTCGGTGCGCGCCTCGAGCGGCTTGGTGAAGAAGCCCGCCGTCTCGACGTACCCGCCGGCGACGTAGAACTCCTTGGACAGCCCCGTCGCGAGGCCGACGCGACAGGCCCCGACCTCGGTGGCCCACTCCTCGGCGCTGCGCAGCAGGACGCGACCGACGCCCTGACGCCGGTGGGCAGGGGCGACGGCGACCTCCTCGACCCGGCACACGGTGCCGCGGGACGCGAAGGTCAGGTGCCGGTTCGCGAGCAGGTACCCGACGACGCCCCGGTCGGGGAGCTCGGCCACCACGAAGTACGTGTCGAGCGCGGCGAGGAGCGGTCCGAACGAGCGCTCGAACGGCGTGCGCTCGGGGTCGTGGTGCGGCAGCTCGAGGACGAGCGGCCACACCTGGTCACGGTCGGCCACCGTCGCGCGGCGCACGAGGACGCCGGACGGGTCGGCGGGACGGGGTGCGGGCTGAGGAGTCGATTCGGACATCTCGCGAACGTAGCAGCGGCGTCACGGCCGACGACAGGGTCGTCCGGGGTACGGTCCACGGGCAGGGGAGGTGCCGTGGGCCCGCTCAGCCCTGCACGCCCCCGAGCGCGTACCGCATCGGCTCGAGCTTCGCCTCGGACTCCGCGACCTCCGCCGCGGGATCGGACGCGGCGACGATCCCGCACCCGGCGAAGAGCCGGACGGTGCGCGGGTCGTCCGCCGAGAGCTCGGCCGAGCGCAGGGCGATGCCCCACTCGCCGTCGCCGTCCGCGCCGAGCCAGCCGACCGGCCCGGCGTACCGGCCGCGGTCCATGCCCTCGATCTCGCGGATGAGCTCGCGCGCGACGCTCGTCGGCGTCCCGCAGACCGCCGCGGACGGGTGCAGCGCGGCGGCGAGGGCGAGGCTCGTCGGCCCGACGGCGACGCCGGGAGCACCGGTGCCGCGCGCGAGGACCGCCGTCACGTCGGAGGCGAGGTGCATGACGTTCGGCAGGTGCAGGACGAACGGCGAGTCCGGCACGTTCATGGACGAGCAGAACGGCGCGAGCGCCTGCGCGACCGACCGCACGGCGTACTCGTGCTCCTCCAGGTCCTTCGACGACCGGGCGAGCTGGGCCGCGCGCAGGAGCGCGTCGTCGTCGGACAGCCCGGCCCGGCGGATCGTGCCGGCGAGCACGCGCGACGTGACGAGGCCCTTCTCGCTGCGCACGAGCAGCTCGGGGGTCGCGCCCACGAGGCCGTCGACGGAGAACGTCCAGCACGCCTCGTACGCGGTGGCGAGGCGGCCGAGGAGCCAGCGCGGGTCCACGGGGCCGGCCGTGTGCGCGACGACGTCGCGCGCCAGCACGACCTTCTCCAGGGCGCCCGAGCGGATGCGCTCCACGCCCTCCGCCACGACGGCGGCCCAGTCGTCGGCCCGCAGCGCGCCGTCGCGCCACGTGACCTCCCCCGGGGACGGGACGGGCGTGCGCGGCGTCCGGGCGAGGGCGTCCGACGGCGACGAGGACAACGAGCCCGCGGTGTCGACGGTCGTCAGCCACGTCCGTCCGTCGCGGCGGCCCACGACCACGCGGGGGACGACGAGCACGCCGCCGGCGCGGACCGGCTCGTGGGCGTCGTCGCCGGGCGCCGAGTCGTCGAAGGCGAACGACCCGAACGCGACCGGCCCGGTCCCGGGCAGCCCCACCTCGTCGCGCACGACGGCGCGGGCGAGCGTCTCGTGCCACGCGGACTCGGCGTCGGCGAACCGGCCCGGCCCCCACGTCTCGAGGCGCAGCGCCTCGCCCCAGCCCACGATCCCGTCGCCGCGACGCACCCAGGCCAGCGGCCGGGCGTCGGGCAGGAGGTCGACCAACGCGTCGAGACCGCCGGGCAGGTCGGGGAGACGGGTGGTCCTCACGACGATGCTCGGCCTGGGGTGGGGCTGTGCGGCGGTGGCCGACGGTTCTGCAGTCATCGCCCCCCAGCGTAAGCCGCGCTCGCGGGTGCGCCTGCGGTGCGCCCGTCGGCGCGGGGACGTGGAAGCATGGGCGCCATGCCCCGCGCCAACCTGGACAAGCAGCCCACCGAGGTCGCGTCGATGTTCGACGGGATCGCCTCGCGGTACGACCTGACGAACGACATCCTCTCGCTCGGGCAGGACCGCGCGTGGCGGCGCGCGACGGTGCGCGCCGTCGACGCGCTGCCGGGCGAGAAGGTCCTCGACCTCGCGGCGGGGACGGGCACGTCGTCGGAGCCGTTCGCCGACGACGGCGTGCGCGTGGTCCCGTGCGACTTCTCCTTCGGCATGCTCCAGGTGGGCAAGGACCGCCGCCCCGACCTGCCGTTCGTCGCGGGCGACGCGACGCACCTGCCGTTCGCGGACGAGACGTTCGACGCGGTGACGATCTCCTTCGGCCTGCGCAACGTCGTCGCCACGGA
>CAZFUQ010000120.1:0-286 GCA_964521905.1 uncultured Cellulosimicrobium sp.
GCTGAAGGCGGAGTGGGCGTGCAGCTCGGCGTACCGGGACCCGGTCGTCCGGTCAGTCATACAGCCCCTCCACGGTCCAGCGCCCGCGGGCGCTCGCGAGGAGCAGCCCCCGGCCGTCGTCGAGCAGGACCTGCACGTGCACGCGGCGCCGGGGTGCGGGGGTCCACCAGCGCTCGGCGAGCGGCCACGGCCCGGCCCAGTCCACGACGGCGCGCACGGTCCCTGCGCCGTCCTGCCCGGTCTCCCGCACGCTCGCACGCCTCGCCATGAGCGGCGAGCCCGCGAG
>CAZFUQ010000120.1:296-11328 GCA_964521905.1 uncultured Cellulosimicrobium sp.
GTCTCCCGCACGCTCGCGGGCTCGCCGCTCATGGCGAGGCGTGCGTCGACGACGACGGGCCGCCCGGCGTCGTCGAGCACGACGACGTCCTGGGGCTCGACGGGCACGAGAGCCGGGGCGGGGCTCGGCAGCGCGCCGGGCCACGGCAGGGCCGGGTCGCGCGGGCGGGCGACGTCCTCCCCGAACGGCACGAGGTGCACGCGGTCGGTCGCGTCCCGCCCGCCCTGGACCTGCACGCGCAGGACGGCGTCGCCGCCGAGGATGCCCTGCACGCGCCCGAGCGCGCGGTGGGCGCGCGCGTCCTCGCCGCTCGACGCACCCCACAGGCGCGGCTGCTCGGCGCCGGCGGGGACGACCTCCTCGGCGGTGAGGGACAGACGGGCCAGCGGCGCCGCGTCCGGGACGACCTCCGGCCCGCCGGGCGAGCCTCGATCCCCGCCGCGGCGCGGGGACCGGGCCGCGCGGGCGGACCGGACCGACGACGTCGTGAGCCAGCCCTCGAGCTGCCACCGGACCTTGTCCGTGAGACGCGCGGGGCTCATCGCGCCCGGGCCGTCGAGCCGCCAGGTGCGCTCGAGGTCGTCGCCCTCCGTGGTCCGCGCGGTGATGCGCAGCCGTCCGGCGACGAGCGAGCGCGCGACGAGCTGGTCGTGCAGGTCCTCGGCGAGGCGGCGCGCGGCGAAGGTCGCGACGTCGACGAGCTCGGCGGGCGGGTCGAGCTCGGCGCCCACCGCGACGTCGGGCTCGACGCGGCGGCGGGCGGGCGGGCGCAGGTCCTCGCCGCGCGCGAGCCGGTGCGCCCACGCGCCGAGCTCGCCGAACCGGCCCTCGACGGTCGCGGGCGGCAGGGCCGCGAGCGCCCCGAGGGTGCGCACGCCGAGCCGACCCAGGAGGTCCACGAGCTCGTCGATCGCGACGACGGCGTCCGGGCGGGCCGCGACGTGCACGAGGTCGCGCGCGGGCCGCGGCGCGAGGAACGCGGCCGAGCCGCCGGGTGCGACGACGGCGGCGTCGCGTGCGGCGAGCACGGCCGCGAGGATGCCGTCGGCGACGCCGACCTGACACTCGTACCCGGTGGCGGCGACGCGCGCGACGAGCGCCTCCGCGAGCGCGTCGTCCGACCCGTGGTACCGGCTCGCCCCGGCCGCCGGGAGGAGCAGCAGGCCGGGCCGGGTGATCTCCAGGCCGGCGACGACCGTCTCGGCCGCGAGCGCGACGGGCTCGAACTCGCGGGCGTCGCGCGCGTCGTCGACGTCGAGCAGCTCGAGCTCCGGGCAGCACTCGCGGGCCCGACGCCGGCGCATCCCCCGGCGCACGCCGTGGGCCCTCGCGGTGGCGGCGACGGCGGCGACGCGGCGGGCGTCGTGCGTCGCGGCCGGGACGTGCGCGGGGACGTCGCGCACCGCCATCGCCGCGAGCACCGGCCAGTCCGGCACCCACAGGGCGGCCGTGCGGGTCGGGCGCGCGCTCATCCGACGAGCCTCAGCCGGGAGGGCCGGCCGGGGTCGTCGACCCGGGCGGGGCGGGGGACGGCGCCGGTCGCGGCGGTCCCGGGGGTGGCGGCACGGGCGTCCTCGGCGACGAACGCCGGCCAGTCGTCGTGACCGAGCGGGAGCTCGACCTCGACCCGCGCGGGACGCGCGGCACCCCCGCGGCCTGCACGCTCGACGACGAGCGTGCGCCGGCGCAGCCAGCCCGCCCCACGGTCCGCCCCGGACCACCCGCCGCCCGTCACCGTGAGCGCGACGTGCGCGCCCGGCCACGCCGCGGCGGCGACGAGCAGGGCACCGCGCTCCCGGGCACGGGCCGCGAGGCGACGCCGGTCGGTGTCGGTGAGCGCGGCGTCGGGCCCGACGACCACGACGTCCAGGCCGTCGACGAGCGCCGAGACCACCAGCGCCGCGTCCGGTCCCGGTCGCGGGACGAGCACGACGCGGTCGAGGTCCGCCCCGGCGTCGGCGGCCGCGAGCAGCCCGACCGCCGGGAAGCCGACCGCGGCGGTCCACGCCCCGGACCGGGAGGGGCGCGCGACGAGCGCGAGCAGGAGGCTCGTCGACCCGCGCACCGCGAGCACCGTGCCGCGCTGCAGGCCGCCGAGCGGCAGGAGGGGGGCGAGGGCGTCGTGCACCGGCCACACCCGTTCGTCCGGGGGCTCGACGTGCCGGGTCCGGGTGCGGTGCTCGACCGGCGCGACGGCCGGGGCGAGAGCCGGCGGCGAGGGGACGGTGGCCGTCCGGTGCCGGAGCACGCCGGTGCGCTCCTCGGCGCGACGCAGGACGGCACGGGCCTGCTCGGCCCTGTCGACCTCCGTGCCCGCCGCCGGGCCGGCCGCGCTCGCCCGCTCGGCGGGGTCGGCGAGAAGAGTCATCCCGCCTCCCGTGCTCGGACCGGCGCACAGGTGCGCGCCGACTGCAGGCGGACGTCCGGCACGACGCCCGCCTCGTTCGAACAGATGTTCGAACGTGCTTCCAGTGAACGGCCGTCGCCGAGGGGTGTCAACTTCGCAGGTGGGAGCGGTCGGCTTCGTCCGAGATGCCCCCGAAACCCTCGACCTCCACCTGACCCTTGCCCCCGCGCATGCTCACCACCCGGACCCTCCCGCACCGCGACCTGCGAGGTGGCAGGCTGTCGCCATGGACGACCGCGCCACCCTGCCCACGCTCGGCTCCCTCGCGTGGGAGCCCGCGCTCGACCACCTCGACCTCGTCGCACCGGTGACCGCCGACGCGCTGCGCCGCTGGGCGGAGGCCGACCCGGACGTCGCCGCGCTCGTCGCCGTGACGGAGATCGACCCCGCCCTCGCGGACACCGCGACGCTCAACGCCACGTTCGACCTGCCCGTCGAGGCGTCGGCCAACTGCGTCGTCGTGGGCGGCTCGCGCGCGGGCGACGAGCGCATCGCCGCCGCCGTGGTCCGCGCGCACACGCGCGCCGACGTCAACACGCGCGTCCGCAAGCTCCTCGACGTGCGCAAGGCGTCGTTCCTGCCGACCGACCGTGCGACGGCCGAGTCCGGCATGGAGTACGGCGGCATCACGCCCGTCGGGCTGCCGGCCGGGTGGCGCGTGCTCGTGGACTCGCGCGTCGTGACCGACGGGGCGCTCGCGCTGATCGGCAGCGGCGTACGGCGCTCGAAGCTCCTGCTGCCGGGAGACCTCCTCGGGCGCCTGCCGGGCGTCGAGGTCGTCGAGGGCCTCGCGGTCCCCGTCGGCTGAGTCCTCGACGGGACGCTCGTCGCCGGTCGCGGGACCAACGTCCCTCAGGTAAGGCTCACCTGCGACGTAGCGTCCGAAGGATGAACCTCGCGAGCCTTCCCCCGGGAAGCGCGGCCTCCCTCACCGGTCTCACGGTCCCCCGGCACCACGCGACCGCCGAGCGCCGTCTGCGCGAGCTGGGCCTGCGCCCCGGCGCACGCGTCACCGTCCTGCAGCGGACCGCCTTCGGGGGCCGGGTGGTCCTGCTCGGCCAGCGCCGCATCGCGCTCGACGCCGCGACCGTCCGGTGCGTCGAGGTCGCCGCATGAGCTGCCCGCACTGCGAGGCGGCGCACGACGAGACCCCGCACGACGGCGTGCCCGGCACGGCCCGGCTGCTGCTCGTCGGTCCTCCGAACGCGGGCAAGTCGACGCTGTTCAACCGGCTCACCGGCGCTCGGCAGACCGTGCGCAACGCGCCCGGCACGACCGTCGAGCCGGCCCGGGGCCGCTGCGACCTGGCGTCGGTCGGACTGGTCGACGTCGTCGACCTGCCCGGCACGTACTCCCTCACGCCCGTGTCCCCGGACGAGCAGGTCACGACCGACGCCGTGCGCGCCCTCGGCTCCAGGGACACCCCGGACGACGGGGCGGTCGTCGTCGTGGTCGCTCCCGCGACCGACCTGCACGGGTCGCTCTTCCTGCTCGGGCAGACGTCGCGCGCGACCCCACGGATCGTCGTCGCGCTCACCATGACGGACGTCGCTGCGGCGCACGCCCAGCGCGTCGACCCGGCCGCGCTCGAGCGCGAGCTCGGGGTCCCCGTCGTCCCGGTGGACCCCCGCACCGGTGGCGGTGTCGACGACCTCGGCGACGCCGTGCGGCTCGTCGCCGCCCACCCGCGACCGGTGCGCGGCGTCCCCGCCGACCCGGGCTCCGGCCCCGACGACCTCGCCGACGTCGACGCCGTGCTCGGCTGGGCCGACGAGGTCCTCACCCGGGCGGGCGCGACGCGCGAACCCGTGCGGACGACGTCGGACCGGATCGACCGCCGGCTCCTCACGCCGTGGGTCGGCCTCCCGGTGTTCCTGGCGACGCTGTGGGGGCTGTTCCACGTCGCGACGCTCGTCGCCGCGCCGCTCATGGGCCTCGCGGAGTCGCTCGTCACCGGGCCGGCCTCGGCGCTGGTCACCGCCGTGCTGTCGTGGGTCGGGCTGGACGGTACGTGGGTGCGCGGTCTCCTCGTGGACGGCATCCTCGCCGGGGTCGGCGTGGTGGTCTCGTTCGCCCCGCTCATGGCCCTGATGTTCCTCGCGATCGGGCTCCTGGAGGACAGCGGCTACCTCGCGCGCGTCGCCGTGCTCGGCGACCGGATGATGCGTGCCGTCGGGCTCGACGGGCGCGTCGTCATGCCGCTCGTCGTCGGCTTCGGCTGCAACCTGCCCGCGCTCGCCGCGACGCGCACCCTGCCCGACGCGCGCCAGCGCCTCCTCACCGCGCTCCTCGTGCCGTACACGTCGTGCCCGGCCCGGCTGACGGTGTACCTCCTCGTCGCGAACGTGTTCTTCCCCCGGCACACGGGCCTCGTCCTGCTCGCGATGTACGTGCTGAGCGTCGGGCTCGTCGTGGCGGGTGCGCTCGTCCTGCGTGCCACGCTGTTCCGCGACGTGCGGGCCCAGCCGCTCGCGATCGTGCTCCCGGCCTACCAGGTGCCCCGGATCGGGCCCTTGCTGCGCACGGTGCGGCTGCGCGTGCGGGCCTTCCTGCGCGGTGCCGCCACGATCATCGTCGCCGTCCTCACCGTCGTGTGGGTCCTGCTCGCGATCCCGACGTCGGCCGCCGGCGAGTTCGGCGACACACCCGTGCACGACTCGGTCTACGGGACGGTGACCGACGCGATCGCCCCCGCCTTCGGTCCCGCCGGGTACGGCGACTGGCGCCTGGCGAGCTCGCTCGTCACCGGGTTCGTGGCCAAGGAGGTCGCGGTCGGCGCGCTCGCGCAGGCGTACGCCGTCGACGAGCCCGGGGCCGGCGCCGCGCCCGGTGCGCTCGGGGACCACCTGCGCACGACGCTCGAGACGACGTCGGGCGGGCACCCCGAGGCCGCGGCGGCCGCGTTCATGGTCTTCGTGCTCGCCTACACGCCCTGCCTCGCCACCGTCGCCGAGCAGCGCCGCCTCCACGGCACCCGCTGGGCGCTCGGGGCGATGGTCGCCCAGATCGCCGTCGCCTGGGTCCTCTCGGTCGCGACGTTCCGCTTCCTCGCCCTGTGGACGTGACCGTGGACCCGACCACCGTGGGCACGACCGCACCCGGCCTGCTCGGGCCCGTGCTGGCGCACGTCCGCGCGGGCGCCACGGTCGACGCGACGGCCCGGGACCTGCGCGTCGACCGGGGAGCCGTCGCCGCGGCCGCGCGTCAGCTCGCTCGCCTCGGTCTCGTGCGCGACGGCCGCTCGTGCACCACCTGCCCCGCGACCTCCCCGAGCGACGCCCCGCCGCCGGCGGCCTGCCGCGGGTGCGTCCTCGTCGAGCGGATCACGCGCCGCTGAGGACGACGAGCCGCTGCGTCGCGCGCGTCATGGCGACGTAGCGGTCCACGGCGCCCTCGATCCCGTCGCCGAACGCCTGCGGGTCGACGAGGACGACGAGGTCGAACTCGAGCCCCTTCGCGCTCTCGGGTGCGAGCGAGCGCACGCGGGGCGTCTCGACGAACGACTCGTCCCCGATCACGCACGCCGTGCCGTCGCCGTCCGCGGCGAGCCAGGCCTCGAGCACCGCGTCGAGGTCCGCGGCCCGGTCGGTGACCGAGACGTGCTCGACGGGCACGCCCGTGCTGCGGACCGACGTCGGCACGTTCGCGTCCGGGAGCGCGGCCCGGATGACCGGCTCCGCCTCGGCCATGACCTCCTCCGGCGTGCGGTAGTTGATGCTCAGGGACGACTCCTCGACCCGGTCGAACCCGACCCGCCCGAGCCGCTCGCGCCACGGCTCCGCGAACCCGTGGCGCGCCTGGGCGCGGTCCCCCACGACCGTCACGCTGCGCGACGGGCACCGGGCGAGCACCATCTGCCACTCGGCGTCGGTGAGCTCCTGCGCCTCGTCGACGACCACGTGCGCGAACGGGCCGGCGAGACGGTCGGGCGTGGCCGCGACCAGCGCGGCGTCGTCGACGAGCGCGTCACGCAGGTCCTGACCCCGGAGCATCGTCATGACCATGAGCTCGCTGTCGTCGGACGCGACGAGCTGGTCGACGACGTCGTCCATGCGGGCGCGCTCGGCGGCGACGGTGGCCTCGTTCCGGCGCCGACGGCGCGACGCCTCCGGGTCCCCGAGCCGCTGCCGGGCGGCGTCGAGGAGCGGCAGGTCCGCCGTCGTCCACGCGTCGGCGTCCTCGCGCTGCAGCGCGCGCACCTGCTCGGGCGTGAGCGACGGCGCGCACAGGCGCAGGTAGGCGGGCACGGACCACAGGTCGGCGACGAGGTCGGTCGCCTCGACGAGCGGCCACGCGCGGTCGAACGCCGCGCCGAGGCCACGATGGCCTCGCAGCGCGCGGCGCACGTCGACGGCGGCCACGTCCCCCTCCCCCGTCACCTTGTCCACGAGGATCTCCACGAGCACGCCCCAGACGTCGTCGCGCGCCTCGTTGTGCGGGGTGCCGGGGTCGACGGACTCGAACGCCTCCACCCAGTCGGCCGTGGAGAGCCAGACGTCCGCCCACGGCGTCTCGACCTCCATGCCCTCGGCAGGTGGGCGCTCGGAGAAGCGCACCGCCGGCTCGATCGCGGCGACCAGGTCGGCCGACGCCTTGAGCCGGGCCACCTCGGGGTCGCTCTCCGCGCGCGCCGTGGCGCCCTCCGGGACGAGATCGCGCAGCGTGCACGTCAGCACGCCCTCCTCGCCGAGGCTCGGCAGCACGTCGGCGACGTAGGACAGGTAGGGGCGGCTGGGCCCGACGACGAGCACGCCGCCCCGTCCCTCGCCCACGTGCGGGTCGGCGTACAGGAGGTAGGCGGCGCGGTGCAGCGCGACGACGGTCTTGCCCGTGCCCGGCCCGCCGTCGACGACGAGCGCACCCCGCGATCCCGCCCGCACGATCGCGTCCTGGTCCGCCTGGATCGTGGCGAGCACGTCGCGCATCCGTGGCGACCGGCTCGCGCCGAGGCTCGCCACGAACGCGGACTGGTCGTCGAGCGCCGCGCCGGACCCCGCGCCGTCGGGCACGAGCGCCTCGTCCCAGTAGTCGGTGACGCGCCCCAGCGTCCACCGGTAGCGGCGACGCGCCGCGAGGCCGGCCGGGTGCGCCGGCGTCGCCGCGAAGAACGGCTCCGCCGCGGGAGAGCGCCAGTCGACGAGGAGCCGCTCTCCCGCGTGGTCGGTGAGGCCGACCCGCCCCACGTACACCGGGTCGGACCCGTCGGCGAACGTCATGCGCCCCAGGCACAGGTCGACGCCGTAGCGGCGCAGCAGCCGCAGGCGCGCGCTGAGCCGGTGGATCTCCTGGTCGCGCTCGAGCGCCTCCGTGCCGCTCCCGCCGGGCGCACGACGCACCTCCTCGAGGCGCGTCGTGAGCTCGGCGACGGAACGCTCGAGGCTCGCCGCGACCGCGGCGAAGTGCCGCTCGTCACCGTCGACGAGCGCGGGGTCGGACTTGGCGGCGAGGCGGTCGGGGAGGTCGAAGATGCGCACGAGCGGAGATTCTGCGCCTCCAGGGGGGTCTTGCCGCAAGACCCCTCCTGCGCTATACCTTGGAGAGGGAGGCCCGGCGCCTCCCTCTCTCGTGCCCGGGCCTCCGGCTCTCACCGCGCCCGCGGACATCGGCCGTCACCGCGGCCGTCACCGCGCGAGGTCCCGACGGCGGAACCCGACCACCCCGACGGCGACGAGCCCGAGCGTGACCAGCGTGATCCAGCCGAGCCCGGTGAGGTCGACGGACGCGGCGGTCACGTCGGGGACGTGCCAGAACGGGCTGATGCCCAGGACCCAGTCGTCGAGGCCGAAGGTGGGCCCGAGCAGGGTCAGGGCGAACGACGCCAGGACGCCGACCCACGAGGCGAGGGCGACGACGGGTCGCGCCCCGACGACGGCGACCGAGACCGCCACGACGGTCCAGGTGGCCGGCACCGTCGCCACGGCCTGCCGGAGCACGTCGCCGAACGTGACGCCGAGGTCGGCGCGCGACGCGAGCGTCGCGACCAGCAGGCCGGCGAGGACCAGGTAGGCCGCGGGGACGGCCAGCGCCACGAGCACCTGGGCGGCGTAGTACCGCGGCCGGCTCACCGCGGTGGCGACGACGGGCTCGACGCGGTCGGCCAGCTCCTCGCTGCGGACCCTGAGCACGGTCTGCACCCCGGGGATCGCGGCGACGATGCCGATCATGGACAGGATCGTGACCACGAAGGAGGAGATCAGCGCGTCCTGGGTGGTCGCCCCGGCGGCGAGGATCTGCTGCACCGCGCTGTCGGACTCCAGGATGTCGGTGACCGACGTGGTGAAGTACCCGAACACGACGCCGAGCAGCACGAACGCGACGGCCCAGGTGACGGTCGCGCCGCGGTTGAGGCGCAGCGCGAGCTGCAGCGGGGTGCGCACCCGCCCCCGGGCCGGTCCGGGACCGGGCCTGATCGCGCCCTGCCCGAAGTCGCGACGGGACTGGAGGGCGAAGGCGACACCGAGCAGGACGAGCGTGAGCGCGAGGGCGGGCAGCAGGGGCCACCAGTGGTCGCCCGTCGCCGGCCGGGTCTCGGTCATCCACCCCAGCGGGTTGATCCGCACGGCCCAGTCCGGCGCCTCGACCGCGTAGGCGAAGCCGCGCAGCACGAACAGCGTCCCGAAGGTCGCGACCGCGAGCGAGCTCGCCGTGCGGGCGTCGGAGCCGAGCTGGGCGCCGACCGCCGCGACGGCCGCGAACATCCACCCGGTCGCGGTGAACGTCGCCCCGAGCAGCACCGACGCCTCCCAGCCTCCGCCGCACGCGACGGTGACCAGCGCGGCGACGAGACCCAGCGCGAGCGAACCGGCCAGCGCCATGGCGACGCCCGTGAGGAGCCTGGTCCCGCGGCCCATGACGCCCGAGGCCAGCAGCTCGGCCTGTCCGGAGTCCTCCTGCCCGCGGGTCGCGCGCACGACGGCGAAGATCGCGCCGAGGGCGGCGAGGAACCCGCCCAGCGCGAGGCTGCGCCAGGCGTTGAACCCGTCGACGGTCGTCAGGTCGAACGCCGGCCCGAAGATCAGCCCGAGCGCGGGGTTGGCCCCGATCGCGGTCGCGAGCGCCTGCCGTGACGCCGCGTCGGGGAACACCCACGGGTACACCAGGACCGACGACGCGGACAGCGCGGTCGCGATGAGGACCCAGGGTGCGAGCAGCCGGCCGTCGTGGTGCAGCGACGCGCGCAGCAGGGGTGCGGTGCCCGTCAGCGGGCCGCCGCGCCGGGTCGGGGCGGCGGTGCTCATCGGGGCGCCCCGGACGGCGCACCGGGGGGCGTCTCCTCCTCGTACAGGCGCAGGAACAGGCTCTCGAGCGAGGGCGGCTCGACGGTCAGGGACGTCAGCCCGTACCCGGTCAGCACGGTCATCGCGTCCTGGACCCGGTCGGACTCGACCGTCGCGGTGAGACGCGTCCCGTCGAGGTGGACGTCGTGCAGGGCGCCGAGCGCGCCCGGCTCCGGTGCGCGCTCGAGCACCGCGTGGATGGCGGTGCGCACGTCGCCGCGCAGGTCGGCCAGGGTCCCGCTCCGCACGGTCCGCCCGTCGCGGATGATGCTCAGCCGGTCCGCGAGGGTCTCGACCTCCGCGAGCACGTGGCTCGACAGCAGGACGGTCGCGCCGCGCGTCGTGGCCGCCCCGACGACCTCCTGGAACACGTTCTCCATGAGCGGGTCCAGCCCGGAGGTCGGTTCGTCGAGGACGAGCAGCTCGACGTCGGACGCGAGCGCGGCCACGATCGCGACCTTCTGCCGGTTGCCCTTGGAGTACTGGCGCCCGCGCTTCGTGGGGTCCAGCTCGAACCGCTCCACGAGCTCGGCGCGCCGACTCTCGACCAGGCCGCCGCGCATCGCGCCGAGCAGGTCGATCGCCTCGCCGCCGGTCATGCCCGGCCAGAGCGAGACGTCGCCCGGGACGTACGCGAGCCGGCGGTGCAGCTCGACGACGTCGGCCCACGGGTCCTTCCCGAGGAGCCGGACCTCTCCCCCGTCCGCGCGCAGCAGGCCGAGGAGCACCCGGATCGTCGTCGACTTCCCGGCGCCGTTGGGGCCGAGGAAGCCGTGGACGTGCCCGCGCTGCACCCGCAGGTCCAGCCCGGCGAGGGCCGGGAACCTCCCGAAGGACTTGACCAGGCCTCGGACGTCGATCACCGCGTCGGCCGCGTCCATGCGCACCCTCCTCGTGCAGGGCCACGGGGCCGTGGCACGTGCACCAGCCAACCGCGTGCGCGCCGGGCGCGGTACCCGACACGCGGAGGTGGTCTCAGCCCTCCGCGCGGCCCTCGCGCCAGTAGCCCATGAAGGCGACCGCGCGCCGGTCGACGCCGAGCTCGGAGACGAGGTGGCGGCGCAGCGTCTTGATCGCGCTCGCCTCGCCCGCGAGCCACGCGTACAGGACGGTGTCCTCCTCGAGCAGCCCGGGGACCTCCCAGAGGATCGACGCGTCGACGTCGACGTCCTCGAGGTCCTCGGCCGTGCGGCACTGCACGGGCGGGTCCGTCCCGAGGACGCCCGCGCCGAGGAGGCGTCCGGCCGCCTCCTTGACCGCGCCCACGAGGAGGGCGCCGTGCACGGCCGGGGGACCGCCGTCGGCCTGCGTCGCGTCGCGGCCCAGCCAGGTCACGCGCACGCCCGCG
>CAZFUQ010000121.1:0-3493 GCA_964521905.1 uncultured Cellulosimicrobium sp.
CCGGCGCGGGTCCGGGGAGTTCGTGTCGGGTTGCCTGACGTGCGGGCCACGCGCCGGAGCCACCTGGGTCGGCCTGTGCGTCGCCGCCCTCGTCCTGCTCGCCCTCATCGTGTTCATGCTCCAGAACACCCAGCTCGTCCTCATCTCCTTCCTCGGCTGGCAAGGCTCGGTCCCGCTCGCCCTCGCCCTGCTCATCGCGGGGATCGGCGTCGGGATCGTCGCCCTCGTCGTCGGCACCCTCCGCATCCACCAGCTCCGCCGACGCCTCGCGCAGCGTCAGTGACTCGACGGCGGACCTCGTGACCGACGACCGAGAAACCTCGCCACAACGCCCCGTCGACCTGGTCGGCGAGATCGACGCCTCCCAGCGCGCGATGGAAGACGCCGTCTCGGTCGTCGACCACGGTGCACCCGTCGACCTCGCCCGTTACGTTGCCGCGCGCGCCCGTCTCGACACGGCTGTCGCGGCGTGGAACCTCCGCGCCGCAACCACTCCGACATCACGTCCATGACCTCGAGCACGATGCACCGCCACCGGTGCGAGTCGCGCCGCGACTCGATGAGGTGAACACCCCTAGCGACTCGCCCCGACGCCGCCGGGCAGGACCTCGTAGCGGTCGGGGGTGGCCGTGAACGACCCGCGACCGCCGGTGAGGGAGCGCAGGTCGAGGACGTAGCGGGTCAGCTCGGCCTCGGGGACGAGCGCGTCGACGCGGACGCGGCCGTCGGGCAGGGCGTCGGTCGCGGTGATGTGGCCGCGGCGTGCGGAGAGGTCGCCCATGACGTCGCCCTGCGCGTCGGACGGGACGGTCACGGACACCGCGGAGACGGGTTCGAGCACGACCGTCCCCGCCGCGGCGAGCGCCTCGCGCACCCCGACCCCGCCCGCGGTGCGGAACGCCATGTCGGACGAGTCGACGGAGTGCGCCTTGCCGTCGAGGACCTCGACGCGCAGGTCCACGACCGGGTAGCCGTGGGGCCCGCCGCCCTCCATCGCCTCACGCGCGCCGCGCTCCACGGCCGGGAGGTACTGGCGCGGCACCGAACCGCCCACGACGGAGCTGACGAACTCGAACCCCTCCCCGCGCGGGAGCGGGGAGACCCGGAGCTGCACGACGGCGAACTGCCCGTGCCCGCCCGACTGCTTCTTCACCTTCCCCTCGACCTCGACGGCGCGCGTGATGGTCTCGCGGTACGCGACCTGGACGGGCTCGGTCGTGACGCGCACGCCGAACGAGCGCTCGAGCCGCTCGACCGCAACGGCGAGGTGCGTGTCGCCGAGGCCGCCGAGCACGGCCTGCGAACCGGTGAGGTCGACGTGCAGCGTCGGGTCCTCGGCGCGCAGGCGGGTCAGCGCGGAGGAGAGCTTGTCGTCGTCAGACTGCGACACGGGCCGCAGCGCGAGGGCATACACCGGGGGCCGTTCGGGGAGGTCGCGCGCGGACACGGGTGCACGCCGCGCCGCCAGCAGCGTGCCGGTCGAGGCGGCGGAGAGCTTCGCGACGGCGGCCACGTCGCCCGCGACGACCCGGTCGACCGCGAGGTGCTCGCGACCGCGCAGCCGGAAGAGCCCGTGCACGCGGTCTTCGACGCCGGTCGCGGTGCTCACGAGGCGGTCGCCCGTCGCGACGGACCCGGAGAGCACCTTGAACACCGACACCTGGCCCACGAACGGGTCGACCACCGTCCGGAACACGTGCACGAGCGCGTCCCCGGCCGGGTCGGCCGCGACCTCCGTCGTCGCGCGCGCGGACGGGGAGCCGTCGGCGCCGCCCGACCCCGCGCCGTCGGGCAGCGCGACGACCGCCGCCCGGTCGGCGGGCGACGGCCCGAGCTCGCACACGAGGTCAAGCACCCGGTCGACGCCGACGCCCGTCACCCCGGACGCGAGCAGCACGGGCACGGCCTCGCCCGTGAGCACCTCGTGCGCGAGCGTGCGCTCGAGGTCGGCAGCCCCGGGCTCGTCGCCCGCGAGGTACGCCTCGAGCTGGTCGTCGTCGTGCGTGACGATCTCCTCCACGACCTCGTCGTGCAGCGCGTGCTCCTCGTCGCGCACGTCGGCGGGGACGTCCTCCTCGTGGGTGCGCCCGTCGCCGTCGTACTCCCGCGCGCGCTCGGTGAGGACGTCGGCCACGCCGTGCAGCGACTGCTCCTCGCCGAGCGGGAGCTCGAGCGGCACGAACGGCGCGTCGAGCGCGCCGCGCAGCGCGCCGAGCACGGTGCGGAAGCTCGCCCGCGCGCGGTCTTCCTGGGAGACGACGACGAGGCGGGGTATCCCTGCCTCGTCGCAGCGCCGCCAGACCTCCTCCGTCCCCGACTGCACCCCGTCGACGGCGCTCACCACCACCACCGCCAGGTCGGCGACCGCGAGCGCCGCGTCCACGGAACCGGCGAAGTCCGGGGCGCCGGGGGTGTCGAGGAGGGTGACCTGGTAGGTCGCGCCGTCGGGCGCCCGCCAGTCCAGGTGCGCGACACCGAGGCTGACCGAGATGCCGCGGGCGACCTCCTCGGGCTCGTGGTCGCAGACGGTCGTGCCCTCGGCGACGGAGCCGGCCCGCGGGATCGCCCCCGCGCGATGGAGGAACGCCTCCGCGAGCGTGGTCTTGCCCGAGCCGCTGTGCCCCACGAGGGCGACGTTGCGGGTCGTGGCCGGGCCGGTGGACGTCGACGTCGTGGCCATGGGTGCCTCCTGGCGGGCGGCGGGGCGCCGTGTCCCGCCAGGCTTCCAGGCTAGTGACGTCCCGGTGATCCCGCCCGGGCCGATGGTCCCGGGCGGGATCACGTCCGCGGGCGCACCGTCAGAGGTTGCGCTCGACGTAGACCCGCAGCGCGTCGCGGACGAACGTCGCGCCCTCGACGCCGCCGTAGTTGAGCGCGAACCGCGGGTCCGCGACGTACATCTCGCCGAGCCCCAGCAGGTAGCCGCGCAGCGCTCCGACCTCGTGCGCCGGGTTGGCGGGCACGGTCTGCAGCCACTCGACGTGGCGCCCCGCGAGGGCCTGCGCGTCGTCGGACGCAGGGTCGACGCCGGCCTGCGCCGCCGTCGTCCAGTCGCCGTTGAGGCGCTCGACGCGCTCCTTGAACGCGGTCTTCTCGGCCTCGGACAGGCCGGTCCACCAGGTGTGCCCGCGCGCGTACGCGTCCTTGCCCCAGCGGTCCTCGACCTCCTCCTTGTACTGCGTGTGGTCGAACCCGTCGAACATGTCGTCCGCCATGAGCTCGCCACCTCCTTCCATCGTGGTGATCGTCCGTTCGACCGACGCGATCTGCCGCGCCAGCCGCTGCCGCTCCGCCTGCAACCACTCGAGGTGGCCGCGCAGGGCCCGCACCTGCGAGTCCCGCTCGCCCGTGCCCGACGACGCCCGCTCGCTCGACGACGTCCGCTCGCCCCTCGGGGCGGGCGGGCCGTCCAGCGCGGCCTTGATCGCGGGGAGCCCGAGACCGAGGTCGCGCAGGAGCAGGATCCGCTGGAGCCGGACCAGGGCGTCGGCGT